>JAHEEV010000005.1:18554-28038 GCA_024640505.1 Halieaceae bacterium
GAGGTGCGGCCGGCCAAGGTGTGGCGGGGCACAGCCAGCAGGCCGAACTCTTCTACAACCTGGTGCAGCAGATTCTCGGCTTCCCCCGCCACCTGTCGCAGCACGTGGGAGGCTTCGTCATCACCCGCAATCCCATTTCGACCCTGGTGCCGGTGGAAAACGCCAGCATGGAGGACCGCACCGTGATCCAGTGGGACAAGGAGGATATCGAGGCCCTGGGCCTGCTGAAAGTGGATGTACTGGCCCTGGGCATGCTGTCCGCCATCCGCAAAAGCCTGCAGATGGTGCACCGCTACTGCCCCACCATCAGGACCATTTCCGACATTCCGAAGGAGGACCGGTCCACCTACCGCATGCTGCAGGCTGCCGATACCGTGGGCGTGTTCCAGATCGAGTCCCGGGCGCAGATGTCGATGCTGCCGCGCCTGAAGCCCGACTGCTTCTACGACCTGGTGATCGAGATCGCCATCGTGCGCCCGGGCCCCATCCAGGGGGACATGGTGCATCCCTACCTCCGGCGCAAGCAGGGCAAGGAGGCCATCACCTATCCCAGTGAGGCCATCAAGTCGGTGCTGGAACGCACCCTGGGTGTACCCATCTTCCAGGAACAGGTGATCCGGCTGGCTATGGTGGCGGCAGGCTTCTCCGGCGGTGAGGCGGACCAGCTGCGCCGGGCTATCGCCAACTGGGGCAGGAACAGCAAACTGTTGAGCTTCGAGCAGAAGCTGACCCGGGGCATGATCGAACGCGGCTACGACGAGGACTTCGCCCGCCGCCTGTTCGACCAGATCAAGGGTTTTGCCGGCTACGGCTTCCCGGAATCACACTCTGCCAGCTTTGCCCTGCTGGCCTATGTCTCCGCCTGGCTCAAACGCCACCACCCGGCGGCATTCTTCGCCGGCCTGCTCAACAGCCAGCCGATGGGCTTTTACAGTCCCTCCCAGCTGCTGCAGGATGCACAGCGCCACGGCGTCGTCGCCCTGCCGCTGGACGTCAATCACAGCACCTGGGACCACCAGCTGCTGGACAGTCGCTCGGCCATTCAGGGGCAACCACCGATACGGCTGGGCCTGCGCCTGGTGAAGGGCCTGAGCCGGGAGGGGGCACAGCGCCTGGTGGAGGCCCGGCAGCGCGGACCCTTCCGCCAGATCAGCGAACTGCGCCAGCGGGCACAGCTGGACAAGCGGGACATGGAGGCCCTGGCGGATGCCGACGCCCTGCAATCACTGAGCGGCCACCGCCACCAGGCCCAGTGGCAGATCATGGCCCTGGAGCAACCGAAACCCCTGCTGTGGGACGAACAGCTGAAACCCGCCAGCTATTTCGACGATGCGGTGCAACTGCCGGCGCCCGCCGTGGCCGAGGAAGTATTATCCGACTACCGCGCCACCGGTCTCACCCTGCGGGCCCACCCCATGAGCCTGCTGCGCCACCATCACCCCTTCAATCGCTGCAAGCGGCACGCAGACCTGGCCGGGATCGGCAACAACCGTTTCGTGCGCATCGCCGGACTGGTCACCTGCCGCCAGCGTCCGGGCAGCGCCGCAGGCGTCCTGTTCCTGACCCTGGAGGACGAGACCGGCAGCAGTAACATCGTGGTGTGGAAGCGCACGCAGGAGCGGTTCCGCCAGGTATTGATGACGGCGCAGCTGCTATTGGTAAACGGCACCCTGGAAACAAAAGATAACGTCACCCATATCATTGCCGGCGCCCTGTACGACCATACCGGTGAGCTGGAGAACCTCAGGCTGAGTTCACGGGACTTTCGCTGACCCATCAACGGCGCCCTCGACAGGACGCTCAATACTCCACCAGCTCGATCTCGATGCCATCCGGGTCGAAAAAGTACAATCGGCGCCCGGGGTCGTAGTCTTCGGGGACCTGTACGGCCACGTCCATCTGCGCCAGCGTCTCCCTGAGAGCATCCAGGTCCTCGACCACGAAACCCAGATGATTGAAGCCCACGGTCCCATAACCGGCGGGGGCGCTGCCGGGGCGCGCTGCCTCGAACAGCGACAGATAGCTGTCATCCGTCCCCATGTGTACAGCGCGCAAGCCGCTGCCGGTGACGCCCTCCCAACGGGTTTTGAAACCGAATACCTGCCGGTAGAAATCAGCACTGGCAGCCACGTCACTGACCGTCATGTTTATGTGTTCTATTCGCATGGCCTTTCCCGGGGACCAGAAGCACGGATACAGCAATCCCGGACGCGATGCCGCCGCGGCGCTCAGTGTCGTCCTGCCAATGCCCTATCCGATGGAATAACGTTCACCGTGTCGTCACCCGTGCGACGCCCCTGCAACCCATCCCTGTGATGATCGCACCCTGCCCAGGTCCGAAGCCAGGGAGCGCAAATTTGTCATATAATCGCCACCACTGCGGCCCGTGGCGCCGCCCACCAAGCGGAACAGCGGCCGACATGAATACCCTGGAAGACGACGACAGCAGATGCGGAGCGCGGGCGTGGCCGTAAAACTCTGCATCGGCGTCTGTACCAGGCACCGTGCCTCCGCACTCACCCGGCTGCTGCAAAGCCTCCGCTGCATGGACATTCCAACCACCGTGGACGTGACACTGTGTGTCGTGGAAAACGACAGTGAACCCCGCAGCCGGGAACTCGTCGAGACCGCTATGGCGGACGCGCCCTTCATTACCCACTATGAGCTGGAATCCAGAATCGGTATTCCGCAGGCCCGCAACCGGCTACTGGATACCGCACTGGCCAGTAAGTGTGTCGCTCTGGTTTTCATCGACGACGACGAGGAGGTGGCGCCCGACTGGCTCTGCGCGCTGGAGCGCTTCGCCCGGGAAACGGACTGGCAATCGGTCATCCAGGGCCGCGTGGTGACGCGCATGCCCGAAGGTGCCAGCGAGATACTGACACCCTTTTTCCAGCGCAAGGAGCGTGCAACGGGCGAAGCACTCAGCCTCTGCGCGACCAACAACACCCTGCTCCCCCTCGAACCGGTCCGGCAATACGGATTGCGTTTCGACGAGAGCCGGCCCACCGAGGGGGGAGAGGACACCATCTTCTTCGCCCGCGTACGACAACTGGGAACACCCCTCGTGTTCTGCCGGGAAGCCGTCGTCATCGAAACCGTTCCCAGGGAGCGAGCCAACCTGGGGTGGCTGTGCCGGCGCAAATTCCGGGTCGGACTGTTGATGGGCAGTGGCTCGATCGCGGGCAAGAAACGCAGCGTGGGCAAGGTGCTTTACTACGCCGTCAAAGCACTGGGCCATCTTTTGCAGAGTCTCATCTACTCCCTGCTCTTCCAGCGCGAGCGCGGCGCCCTCGCGCTGCTGAATGCCTGCCGATGCCTCGGTTACAGCCTGGGATACTTCCAGATCAAGACCCAGCCCTATCGGCAGGTGGAAGGCTGATGATTTCCCGGTTCTTCGCCGCCGCCTGCGTGCTGCCGGCCCTGGACTGTAAATCCCCGGCGAGCAGGAAAGCCAGGGGCAACCAGTAGAAAAACCAGGTATGGTGGGGCTTCACCAGGGGCTGCTGGCCATTGGTCAGCAGGAACAGCACGCCGGCCAGCCACCACAGCGCGACGGGAATGTATTCCCGGTTCCGGCGGAGTAGACGGCGTATTATCACCGCCGCTGACAGCATCTGCAGTAACAGCAATGACGCCCCGACCGCACCCCCGTAGCGCAACGTATCCAGCACAAAATTATGCGCATGGGAATCGAAGGGCTTTCCCCGCAGTTCAAACCCCAGCGGACTGCCCAGCCCGTGGCCGAACCAGGGATGGGACGCGGCCTGCGCAAACGCCTGCGACCACAGCTCGAGGCGCAGGGAGTAGCCCTCGGGGCGATCCAGGAACGGCACCCGTTCAAAATAGATGAAATAGGCCAGAGGCAACACCAGTAGAGCCGGCAGAATCCAGGGCAGCAGTCTGCGCAGGGAGTCACGGCCCAGAGATGCCCAGACCAGCCAGCCACAGGCACACAGGGCACAGATCAGCGGCACCTTGCTACGCGACAGCAGGGCCAGGGCCAGGGAAACCAGCAGTGAAGCCACCAGCAACCAGCGCCAGCGATCACCCCAGTGCAGCAACCCCCAGACGCAGAACAGGCAATTGATCCCGTAGAGTGCCGCGGTCACATTGATATCCGCGCGCAGCGAAATACCCGCCATACGCGGCCATTTCCCGGTGGCTATCGCTGTCGGCAGGTACTGGTACAGCGCGATGATGCCCGTCACCAGAGCCACGACCGACAGGGACTGAATCAGCGCCTCCGGCAGTCGGGCACAACGGGGCAGCACCAGGTTGATGGCGAGAAACAGGGCGGCCAGGAACAGCAGGGGCTTGCACAGGTACCAGACGCTGCGTCCCCCGGAAACCTCTGCAGACATCGCCCAGCTGGTGCTCAGGGCGAGGTAGCAAAGGGGCAGCAGGAACAGCGCCCAGTGCGATAGAGGGTGCAGGCGAGACAGACAGAAAGGTGAGACCAGGACTGCGGGCAAGAGCACCAGCAGATAAAAAACACGGGCAATGCCGCCATAGTCGGGGAAAAAATAAAAACCCCCGCACATCAAGAACAGTCCGGCACCAATAACGCGATTGACTGCCGAGTCCAGCCATCCCCCCGATCCTGTCACCCCGGCCGCAGGCACCGAATCTGCGTGGTCATGCGCCACGCTGACGCTCTTCCAGCCAGCCGTGATAGCCGTAATCCGAACGATCACCCCGTTTGGGCAGAAAGCTTTCGATGCTGCTCCTCAGCGCCCGGGTCTTGCGGGAAGCCTTGCGCCGCGCAAGCGCCGGCCAGTAATAAGCCAATGGCAACAAGTCCGGCCATCCCAGCCCGTCGATCACCAGAATACGTGCGGGCCCCTCCGCTCCCGTCTGCACGACCATATTATGCAACAGCAGATTGCGCGAAGGCATACCACTCCCGGCCCACCCCGTGGAGAACGCCGTCAATACCTGCTCGATAGCTTCATCCATTCCATGGAGCCAGAGGTACTGTTTCAGGGTGATGGAAATTCTGCCGTCCGCGTCCCGGATCAGATCGGAGCAGAGTCCCTCACCGAAATTCGTCTGCACCCAACCGTGCAGGCGCGGGATAAAATCGTGCGCCCGAGGCCCGATCGCTCGACGGATGCGTTCATAGACCCTGAACTCCTGCACGTTGTCGTCGAAGCGATCCAGGGGTTTCAGGTTTTTGGGAAACCCTTTTTCCGCGCGTTTCAATGCCGGCAGACGGTCGGGGCGGAGAACCTTGATGCAGCGATCGCGATCCCGGGGATCGATAAAACACAAGCGGTTGCCGCCGCGCGTGAAGGCATCCTCCTCCGTGCCAAGGTCTATGCAGGCATCGCCATCGACTCCACGTGCATCGCTCGTCACGCAGCTACCTGCCGGAAGACTTCGGCATAGCGCTGCACAATAACGGTCCTGGCATAGTGCGCGTCGTACTGCGCCCGGGCACGACCTGCCATGTCCCCCGCCTGTCCCGGCGCAGAGAGTACGTCGTTGATGGCGCCCGCCAGCTCGTCGACCGCGTCCACCGGGACCAGCCGTCCCGTCACACCGTCCTCGATCAGTTCCGCCGGACCCTGGGAAGCCGTCGCAACGATGGGACACCGGTGATACCAGGCCTCGAGGACGATACCGCCCAGGCCCTCGTGGCGCGATGGGCAGACAAATGCGTCAGCGGCCTGCATCAGGGCGCCCACGTCGTCGCGCCAACCCAGAAACTGTACCCGGTCTGCCAGGCCCAGCTCACGCACCAGTAACTGCAGCGCCTCCCGCTCAGGGCCCTCCCCGGCCAGCCAGAGCCGTGCCTCAGGCACCTGCGGCAGGGCCCGCAACAGCACATCGAAGGCCTTGTTCTGGTGCAGTCGCCCCGCAGCCAGCAGCAGGGGGCCATCGCCGGACGCGCCCAGGTCCTCACGACGAACGGCCTGCACGGGGGATTCGTCGACAAAGTTCGGAATGTGCAATACGCGCTCTGCGGGCATCCCTCCCCGGACGATGTAATCGCAAATACCCTGCGTATTACCGATCCAGTAATCTGCATGGCGGTAGTATTTCAGGTCATAGTAGTGGCCGAGCCGGCACATCAGTTTATAACTGCCCCGCGGAGTCAGCACACTCGCCCGGTTCATGTAAGTGAGCACGACATCGGGGGAGAGGCGTTTCAGGGCACGCCGGTAATGGTAGTGGTCCAGCAGATCGAAACGGCCGCCAAAGCGGAATGTCTCCACCGGTACGCCGGCCGCCTGCAGCTGCCGCACCCTCGCGGGAATGTCGCGAGTGCAGGCGGTCTGCTCGATGTCCTCCACACCCGCTATGGCGCAGACCAGGCGGGTATAGAAATTCTCTGCGCCGCCGAATTCGGCACCGGCCAGGGACTGCACCAGGGAAACCGATGGCGTCATTCCGTCAGTCCCCGCACCAGGCATAGTCATGTGAAAAAGTCCGCTGCAGGCTCGCCTCGACGATGTAGCGGGCATAGAGCGTGCTGTTGATCTCCCGGTGAAAGAACGCCCGGGTGTTCGCCGCCCAGTGCCGGCGGCGATCGTCGTCAGCGTGGAACGCCTGCACCTGCTGCAACAGTTCTTCCGGAGAGTCGAAGTAAACCAGACTCTCGGGCGGAAACAGGCTGTCGAAGCCGCCGCTCCTGTGGGTGAAAACCAGCAGCCCGTTGCCCCCCATCTGCGCCATTCTGGCGGAGGAGTACCAGTGGAGACCCTCCTGCCGGTTGAGGTTCAGCCCCATCCTGCTGTCCGCCAGGGCGAGATCGTAATCCCTCCCCCAGACCCCGGGGACACCGTAACTGCCGGGGGTGTAAAAGCTTATGTCATCACCCAGGTGCTCGCGGAGATACGCAACGGTGGTACCGCGCTCGGTGTAGTCCTCCGATTTGCTGCAGAAAATAAGGTCGTGGGGCAGATCGGTCCGCTGCGAGCTGTCGCAGCTCTCGATGGCAGGATCGACCGGGTTGGGCATATGCAGCAGACGCGCGCGCTTGCCGGAAAAGCGCTGCAGTTCGACCTCGCCGGTGGAGACGAACATGGCATCCACCACCTCGCACCGGTGGGCAATCTTGGCCGCGTTTTCCGGCACGAAAAGCGGGTCGTTATTAGCGCCGGCGATGACCACGCCGGGCAGCAGGTCGCGGATAGCCTGCAGGGTGGCGTTACTGATGATGTCGCAGTGCCCGACGATGACCAACTCGGGCGCAAAGGCCTCCACGGTCTGCAGCAGGCGCTTGTTGGCGGCCCGGCGCCCCAGCTCGCGGATACCCAGGGGGGCTTCGAAGGCCGCCACGTCCCGATCGCTGAATGTCTGCACCAGGTAGTCGTTCTTGACCAGACCGTAATACAGTTTCTGCGCCCAACTGACCCGGGTAAGGCCGTACTTGCGCAATTGCTGATGGGCGACGTGGAGGATTCGCATGGCAGGGAGCGACCGGGGCGGTTATCGGTCGGCCAATGATATAGCAGATGCGTCGCGGGAACATCCGAGAAGCTCGCGGTAGATGTCCAGGGTGGCGTTGGCCTGCGTCGTCAGGGTGAATGCATCCGGCAGTTGCACCGGCGGCGGCTCATTCAGCATGGCAACCGTCGCTGTGACCAGTGCGGCCTCGTCGTTGTCAGGCACCAGCCCCTGCGGGAGACAGGCGCGCAGTGATTCCGCAGGCCCTCCCCGGTCAAATGCAACGACGGGCACGCCCATTGCCAGGGCCTCGATCACCGTGCGCCCGAAGGGTTCGGGCTGCAGCGAGAGGTTAAATACCACGGAGGACAGGGCATAGATATTGGCCATGTCGGAGCGGTGGCCGAGAAAGCTGACATGCTCCTGCAAGCGCTTTTCCGCTACGAGCTTATGCAGCTCATGCACGTAGGCCTCCCTGCCCGGATCGGGCTCGCCCACGATCACGCCGTGACAGCTCACCCCCTGGTCCCGCAACCCCGCCAACAGATCGATAAAACGCGTCTGCCCTTTCCACCGGCTGAGGCGCCCGGGCATCAGAAGCAGGGGCTTGCCCTCCAGCCGAGGGTACTCCTCCAGGAAATCCCGCAGCCAGGCAGGGTCGGGGCGGTAGTCCCGGTTGAACTGCCGGGTATCAACACCCCGGTGCACGACCGAAATCTTGCCGGGGTCGATTTGCGGGTAGTTGTCGACGATGTACTGTCGCACGCAGTGGGAGATGGCGATGACGCGGTCGCCGCAGCCCATGATGGCGCTGTAGCGATTGATGGAGTAGAGGCCGTGAAAGGTCGACACCAGCCCCGGCCGTTGGGAGACCGGCTCCTTGCCGATCGCCAGCCAGACCATCCAGGCGGGCACCCGGGACCGGACGTGTATGATGTCGGGCTGCAACTGGTGCAGCACCTGCCGCAGGCGCCTGACGCGAAACAGCGACTTGATGGATTTCTGGTGGACAGGGAAGGTGACATGCTGGCTGCCCTCGGCTTCCAGCTGCGGCACCATACGGCCGCCGGAAGACATGACCAGCGACTCGTGACCCCGGTTGAACAGCTCCCGGGCGAAGTCGACAGCGCCTCTCTCCACACCGCCGCTCTCCAGGCCAGGCAATATCTGCAGGACTTTCATCGCTTTCTGCCACCCTCCCGGGCTTGCAACCAGTCATCGAGGTATTCTGCCACACGACCCGCCTCTGACAACGGCGTGGCAGCTGGCGCCATAGTGCCCATGGATTTGACCTGATCGAGGGTGGTCACCCGCCCGCTGGCACACAGCTGGTCGAGACCGCGGCTGACGCGGCCCTCGCCCCGCCTGGGGACCGATAGCACGCCAACCTGCGCTCCCGCCGTCAGCGCCTCGTAGACCATCGAGGCGCTGTCCTCGGTGACCCAGATCACACCACAGTCCCGGTACATGCCCAGCAGCCATTCGCGATCGGTTTGCTCGAACGGAATAACGGCGAAGTGATCATCCTGCAGCCCGGCAGACCCCGCTACAAAAGACGCGGGGGTGCGACGGGATGTCGTGAGGGTCCAGTGTTGTCCGGGCAGCGCCCGCTTGAGTTCGCGCAGCTGTTCGATCATCTGCGCATCCGACCATTGATAGTGCCTGGCGCTGCCACCGACCAGGATGAGGCCCTGGTCTTCCCGCGAATCGGACGCGGGCTCTATGTCATTGATCGCACCCAGCGTTGTCAACACGCGAGCAGAGGGGCGAACGCCATCGTGTTCCGGAATGATGCACAGGTCGAACAACTGGCGGGGCAGGCTGGGCTTCATGATTGCCACCAGCCTCCCACCGAACCGCCGTTTCAGCGACAGCGCAGGCAGGTGGGTGCCGTGGCCGGCGGCAATAATCAGGTCGGGACGCCCACTGTCAGGGGCCTTGCGTCGGCGGGTACGATCACCAACCTCGATCCAGTGGATGGAAAGTTCCCGCCGCTCGGACAGTGCACGCACCAGACCCCGCAACTGGCTCAGGTGGCCCGGCTTATTGTCAGTGACACACCAGACCGTCAGTTGATGTTCCAATGGAA
>JAHEEV010000005.1:28138-31376 GCA_024640505.1 Halieaceae bacterium
CTCGAAGTCCCCCTCGGCGCCGATGAGATCCCACATCCGTCGCAGGTCCCGTTCCGCCTCCTCGAGGTGAAATTCCATCGTGCGACTTTTGTCCTTGAGGAAGCAGCGGATGTTTTCGGTCACCGTATCACAGTAATCGAGCGACACCTCGTAAGCGTCGGCGTCCCGGTCCAGTCCTCGCAGGATGCCCCTGCGGTAGGCCAGAATGATGCCGTGGGAATAGCGTTGCACCACGCTGTTCGCCACCCTGGCGGGGTCCCTCATCAGATGGACATAGATGGCGTCATCACCATAGGTTCGATCCAGTCTGCCCAGCAGCCAGCTCAGGCGGTTGTCGGCCTCGATGTGATCGGGCGGGTAGGCCAGTCGCGCCTCCCCCAGCAGGCCGCTGCGGGATTCGTGGGCCGATGTGTAGTTGGTGATATGGCGGCAGGCCTCGATAATGGAGGTGGAGCCGCAGCGCCCGGTATTCAGAATAAAAACGTTCATACCTGCTCCCGGTTGCCAGCAGATCGAAATAAGCTATTCTACAAGAAGACTCATACCCCTGCAGACAACTGACCGGGAACCATCAGCATGCCTTACCGCAAAACATTGAGAACCGTGGCGGCCAGCCTCGCCGCATCCGTAACCCTGTCGGCGGTCGCCCAGGTCCCGCCACCGCCGGGGGAGAGCGGGCTGTCCAAGGCCTATACCGGCAAAGCCTATTCACCCTATGCGGGGCGCGGCTTCGCCACCGGCGTTTACTGGGGTGATACCCATCTGCACACGGACATCTCCATGGACGCGGGCGCTTTCGGCAACCGGCTGGGACTCGACGCGGCCTACCGCTTCGCCCGCGGCGAGGAAGTGGAATCCACCACGGCCGGGCCGGTGCGCCTCTCCCGGCCACTGGACTTCCTCGTGGTGGCTGATCACTCGGACAACATGGGCTTCTTTCCCGACATGATTGCCGGGGCACCCCATATCCTGTCCGACCCCACCGGCAAGGACTGGTACAACCGCATCCAGTCCGGTGACGGGGTCAGCGTGGCCCTGGAGTTGATCGGCCTGTTCTCCCAGGGCCAGTTCCCGGAAGCGCTGGTGTATACCCCCGACTCGACCCCCTATAAAAACGCCTGGGCCAAGACCGTGAAAGCGGCAGAGCAATACAACGAGCCGGGCCGCTTCACCGCCTTCATCGGTTACGAGTGGACCTCCCTGGTGCGCGGTAACAACATGCACCGCGTGGTGGTTTACCGCGACGGCGGTGACAAGGGCGGCCAGACGGTGCCCTTTACCACGATCGCCCCCCAGGGCAGCACCAATCCCCGGGATTTGTGGACCTGGCTGGAGAACTATGAAGAGCAAACGGGCGGCGATGTCCTGGCGATTGCGCATAACGGCAACCTGGCCAACGGCATCATGTTCCCCATCGACAAACAGAACGACGGCAAGCGACTGGACGCGAACTACGCGGAGCGCCGGGCCAAATGGGAGCCCCTGTACGAGGCCACCCAGATCAAGGGCGACGGCGAGACCCACCCGTTCCTCTCCCCCGATGACGAGTTCGCCGACTACGAGACCTGGGATATCGGCAACCTCGATGTTTCCGAAGCCAAGACCGACGACATGCTGGCCGGCGAGTACGCCCGGGAAGCGCTCAAGCGGGGTCTGCTGCTGGAAAACAAGCTGGGCACCAATCCCTACAAGTTCGGCATGATCGGCTCCACCGACAGCCATACCTCCCTCGCCACGACGCAGGAGGATAACTTTTTCGGCAAGCACTCCGGTGCCGAGCCCAGCCCCGAGCGCATGAGCCACCCGTTCATGTCCAATGACAACGGCACCATCATGGGCTGGCAGCAGGTCGCCTCAGGTCTGGCGGCAGTTTGGGCCACGGAGAATACCCGCGCCGCCATCTTCGACGCCATGGAGCGGAAGGAGACCTATGCCACCACCGGGAGCCGCATGATGGTCCGTTTCTTCGGCGGCTGGAACTTCACCCTGGCCGATTTGAACAATCGCCAGCCGGTCTTCGCCGGGTACAGCAAGGGCGTGCCCATGGGCGGCGACCTGCCTGCCCGGGACGGCGGCAAGAGCGCGCCCAGTTTCATGGTCTACGCCCTGCGGGATCCCATCGGCGCCAACCTCGATCGCATCCAGATCGTGAAGGGCTGGCAGGATGGCGGCACAACGCGTGAACAGGTGTACGACGTGGCCTGGTCGGGTGACCGCGAGCCCGGCGCCGATGGCAAGTTGCCGGCGGTGGGCAATACGGTCAACGCAGCCACGGCATCCTGGAGCAACACCATCGGTGCCTCGGAACTGGCTACCGTGTGGACCGACCCGGATTTCGACGCGAAGCAGCGCGCCTTCTACTATGCGCGGGTTCTGGAGATACCCACGCCGCGCTGGTCGACCCACGATGCGGTCCGTTTCGGCGTGGATATACCCGAGGGCGCCCCGGTCTCCACTCAGGAGCGGGCCTACACCTCACCGATCTGGTACACCCCTTGATCAGAGTGCGGCGCCGGTTACTGCCGGCGCTGCTGTTGACGACGATGGCAGCATTGGGCATGGATAAAACCGAACTATCCCCGGAGCATCAGTACATGCTCGACGCCATCCGCGACTCCGTGCGCGAATCGGCGGATTACACCGGACGCGCGACGCTCAGTGACAGGGTGATGAACGCGATGGCGGCGGTGCAGCGGGAAGAGTTCGTACTACCCCAGTACCGCCACCTCGCCTACCGGAACACGCCCCTGCCGATCGAGGCGGGCCAGACCATCTCCCAGCCATTGATCGTGGCCCTGATGACAGACTTTCTGGATCCCCAGCCGGATGACGTGGTGTTCGAAGTGGGCACAGGCTCCGGCTACCAGGCAGCGGTACTGGCCCACCTGGTCAAGCATGTCTACACGGTGGAGATCGTGGAGGAACTGGCCAACGATGCGGCGGATACCCTGAAACGGCTGGGCTACGACAATGTCACGGTGCGTGCCGGGGACGGCTACGCCGGCTGGCCCGAACATGCGCCCTTCGACGGCATCATCGTCACCGCAGCCGCGGAGCAGATTCCCCCGCCCCTGCTCAAGCAACTCAAACCGGGGGGCAAACTGGTCATACCCGTCGGCGAGCACCATGGGTACCAGGAACTGCTGCTGGTGGAGGTCGACGACAAGGGTGAGGTGAGCAGGCGGTCAGTCCTGCCCGTGCGCTTCGTACCGCTGACCCGGGATCGCTAGAGCCCAGG
>JAHEEV010000005.1:31476-60959 GCA_024640505.1 Halieaceae bacterium
GCGAGCACCATGGGTACCAGGAACTGCTGCTGGTGGAGGTCGACGACAAGGGTGAGGTGAGCAGGCGGTCAGTCCTGCCCGTGCGCTTCGTACCGCTGACCCGGGATCGCTAGAGCCCAGGACCTGCCCCGTTTTACCGGGTACTCCGTGGGCAAAGGGTCCCGTAGGAGCCCACTCCGTGGGCGAACAAAATTTGCAGATAACCCGGTCGCCCACAGAGTGGGCTCCTACCATTTAAAAGCCATGTCAGAGCAGAGAACGCCCCTTTGTGGCAGCAATGCGCATGCGCAGGGCATTCAACTTGATGAATCCCTCGGCGTCAGCCTGGTCGTAGGCGCCGCCGTCCTCGTCGAAGGTGGCGATATGCTCGTCGAAAAGGCTGTCGGCTGACTGGCGCCCTGCGACGACAACATTCCCCTTGTACAGCTTGAGCCGGACCTTGCCGTTGACGTCGACCTGGGATGCGTCGATAGCCGCCTGCAGCATTTTTCGTTCCGGGGACCACCAGTAACCGTTATAGACCAGCTTCGCGTAGCGCGGCATCAGCTCATCCTTGAGGTGGGCAACTTCCCGGTCCAGGGTCAGCGATTCAATGGCCCGGTGGGCCTTGAGCATGATGGTGCCCCCGGGAGTCTCGTAACAACCGCGGGATTTCATGCCCACGTACCGGTTCTCAACGATATCGTCGCGGCCAATACCGTTGGCACCGCCGACCCGGTTCAGGGTCTCCAGCACCGTGGCGGGACTCATCGCCTCCCCGTCGATGCCGACGATATCCCCGCCCTCGAAATCCAGCTCGATATACGAGGCAGTGTCGGGTGCCTCCTCCGGGCTGACGCTCCAGCGCCACATATCCTCTTCCGGCTCCGCCCAGGGATCCTCGAGCAGGTCGCCCTCATAGGAAATATGCAGGAGGTTGGCATCCATCGAGTAGGGGGACTTCTTCTTCGCATTGGCGAAGTCCACGGGAATGTCGTGGGTCTTGCAGTAAGCCATCAGGGACTCCCGGGACGTGAGATCCCACTCGCGCCAGGGTGCAATGACACGGATGCCGGGTTTGAGGGCGTAGGCGCCGAGTTCGAAGCGCACCTGGTCGTTTCCCTTGCCGGTGGCCCCGTGAGAAATGGCATCTGCACCGGTTTCATTGGCGATCTCGATCAGGCGCTTGGCGATCAGCGGACGGGCGATGGAGGTGCCGAGCAGGTACTCGCCTTCGTAGACGGTATTGGCCCGAAACATGGGGAACACGAAGTCGCGCACGAACTCCTCGCGCAGGTCGTCGATATAGATCTGCCTGATCCCCAGTGCCTCCGCCTTGGCCCGGGCGGGCTCAACCTCCTCGCCCTGACCGATATCGGCAGTAAACGTCACCACCTCACAGCCGTAGGTGTCCTGCAGCCAGCGCACGATCACGGAGGTATCCAAACCCCCGGAATAGGCCAGGACCACTTTGTTCACGTCAGACATGTCATACTCCCAGGAAACTCAACGAAAAAACGGCGCACAGTTTACTCCCGGGCGGTGGCATTTCCCAGCCTGTTTCGAAGCGGTCCGCTTTAGGGTAGCATTCCCCGCTTCCTAGGCGTCGATTCCAGCAGGGCCAACCGCAAGTGACCGAACTGACCATTACCCGCCCCGATGACTGGCATGTACACCTGCGTGACGGCGCGGCGCTGGCAGACACCTGCGCCGACATGGCCCGCTATTTCGGGCGGGTGATCGTCATGCCCAACCTGACGCCGCCGGTTACCACGGTGGCCGCCGCCGCTGCCTACCGGGAGCGTATCCTGAAAGCGATGCGGGGCCTGCCGCGACAGTTCGAACCCCTGATGACGCTGTACCTGACCGACCAGACCGACGCGGCGGAAATACAGGTGGCCGCCGCCGCGGAGTTCCTGCATGCGGTAAAGCTCTATCCCGCCGGCGCTACCACCAACTCTGAAGCCGGCGTGGCGGAACTGGACGGGCTTTACCCCACCCTGGCGGCGATGGAGGAAGCGGATATCCCGCTGCTGATACACGGCGAGGTGACCGAGCCGCACATCGACATCTTCGATCGTGAGAAAGTGTTTATCGAAAAGCACCTGGCACCCATGGCGAAGCGTTTTCCCGGTTTGCGCATCGTGCTCGAACACATCACCACGCGGGACGCGGTCGCCTTCGTCCGTGAAGCGGGAAACAATGTGGCGGCCACCATCACCGCCCACCACCTGCTCTTCAACCGCAATGACATGCTGGCCGGCGGCATCCGGCCGCATTTCTACTGCCTGCCCGTACTGAAGCGCAATATCCACCAGAACGAGTTGATGGAGGCGGCCACCTCCGGAAACCCGAAGTTTTTCCTGGGCACTGACTCGGCACCGCACAGCACCAGGGCCAAGGAGACAGCCTGCGGCTGCGCCGGCGTCTATACCGGCCACGCCGCCCTCGAATTCTATGCCGAGGTATTCGAACAACTGGACGCCCTGGAAAAACTCGAGGCCTTTGCCTCCCACTTTGGACCGGACTTCTATCGCCTGCCACGCAACCGGGAGACGATCACGCTGCGCAAGCAGCCGTGGGATATTCCGCCGCAGTTACCCCTGGGCGAGGAGAGCCTGACACCGCTGCGCGCCGGTGAGTCCGTGGGGTGGCAGGTAGTGACGCCAGGTCAATGACACCTTGAGCGAAACCGGCAACCATCGTATCTGTGACCGTTTTCGCGGTTTCCTGCCCGTCGTGATCGACGTGGAGACCGGGGGGTTCATAGCTGCCACTGACGCCATTCTCGAAGTCGCGGCCAGTATCGTGCGCATGGACGAGGACGGTGCGCTGCGGGTGCACCGCACCCTGGACTTCCACGTAAAGCCCTTCGAAGGGGCTAATATCGAGCAGTCGGCTCTCGATTTTACCGGCATCGATCCCTACCATCCCTTCCGTGAAGCAATAGGCGAGGAGGAGGCCTTCGGCGAGTTGTTCCGGGCGATACGCAAGGAGATCAGGGAGCAAAACTGCAGTCGGGCGATCCTCGTGGGGCACAATGCCCATTTCGACGCCGGCTTCATCAATGCGGCCGTGGAGCGCTGTGCCATCAAGCGCAACCCGTTCCATCCTTTCTCCTTTTTCGATACGGCCACGCTCTCCGGCCTCGCGTTCGGCCAGACCGTGCTGGCCAAGGCCTGCAACGAAGCCGGAATCGCTTTTGACAACAGCGAGGCCCACTCCGCCGCCTATGACGCGGAGCGCACGGCGGAGCTGTTTTGCGAGATCGTGAACCGGTGGAAGGAGTCGGGCGGCTGGATACCGGACTTCAGCTGAGGCGGATCCGCCATAAAAACGTTACCGGGGCGTGAAAGTTCCGTGATATCTGTTTCCTAGTATCTCCCACGGGTTCGATGTGAACTCGCAACTCGCAGGAGAAAGGAAATGAATCGAACAGCAGTCAAAACTGCAGTCGCCGCCGGAGCGGTCGTCCTGGCACAGACAATAATGGCAGGCAACGCCACCGCCGGAGGCCGCGACCGGGACAATCCCGACATCGTCGTCTATGTAACCAGCCAGGGTCTTTATTACGACTCATTTGTGGCCGCAAAGTCACTGCCACCCGCGGGGCGGTTCCAGAAGCTGGAAATGGGGGGGCCCCACGGGGGACCCATGACCGAATGGGGGCCCGGGGACCATGAGTTCGTCGGCGGACGCTGGTGGCTGGACACCAACAGCGACGGCGTCATGGACGAGGGCGACACCTACTTTTCCTGCCCACTGCTCGGGCCGGGCCGCACAGATCCCTGAGCCTGCCTCCGTATCGCCGCCCCGCTCCGCGCCGGGCGGCACTCTTCTACCGGAAATTTTGTTACAGGCGCCGGGATAGTTTCGTGATAGTTGTGCTCTAAACTCCGGCAGGCTGGAGGTAATAACCGTGGCAGAACACACAATCCTGGTGGTCGAGGACGAGCCGGATATCGCCCATCTGATCGCCCTGCATCTTCGGGACGAGGGCTATACAGTCACGATCGCAGCCGATGGTCATGAGGGCATGCGCCAGGCGTTTGCGCGGCGGTGGGACCTGGTGTTGCTCGACCTACGCCTGCCAGGACCGGATGGACTGGCCATATGCCGGGCCTTGCGCGCGGCCGAAAACTACGTACCCATCCTGATGCTCACCTCCAAGTCCTCCGAGCTGGACCGTGTGCTGGGACTGGAACTGGGGGCAGACGACTACGTGACCAAGCCCTTCAGCGTCTCGGAGTTGGTAGCGCGAGTGAAAGCCCTGTTCCGGCGCATCGACGCGGTGAGCCGCTCCGCCGCAACGGAGGTGGCACCATTGTCGATCGGCGACATCCATATCGATTCTTCCCGCCGGGAGGTGCACGTGAACCGACACAAGGTGGAGCTCACGGCACGGGAGTTTGACCTCCTGCTGTATTTCGCCCGACACCCCGGAATAGTCTTCAGCCGGGCGCAACTGCTGGACTCGGTTTGGGGATTCGGTCACGAGGGATACGAACACACGGTGAATTCCCACATCAACCGTCTGCGGGGAAAGATCGAGCCGGACGGCAATAACCCTCACTATATCGTCACGGTCTGGGGTGTGGGCTACAAAATGGAACACCCCCTGACCACTTTCGCCACATGAACTCTCTTTTCACTCGACTCTCACTGGCCCTGCTATTGATTATGGTGATGGTCGGGGGGGGATTTCTGCTGGTGGAGCAATGGAGCACCCGCCAGTATCACGAGGAACTGACCCAGCGCCTGAACGGGTCGATCGCCATGTACGTCACCGGTCAAACCACCCTGATCGAGGAGGGTGTGGTCAACCGGGAGGAACTGGAGAGACTGGCCGAGCAGGCCATGGTGATCAACCCGTCCGTCGAGGTCTACCTGCTGGACCCCGGCGGGCGGATTCTCGGGCACGGCCTGCCGCCGGAATCGGTGCTGACGAACCGGGTCGACCTGGCGCCGGTGAAAACCCTGGTGGACGGTAGCGCCAAATTGCCCCTTTACGGCTCCGATCCGCGCAACCCGGATCGGGAGAAAGTTTTCTCGGCGTTTCCCGTTCTCGACGGTGAAAGCCTGCAGGGCTACCTCTACGTGGTGCTGGGAGGGCGGCAGTACGACGAACTGGCGGGAAGCATCCGTGGCAGTTACGTACGCAAGACCAGCATGGGCGCGATCGCGGCCCTGATCATCGGCGGGTTCCTGGCCGGTCTGCTCGTGTTTGGACTGCTGACCCGCCGGCTGGGCCGGCTGACGCATTCCGTCCAGGCCTTTTCCGATTCCGGCTTTGATCCCGCGACCGAGTTCGCACACGACCCGGCGATATCGCCGGAGCAGGCCGGCAGGGGTGATGAAATCAGCCGGCTGGACGCAGTGTTCAGGGCGATGGCCCACAAGATCCACGACCAGTTCGTCGCCCTCCAGGAAAACGACCGATTGCGCCGCGAGCTGATCAGCAACGTCTCACACGACCTGCGCACGCCTCTGGCCACAATGCACGGCTATGTCGATACCCTCCTGCTCAAGAACGACGAACTGGACGCCGGGGAGCGGGCGCGCTACCTGCAGGTTACCCGCAAGCACACCCGGCGACTGGGTGCCCTGATCGGAGACCTGTTCGAACTCTCGAAGCTGGATTCAGGCAGCATGCCATTGTCACTGGAGACCTTCCCCCTGCGTGAACTGCTGCACGACGTGGTACAGGATTTCGAGCTGGAGGCAAGGCGCCGACGTATCGAGCTGACGCTTGAGGGCGAGTCCGACCAGGCGCTGGTACACGCGGATATTGCCCTGGTGCAGCGGGTGCTGGAGAACCTGATACGCAATGCCCTGGACTACACGCCGGAGGGGGGCCACATCACCCTGGACCTCAGCGCCCGACCAGACCAGATCGCGGTGGCCGTGTCCGATACCGGTTGCGGGATACCCGAGGACCAGATCGGCAGTATCTTCGAGCGCTTTTACTGCAGCGACAAGGGGCAGCAGTCCAGCGACAAATCGACTGGTCTGGGCCTGGCAATCGTCAAGCGCATTCTTGACCTGCACGGCAGTCGCATCACCGTATCGAGTGCCGTCAACGAGGGTACCCGGTTCGAGTTCAGCCTGCCGGCGGCCAAGGCCGCGTAAACACGCCTGGCTGGGCTCAATCCTCCCCGGAGATCTGGTTGAGAATGATATCGAGCTCCCGCATCAATTCCACCAGGTTGTCTATCCCCAGCAGTTCATACTTCAGGGACTCTTCCAGCGGCAGCAACTGCAGCAGACTATAGGCCACCTGCCACGGGTCCCCGTCGTCGACCGCGAGATTCATTCGCTGGACATGAGGATGGGTCTGCAGGCTCTGCAACACATCGACGAGGGGCCGCCAGACATCCAGCATGGGTACACTTTCCCGTGGCGGGGACAGGGTGACCTCGCCGATCACCAGACCATCCTCGCGGGTGCTTGTATGATACAGCTCGAAACGCTGATCGCCCTCGATGGTGATACCCAGCAGCCCGTTGGGCAACTGGTCCCAATCGACGATGCGGGCGGTAGTGCCGTAGTCTCCCAGGTCGGGCGCAGCCCGACCCTGACCGGACACCTCGGAGCCCCGGCGAATCCAAACCACGCCGAATGGCTGACCGGTTTTCATGCAGTCGCGCACCAGGTCCAGGTACCGCCGCTCGAAGATCTGCAGTGGCATGCGCCCGTGTGGTAGAAGAACGGAAGACAGTGGAAACAGGGGCATCTCGGTCATCGCGAAGATTCTCCCGCGGGGGCGCTGTTTCGTTCAAGTGCCGCGATGCGGACCAGGGCCTGCTGCCGGTCGTCACCGCACAAGTCCCTGTCGGGCGCATAGGCCGCACATAGTGCAGGCCGCCGCGGGTCCTCGAAGAGGCGACAGCGCATCTGCGCATCCAGGTGAACACAGGGCACACCGGCGGGCTTGCCGTGGGGCATGCCATGAAAGGGTGCTGTGATCGACGGCGCAATACAGCAGGCTCCGCAGGCTGACCGGCACTGCATCAGGCGCGCTCCCCCTCTGGGCCCAGAGGCTTGAAGACGATAATCAGGCGCGGCAGCAGCAGCAGTGCTCCGACGACCGCGGCCACCATGGCCAATACCGTCAGCAGGCCGAAGTAGATGCTGGGATTGAAATTGGACAGAGCCAGTGTCGCGAAGCCCACCACAACCGTGACCGTGGTGTAGTACATGGCGCGGCCGATACTGCTGTGGCAGCGATACATGGTGGCCCGGTAGTCCCGGTCCAGGGGAAACTCGCTGATAAAGCGGTGCACATAGTGAATGCAGTCGTCGACACCGATGCCGACCACGATGGCCGCGATGGTGATGGTCATGATATCCAGGGGAATACCAACCACCCCCATCACCCCCAGCACCAGCCCTGCCGCCAGCAGGTTGGGCGCAAGGGTGATCAGGGCCAGGGACAGGGAGCGGAACAGCACCATGAACATGACCGTAATAGCCAAAAACACCGCCCCCAGAGTGAGGATCTGTGACTTGAAAAGACTCTGCAGCACGTTGTTGTACAACACCAGCATGCCGGTGAACTGGACGCGCTCCCCATCCAGGCCCATGTCGTCCTCCAGGTGGGTGCGAAGGTCCCTCAGAAACTGGTCCCGTCGCAGCTCCCTGCTGGTCTCTTTTACGCGCACGGTGACGCGGGCCTGCTCCTTGTCTTCTGAAAAGTAGGGGGACACCATCAGAGCGGCGATATCCTCCGGCAGGCTCTTCTGCACGATCGCCAGTTCCACACTGCCGAGGTCTTCACCCAGCAGGTTTTTCACCACGGAAAACAGGGTGGACAGTGACAGAACCTTCCCGGTTTCCGGCAGGGCATCGACATACTGGTGTACGGCGTCCAGCTCGCGCATGCCCTGCAGGCTGAACCAGTAACTGGGCTCGAAGGAGTCTTCCTGCGTTCCGAAACCGGCCCCGTCCGTTGCGAATTCATCATCCCCGAAGTCTCCACCCAGGTCGTCTTCCGGGGCCGGCGCGAACGATACCCCCTCTTCCGCGAAAGGGTCGTCCGCTGCGACCGGCATCGCGGCCTCCGCCGGGACGGTGGCCTCCAGCCCGGGCAGGGGCTGATCCAGGTCCGGGGCCGAAAGGATGATATCCAGTGGAATCGTCCCCCCCAGCTTGGAGTCCAGCAGCTCCATACCCTGGTAGATCTCCGTCGATTCATGGAAATAATCGATAAAGCGGTTCTCCACCTCGAGTCGGGAAATACCCCAGATGATCAGGGCGGCCAGTATGCAGCTGACAGTCAGGATGGCGCGGCCGTAGCGGTCGGTCCAGACGGCAAATTTCGCCGTGAGCGTCGGATCGGAACCGGCGTGGTGGTGAGGCTTACCGGTTGGCCAGACCAGCATCATGCAGGGCACGATGGTAAACGCCATGAACAGCGCCACAGCGATACCCACCGTCATCATCCAGCCGAAGTCGATCACTGGCTGGATACCCGATACGACCAGGGATAGGAAGGCAACAATGGTGGTCAGGCCGGTATAAAAACAGGGCACCGCCATCAGCTGGGTGGTGCGCAGCACACGCTCGTGCAGGTCGCCGTCCGGATCCGCCGCGTGCAGCTCGCGATAACGCACGATCAGGTGAATCGCGATAGCCAGGGTGATGATCAGCAGCACCGCGACAAAATTGGATGAAATCACGGTCATGCGCCAATCGAGTGCGCCGAGCAGGCCCAGCATGACCACCACGGTAGCGGTGCAGGTGACCAGGGGAATCACCACCCAGCGCACCCGGCGGAAGATCAACGCCAGTATCACCAGCATGATGCCCAGGATAGCGCTGCCGAACGTGACCAGGTCACTGCGCACGAAGCTGACCATGTCCACCGCGATCATGGGGACGCCGCCGACGAACAGCTTGGCATGTGATTCATAGTTTGCCGCGATATCCCGTACGTTCTGCACCAGGCCGCTGCCGGCCTCGAGTACCGTTGCGGTGTGGGCCTTGTAGGCCTCTTCGACTTCACGCAATTCGCGCTGCTCTGCCCGCGACAACCCTTCCCGGTCGCGTTTCATGCGCAGGGCGTCGCGGCTCGTCAGCAACTCGAAGTAGAGCTCATCGCGTTTGAGGTTGATCTGGATCGCGCTCAGGGTACCGTCGCGGCTCGCCAGCAGGTCGGCGTAGATAGGGCTGGTCGTCAGCTCCTGCAGTGCCAGATCCCTGTCGATACCCGGCTGGTCCAGGCTGGGCAGGGGATCCGGGGAGGTGATATCCGACAGGCTCACCGGCGGGCTTTCCAGCAGGGGCACGTCCCAGACCGTGACTACGGAAGAGACCCCCTCCAGCTGGCGCAGCTCGTCCGCCAGGTCGCGCAGGGGCAGCAGGGATTCCTGAGACAGCAGCGGTGCCCGCGGCTGCCAGGTAATCAGCAGAAAATCCTCGGAGTCGTACTGGGCACTCACCTCGCGATAAAACTCCAGGGCAGGATCCCCCTGCAGCATAAGCGAATCGGCGGAGGCGTCGATCTCGATGCGGTCCAGCCGGGTGGCGGCCACTCCCACCAGCAGCGCCAACAGCGCCAGCACGATCCACGGCCGGCGCAGCACCAGCCGGTCATAGGCCGTCGCCACCAGGTCAGCGGCCACCGCGGGATGCCTCCAGCGCCGCCAGCAGCTTGCGGTGGATACCGCCAAAACTGCCGTTGCTCATAATGACCACCTGGTCCCCGGGGCGGGCGTCGGACACGACCCGTGCCACCAGGTCATCGATATCGGCAGCCAATTCTGCCGGCACGGGGCTCTCCGCGACAACACTCTCGAGCGACCAGTCCATCCCCTCCGGCTGGAACCAGTACACCCGGTCCGCCGCGGTGGTCGCCACCGCCAGCTGCGCCCGGTGCTCACCCATGCGCATGGTGTTGGAGCGGGGTTCCACCAGGGCCAGCAGCCGCCCCGCCCCGGCGCGGGCTCGCAACCCCGCCAGCGTGGAGGCAATGGCCGTGGGATGGTGGGCGAAGTCGTCGTACACGGCGACGCCATTGCCGGTACCGAGAAGTTCCAGGCGGCGCTTGACCCCCCGGAATTGCGTCAGCGCTTCGGCAGCTGTTTCAGCGGTCACACCCACATGGTGAGACGCGGCCACCGCGGTCAGGGCATTCTCCACATTATGTTGACCGCAATGGTTCCAGTGAATGGCCACCGGGGCCGCTTCGCCCCCGTGCACCCGGAAGGCCGACCCGTCCGCCGCGAGCAGCTCCGCCTGCCAGTCGGCATCCGTACCCACTGCAGCGGCGAAGGATTGCCGGGGCGTCCAGCACCCCATGGCCAGCACCTGGTCGATGGCCGACACCGCGTGGCGGTGCACGATCAGCCCCTGGCCGGGCACGCAGCGCACCAGGTGATGGAACTGCCGCTGGATCGCTTCCAGGTCGTCGAAGATATCAGCGTGGTCGAACTCCAGGTTGTTGATGGCGAGCGTCCTGGGGCGGTAGTGGACGAACTTGGAACGCTTGTCGAAAAAAGCCGTGTCGTACTCATCCGCCTCGACAATGAAAAAGTCGGAGGCACCCAGGCGCGCCGACTGACCGAAGTCGGCGGGTACGCCACCGATCAGGAAGCCGGGACTCATGCCGGCATGCTCGAGTATCCACGCCAGCATGCTGCTGGTGGTGGTTTTACCGTGGGTGCCGGACACAGCCAATACCCACTTGCCATGCAGTACGTGCTCTGCCAGCCACTGGGGACCCGAGGTGTAGGTGAGCCCGGTATCTAGAGCGTACTCCACGGCGGGATTACCGCGGCTCATCGCATTACCGACCACCACACAGTCCGGCGCCGGCTGCAGATGGCCCGGGTCGTAACCCTCCATCAGCTCTATCCCTGCAGCCTCCAGCTGGGTGCTCATGGGCGGGTAGACATTGGCATCGGAACCGGTAACACGGTAGCCAAGCTCACGGGCCAGCAGGGCGATACCCCCCATGAAAGTACCGCAGATGCCCAGTATATGGATGTGCCCTGTCAAACCGTCACGCCTCCTGCAACGGGTCTGTGCAATGTGCTGCCCCGGAAAGCGGCACATGGTAGCACGCGGGGCACCCGCTCCACAGATAGTGGCGGCAAAACCGCGCTCCGCGGTCCACAAGCCGGGACAATTCACGTATTATGGTTGTGCCTTAACGCATAACCGGGCGCGGGAAAGCGCCCGCCAGCACGGAACAGTACCCATGCCGAGAAAAAACGCCTTCTACGCCCAATCCGGTGGCGTCACTGCCGTCATCAACGCTTCCGCCTGCGGGGTGATCGAGACCGCCAGAAAATACCGGGGGGAGATCAGCCGGGTCTACGCCGGGCGCAACGGCATCATCGGTGCCCTGCGTGAAGACCTGATCGACACGAGCAAGGAAAGCACTGCCGCCATCCGCGGCCTGGCCAGCACACCCGCCGGCGCTTTCGGCTCCTGTCGTCACAAGCTGCGGGGGCTGGAGGAAAACCGGGCCGAATACGAGCGCCTGATCGAGGTATTCCGGGCCCATGAGATCCACTACTTCTTTTATAACGGGGGGGGTGACTCCGCCGACACCTGCCTCAAGGTGTCCCAGCTCAGTGAGGCGATGGGCTACCCGCTCCAGGCGATCCACATTCCCAAGACCATCGACAATGACCTGCCCCTCACGGACTGCTGCCCCGGATTCGGCTCGGTGGCCAAATACGTCGCCATCTCCACCAAAGAAGCCGCCCTGGACGTGGCCTCCATGTGCGAAACCTCCACCAAGGTGTTCATACTGGAAGTCATGGGCCGTCACGCCGGCTGGATTGCAGCCGCCTCCGGACTGGCCGCTGAGGAAGAGGGGGATGCGCCCCATATTATCCTGTTCCCGGAGATCGCCTTCGACCGCGACAAGTTCCTGAAGCGTGTCGGGGACACCGTGAAAAACCAGGGCTACTGTGTGATCGTTGCCTCCGAGGGGACCCAGTATGAGGACGGGAGCTTTCTGGCGGAATCCGGCCTGAAAGATGCCTTCGGTCACAGCCAATTGGGCGGCCTGGCGCCCACCCTGGCCCAGATGGTGAAAGACGAGCTGGGCTACAAGTATCACTGGGCAGTGGCGGACTACCTGCAGCGCTCGGCCCGGCACATCGCCTCCCTCACGGACGTCAAGCAGGCCTACGACCTGGGTGAGGCCGCCGTGGAACTGGCCCTGCAGGGCAAAAATGCCATCATGCCCTGCATCGTTCGCGGCAAGGGACAACGCTACCGCTGGACTATCGGCGAGGCGCCCCTCGAGCAGGTGGCCAACCGGGAAAAGAAAATGCCCCGCAACTTCATCACCGGCAACGGTTTTGGCATTACCGCCGCCGCCCGGGAGTATCTCGAGCCGCTGATACAGGGCGAGTCCTATCCCGAGTACAGCAAGGGCATGCCCAAATACGTACGCCTGAAGAACGTGCCCGTGCCGCGCAAGCTGGATACCGATTTCGACATCTAGCGAGCCTCCCGGCGCGGCCTGCAACTAAAGTCGTAGCCCGCGTGCGGGATTTTGCCTGTCATTCCCTGTACAATGCGCGCCTGCCGAACACTGGATAAGCAGAGGAACGCCCCATGTATAGCAATCGTGGCTTCAATCGCTGGCGCCGTCATCCCTGGCATGGCCTGCACACCCGGGCGGAAGCAGCACCCGACGACGTCGTACAGGTATACGTGGAAATGACCCCGGACGACGTGGTGAAGTACGAGCTGGACAAGAGTTCAGGCTTCCTGGTCGTGGACCGCCCGCAGCGCACCACCTCCAGCCCTCCTGCGCTCTATGGTTTCATTCCCCGCACCTACTGCGCCGAGGAAGTGGCCAAGCGCTGCCCGGGTGTCGAGGTGGCGGACGGTGACCCCCTGGATATCTGCGTATTCTCTGAGCGCCACATCACCCGCGCGGACATCGTGTTGAAAGCCCGCGTGGTGGGCGGCATCCAGATGATCGACGGCGGCGAGGCCGATGACAAGATCGTAGCCGTACTGGAAGGCGATAATATCTGGGGTGGGGTGCACGACATCAACGACCTGCCGCCCATCAAGACGGAACGCCTGCAGCATTACTTCTCGACCTACAAGATGGTTCCCGGCAAGGAGACCAACATCAAGGTGGATTTCGTCTACGGACGCGAGGAGGCGCTCAAGGTGATCGCCGCTTCAGAAAAGGACTACTGGAACCACTTCGGCCACCTGCACGAACAGGCCAAAGCCCGGGAGTAGGTCACCGGCGCGAGCCCCGGCGGCGGTCAGTCCCGATAACACGCCGGGCACCAGCTCTCTTCCACCGCCACGTAACGCTGCAATATCGCGTCCAGCGATGCTTCGATCTGGCTGCGCAGCAGCAGCGGTTCCCCGCCCGGCTCACAGTGCCAGCAGTGCCTCAGCAGGGCGCCATCCAGCTGTCCGGCGCAGGACACCGCCAGGGGCGCATAGCTGAGATGCCAGCGCTCCGGCGCAACCCCGCCACAGTCCCGCCCGTAGGGGCGGAAAAAACCGTGTGATTCCCCCGCGGCCATCCGCTCATCCAGCCAGCAGTGCAACGGGTCGAAAATGCCGCCGGGTGACACCTCCCCGGGCTCAAGACGAAGCTGCGCCGGGTCATCGAGGGCGGCAGCATCGTATACATCCAGGTCGGTACCCCAGTGGTGCCGGGACGTGCCGGGCAGGGCCGAGTAACGCAGTATCGCGTGCATCTTCTCCAAGGCGGGCAGAGTGGCCAGGGCAACGGGCCGGCCCTGGTCATCGTGCACCGGGCGCTGACCGGCGGCCTTGGCGTTCCAGATCTGCAGCTGGCGGGAAAAGGACCGGAAGCTGCTGGCAATGGCCAGCTCGAAGCCCGCCCTTTCGGCGTCAGACTGCAAGCGCCGGAAAGCCCCGGCCACCTCGGCCTGCAGCCGGTGCCCGTCGGACAGCACCACCAGGTGAGAGTCAGCCAGGCCGGTCAACTGGCGTGGGTCAAGCGGCATCGTCGGGTCTCCCCGTGGCAGGCGGATCCAGGCTGAAAGGCACGGGCTGCAGCAGTTCAATCCCCGCCGGGGTGATGTTACCGCTCCAGGCGAGGACCTCGACCCCACTGTCCATCGCCTCCGCGAGGGTATCACGGTAGCGTGGATCGATATCACCCGCCGCGCTGACCCCGGTGATGCCGGCGTGAAAGACGCAGAAAAACAATACGCTCCGGCTGTGCCCGTCGCGCACCCCCTGCAGTTCCCGCAGGTGCTTTCGCCCTCGGTCACTGACCGCATCGGGAAACAGCCCACAGCCCCCGGAGCGGCACAGGGTGACGGACTTGACCTCGATGAACACCCTGCCGGCGCCGCCCTCCAGCAGCAGGTCCGCGCGGCTGTTCTCACCATACTTCACCTCGGTCCGGATCTCCGGATAGGCGTCAAAGCCCGGGATTCTGCCATCGGCAAAAGCCTCCCGCACCACGGCATTGGCCCTGGATGAATGGACGCAGGCCAAACCATCGGCCGTCTCCACCAGCTCCCAGGTGTGGGGGTACTTGCGCGTCACGGAGTCACTCACCGACAGCCACACGCGGGAGCCCGGCTCCGCGCAGCCGGTCATCGCGCCGGTGTTGGGACAGTGGGCGGTAATGACCTCGCCGCCAACGAGCTCCACATCCGCGAGAAACCTTTTGTAGCGCCGCAACAGGCGGCCCTCCAGGAGCGGCGGAAAACGCATCAGCCCAGCACCCGGGAGAGGCGGTCCACGGCGAGTTCCAGCCGCTCCATGCCCGTGGTGTAGGAAAATCGCAGGTGCCTGCCGGCCTCGAAACGGCCGAAATCCACACCGGGGGTCAGGGCGACACCGTGCTCCTCCAGTAACTGCAGGCAGAAGGCCTGACTGTCATCCGTGAATCGACTGGCGTCTGCATAGAGATAGAACGCGCCCTGCGGTTTACAGGGGACGCGGAAGCCCAGCTCCTGTACCGCCGGCAGCAGGTAATCACGCCGGCGACGGAAGATATCCCGGCGCTGGTCGAGGATCTCTCGAGTGGCCGGCTCGAATGCCGCCAGTGCGGCGTACTGGGCCATCGTGGACATGGAGATAAACAGGTTCTGCGCCAGTTTTTCCATCTCTGCCACCGCGGCCGCAGGGGCGACGAGCCAGCCCAGGCGCCAGCCGGTCATACCGAAGTACTTCGAGAAGCTATTGATGACGAAAGCGTCCGGGTCGACCTCCAGCACGGACGGCGTGGGGGCGTCGTAACCCAACCCATGGTAGATTTCATCCACGACCAGGTAGCCGCCACGCGCACTTACCGCCTGTGACAGGCCCGACAGTTCCTCCCGGGACAAAGCCGTGCCGGTGGGATTGGCGGGCGATGCGACCATCGCACCGATGGTTCGCTCGCCCCAGTGACGAGCCACCAGCTCCCCGTCGAGCTGGTAGCGGCTGTCGGCGCTCACCGGCACGAGGCGCCCGCGCCCCTCCACCAGGCGCAGGAAGTGACGGTTACAGGGGTAGCCCGGATCTGTCATCAGCATCTCGTCACCGGGGTTCATCAGCAGCGCCGCCACAAGCAACAATGCACCCGAGGCACCCGGGGTGACCATAATGCGGCCGGGGTCGACCTGCAGGCCATACTCCGTGGCATAGTAACGTGACACCGCCTGGCGCAGCTCGGGAATGCCGGCGGCCGGGGAATAGTGGGTCTCGCCCCTCGCCAGCGCGGCGCGCCCGGCCTCGATGATCGGTTCGGCCGTGCTGAAATCCGGCTCGCCCGCCGCGAGGTGCAGCACATCCCGCCCGGCGGCGGCCAACTGGTGAGCGCGGGTCAATACCTCAACCACCCGGAAGGGCTCGATCTCGGATACCCGCTGCGCCCAGCCGCCCGGTCTTTTCACCTCCCCCATGACACACCCTCGTTTCCCAGCGCAGCATTCTACCAACTGGCGGGAACGGGGTGTTAGCCACGCCTAAAAACTGTCACTAAATGGTGGCATACGCCACACTAATCTGGTAGTTTCTGCGCCCTTGGATCGGGGCCGCCCCGGCAACCCTGACCGTAATACTGTGAGTATTGTCTCGTTAATTTGCACGTATGGATAAATAACCATGCCTACAGCAGCCAAAAAAACAGCCCGCAAACCGAAGGCGACAACCACCGAGTTCAAGGACTTTACGCCCTACAAGCCCAAGCGCGGCGAAGTCTACATGAGCGAAAAGCAGCGCGAGCACTTCAAGGCAATCCTGCGGAACTGGAAATCCGAGCTCATGCAGGAGGTGGACCGCACCGTCAGCCATATGAAGGACGAGGCCGCCAACTTCCCGGACCCCGCCGATCGCGCCACCCAGGAGGAGGAGTTCAGCCTGGAACTCCGGACCCGCGACCGCGAGCGCAAACTGATCAAGAAGATCGATTCCACGATAGAGCGCATCGAGCAGGACGACTACGGCTTCTGCGACGCCTGCGGGGTGGAGATCGGCATCAAGCGCCTGGAAGCACGACCCACTGCCAACCTCTGCATCGACTGCAAGACCCTGGACGAAATCAAGGAAAAGCAGGAACTGGGCTGATAGCGCGCCTTGCCCGGCCCTGCTGCGCCATACCGGGGGCGTTTTGCCCCCTCCCCCACCGGCCCACTGCACCTGGGCTCCCTGATCGCCGCCCTCGCCAGCTTTCTCGATGCCCGGCACGTTGCGGGCACCTGGCTGGTGCGCATGGAAGACCTCGACCCCCCGCGGGAGGAACCCGGTGCCGCCGGGCGCATTCTGCACAGCCTGCAGTGCCATGGACTGGCGTGGGATGAGGAGGTGCTGTGGCAGTCCGGCCGGACGGCCGCCTACGCGGGAGCCCTCAAAGCCCTGTCAGCATCGGGCCATCTGTTCTACTGCGACTGCACGAGAGCCATGCTGGGACCCGACGGCGCCTGCAGCGGTCACTGCATCTCGCGCCAGCCATCGGTGAACCCGCCGCGGGCCACGCGCGTGAGCGTGCCCCCGGACTGCCGTATCTGCTTCCGCGACGAACTGCAGGGCCTGCAGAATTCGCATCTGGGAGCGCAATTCCCGGATTTCGTCGTCAAGCGCAAGGACGGACTGGACGCCTACCAGCTGGCGGTCGTGGTTGACGATGCCGCACAGGGTATCACCCACGTCGTGCGCGGCAGCGACCTCCTGGACTCCACGCCGCGGCAGATATTCCTGCAACAGCGGCTGGACTATCCGACCCCCCACTACTGCCACCTGCCAGTCATCACCAACCGGCTGGGGCAGAAATTAAGCAAGCAGAATCATGCGCCCGCCCTCGACGATGCGCAGCCCCTGGCCAACCTGAGGCTGGCTCTGCGCTTCCTGCACCAACCGGAGCCGCCGGGGGAGGTTGCGACCACGGACCAGTTGCTGGACTTCGCCATTCGCCACTGGATGCCCGAGCGTATACCCGCCAACGAGGCCATTCCCGCCTCCACGCTGGGCCTGCAGGAGTGAACTTCACCCGCCGGTCCAGTAGTATCGCCTGAACCAGTTCCGGAGACGCCAGGTGATGGGGTCGTTGCCATGTACATCAATCGCGCACTGTTAGCCGTTATCGGCATTGTGTTGGTATTCTCCCCTGCCATCGAAGGCTGGCTGTTCAGCGGTGATGCCCCCTGGTACCGCCCCTTCCAACTGTGGCTGTTGATCATCGTGGCAGCCTGGTGGAACTCGCGCTCGAGGCACCCGGATGAGCTTTAGCCACGCCCAGATACTGCTGTTCATCGTCGCCTACCTGACCGGCCTCTTTACCGTCGCCCACCTGGCGGACCGGGGCCTGATCCCGGCGCGCATCACCCGCCATCCCGCCGTCTACGTGCTCTCCCTCGGGGTGATCGCCGGCGCCATGGCCACCAACGGCGTCATGGAGCTGGCTTACCGCTATGGCTACAACTTCCTGCTGTATTACCTGGGCGTGGTCCTCGTTTTCGTGCTGGCCACCCTGTTGCTGCTACCGCTGCTGCGACTGTGCCGGGTCTACCAGCTGGCGTCCCTGGCGGACGTATTGACCTTCCGCTTCCGCAGCCCCTGGGTGGGCGCCACCATTACCATCGCCATGTGCATCACCCTGCTGCCCTTGCTGGCACTGCAGATCCAGGCTGTGGCCGACAGTATCACCCTTCTCTCCGGCAACGCCGGCAATGGCCTTGCATCCAGCGGCAGGCCACACGGGCTGGCCCAGTTGTTCTGCATTATCATCACGGTATTCTCCATTCTGTTCGGCACCCGCCATGTCTCCTCCCAGTATCGCAACACGGGTCTGGTGACAGCGATTGCGTTCGAATCGCTGGTCAAGCTCACCGCTATGCTGGTGCTGATGCTGGTATCCGTCTACGGGGTTTTCGGCGGCTTCGAGGCCATGCAGGAATGGGTGTCGCAGAACCCGGGGAATGACGCACTGGACCGGGCCCTGGCCAATGGGGACACGGCCCGTGTGCTGCTACTGGTGTTTTTTTCCGGCGCGGTCTGCATGCCCCATATCTTCCACATGGCATTTGCCGAAAACACGGACAGCCGGAATCTGCGTCACGCCACCTGGGGACTGCCCCTCTACCTGCTGCTGCTCAGCCTGCCGATTCTGCCGGTAACCTGGGCCGGACTGAAACTCGGACATGGCCTGCCCGTGGATTACAGCGGGATCGGGGTCGGCATAGCCCTGCAAGCCAGCGGCATCACCGCCACGGCATTCGTGGCCGGCCTGTCCGCTGCCAGCGCGACCATCATCGTTACCACGCTGGCTCTCGCCAACATGTGCATCAATCACCTGGTGCTGCCCTTCCGGCTGCTGCAGATCGATCGGGAGCAGAGCATCTACATCCAGCTCAAGTGGGTGCGCCGCTCGCTGATCGGCGTCCTGATCCTGGCGGGTTACAGCTTCTTCGTCGCCCTGGAGGGAAAGCAGAGTCTGACTCAACTGGCCCTGGTTGCATTTTCCGGCACCCTGCAGTTCCTGCCCGGCATCATTGCCACGCCATACTGGCCCCGGGCCAATCGCAGGGGCCTGCTGGCCGGCCTGGCGGGCGGACTACTGGCCTGGCTGGTGTACCTGCTACTGCCGATCATCTTCGATTACACCCCCAGCCTGCCGCAGCTGGTTTTTCGCGCCACTGAGGGCGATCCGGGAAGCTACTGGGCGGCCGCCACGCTGGCCTCACTGGCCGTCAATACCGCGCTTTTCATGGCCATCTCATTACTCACGCGCCGCGGCTCCGACGAACAGGTCGCGGCGGAGATCTGTTCCATGGACGATCTCAATCGCCCCACCCGCCAGCTACTGCCCCTGGCGAATGCCACCGAGTTCATTGAACACCTGGTGCCCGCGCTGGGGGAAAAAACCGCCCGGGGCGAAGTCAACCGCGCCCTCGCAGAGCTGCAGTTCGGCCGCGAGGAATCACGACCCTACGCCCTGCGCAGACTGAGGGCCAGGCTCGAAGCCAATCTGTCGGGATTGCTGGGGCCGGCGGTAGCGCACGACATCATCGAGCGCTGCATTCCCTTTCAACCGGGGAGTAGGGGCGCCACCAACGATATGAACCTGATCGAGCGCAACCTGGACCGGGCCCGGACCCAGTTCACGGGCATGGCAGCGGACCTGGACAACCTGCGCCGGCACTACCGGGAGACACTGGACAAGCTGCCCATCGGCCTGTGTTCCGTGAGCGCCGAGGGTGAAGTGCTGATGTGGAACCGGACCATGGAGCAGATCACGGGGATACCACCGGACCAGGTGGTGGGGTCGCTGCTGGCACTGGTCCGTGAACCCTGGCGCGGCGTCATTGGAAACTTCCTGCACGGCGATGCAGACAGCATACTCAAGACCGAAGTGACGACTGAGGGCGACCCGACCCGCTGGATCAGTATGCACAGGACGTCGCCCCAGCTCGGCGAGGTCGATGCCGATTCAGTCCTCCTGGTGGAGGATATCACCGAATTCGAACGACTCGAGGAGGAGTTGCTGCACAGTGAGCGCCTGGCCTCCATCGGCCGCCTGGCAGCGGGCGTGGCGCACGAGATCGGCAACCCGGTTACGGGTATCGCCTGCCTGGCTCAGAACCTTCGCTATGAAACGGATGCCGATGAGATCGATCACACCGCCGGCGAGATCCTGAAACAGACCGTTCGGGTGAGCCGTATCGTCGAATCCCTGGTGAATTTCTCCCACACGGGCTCGGGCCCCGGAGACATCTCACTCGCACCCACCAACCTGGCCGACTGCGTGGACGAGGCGATCAGCCTCCTGTCACTGGACCACCGGGCCAGGGTCGTGCAGTTCCGTAATCACTGCGATCGAGAACTGGTAGTGATGGCGGATAGCCAGCGCCTGCTGCAGGTTTTCATCAACCTGCTGAGTAACGCCCGGGATGCGTCTCTCGAACAGGGGGAGGTAGAGGTCTGCTGTAGCGAGACCGACGGGCTGGTAACTGTCGAGATCCAGGACGAGGGCTGCGGCATACCCGCGGAACTGCAGGGCCAGGTGTTCGAGCCCTTCTATACCACCAAGGATCCGGGCGAGGGAACGGGGCTGGGCCTGGCGCTGGTTTTCAGCATCATGGAGGACATGGGCGGCAGCGTTCACATTACCAGCCCGGTGAAGGGCGGACCTCAGCCCGGAACGCGGATCACGCTCCGCTTGACACAGGGCAGTTACGGGGCGGAGCTCCAGGTGTAACCCCACACGGGGCCGCAGATGCTGGAATATCAAAGATCATAGGAGTATGTTGTGTAGTTCGTACACAAAAGGTAACAACCCTCATGCACCAGATTCTCGTGGTAGAGGACGAATCTGTTATCCGCTCAGCATTGCGACGCCTGCTGGAGCGTAACGACTATGTGGTCAGTGAGGCCGGGTCGGTGCAGCAGGCGGAAACCGACTACGATCTTGCCAGCTTCGACCTGATCATCAGCGACCTGCGCCTGCCGGGCGCAGCCGGCACTGAATTGATTCAGAAGGCGGGGAATGTACCGGTGTTGATCATGACCAGTTACGCCAGCCTTCGGTCAGCCGTGGACTCCATGCGAATGGGCGCGGTGGATTATATCGCCAAACCCTTCGATCACGAGGATATGGTGAGTGCGGTGCGACGCATCATCGCCGACCACCCCACCGCGCATGCCGAGCGCGAACGGGAGCGCGAACAAAGCACATCACGGAGTGCGTCAGAGGGCCTGCGCGGTTTCATCGGCAATTGCCCTGCCATGTCACAGCTGTTTCATCACATCGAAAAGGTAGCGCCCACCGATTCAACCGTACTGGTTCTGGGAGAGACGGGCACCGGCAAGGAACTTGTGGCCGGCAGCGTACACGGGCTCAGCCTGAGAGCCGACAAGACCCTGATCTCTGTCAACTGCGCCGCCATCCCGGAAACCCTGATCGAATCCGAATTATTCGGCTATGAGAAGGGGGCCTTCACCGGCGCCAATGCAAGTCGCATGGGGCTGATCGAAGCGGCGGATGGCGGCACCCTGTTTCTCGACGAAATCGGTGAGCTCCCGATGGAAGCCCAGGCCCGCCTGCTGCGCTTCATTCAGGAAGGAGAGATCCGGCGTATCGGCTCGGTGCATTCCCGCAAGGTGGACGTGCGACTGATCTGCGCGACGCACCGCGATCTGCAGACCCTCGCTGCAGAGGGACGGTTTCGCCAGGACCTCTACTACCGGATCAATGTCCTGCGCCTTTCCCTCCCGCCCCTGCGGGAACGCGGCAAGGACATTCTCCACCTCGCCGAGACCATGTTGCGCAAGCAGAGCGAGCGCCTCGGCAAAGGTCCCATGCGGCTCTCGCCGCGGGCGATACAGGCCATCACGACCTACCAGTGGCCCGGTAACGTAAGAGAACTGGAGCATGCCATCGAGCGCGCCGTAGTGCTCTCCGACCAGGAAGAGATCGACAACGAGGCCCTGGGCATCGACCTGGAACTGGTCAACGTCAACCGCATTCGCGGCCTGGGGGGCATTGCGGCCCAGGACAGATTCACCGCCCCCCAGACCAGCGACCCCCTGGAGGACCTGTCCCTGGAAGATTACTTCCAGCGATTCGTGCTGGAGCACCAGGATTCCATGAGCGAGACGGAACTGGCGAAAAAGCTGGGCGTAAGTCGCAAGTGCCTGTGGGAACGCAGGCAGCGCCTGGGTATCCCGCGCAGCAAGGGCACCGGTTCCCGTCGGAAAAGCGCCGCAGCGGGCAGAAAATAAGCGTTACCGGCAGCGCCAGGCGTTACATAATGAGGAGTAATTTCGTAACACGCCACCCCTGAGCGCTTCCATTCACTGGCGGGCTATTTCTCTAATCCATTGTTTTTATTGACTATATTTTAGTCTGGCATGCTGCCTGCTTTGTCATGCGCGGTGCAAACAATAAACATAATAGTCACCGCAATAAAAATAACACTGTTCACTATGGACCTGGATGGGGAAGTTTGCTTCCCCTTCGTTCATTGTTGCTGCGGGCAGTGACGCCGGCTGAAACGCCTGACCCTGTCGTTGCCCGACCACGTTGTAACACTTTATGCATTTTTTACGTGGGCATATAAAAGAAACTATGTTTTTATGTGTGCCTATAACAATAACAGCATCCGAGAAATAACAATAACTCCTACGTGAGACCTGGATGGGGAAAACACTGTTTTCCCCTTTCTTCCAGCATCCCCGACCTACTCTCCCCGTCCGCCCCGTCGCGCGAAAACCCGGCGCCTATGTTAGACTGCGCGCCTGTTTCCACAACTGCCACAGGCTGCCATTTCTCTTGAAAGTCATCCCCCGGGATCAACACTGCATTTCCCGCAAACATATCAGCGACAGCGCTCTCAAGGTCATGTCGCGCCTGCGCGGCAAGGGATACCAGGCCTTCCTGGTCGGCGGGGCGGTACGGGACCTGCTGCTCGGCGGCCACCCCAAGGACTTTGACGTGGCCACGGAGGCGACACCGGAGGAGGTGCACGCCCTGTTCCGCAATTCCCGGATCATCGGTCGACGCTTCCGTATCGTACATGTGCGCTTCGGCCGGGAGATCATCGAGGTGACCACCTTCAGGGGGCACCACGAAAACAGTACCGAACAACCGGGGCAGGACGGCGGCAACCAGGCCCGCCAGTCCGCCAGCGGCCGACTGCTGCGCGACAATGTCTACGGCTCCCTCGAGGAGGATGCGGTCCGACGGGACCTGACCGTCAACGCCCTGTATTACGATTCCGGCACGTTCGAAGTCTACGATCATGTCCACGGCATGCAGGATCTGGAGCGGCGCAGTGTCTGCATCATCGGCGACCCCGAGCAACGCTACCGGGAAGACCCGGTGCGCATGCTGCGTGTTCTGCGCTTTGCCGCCAAACTGGATTTTGCCATCGACGCTGAAACTGCCCGGGCCATTCCCGCCTGCGCCCACCTGCTCGCGGATATCCCCGCCGCCCGCCTGTTCGATGAGTTTCTCAAGCTGTTCCTGGCAGGCCACGCCGCCATCACCCTGGACAAACTGCTGGAATACCGGATGCTGCACTACCTGTTTCCGGAGACGGCGGAATGCCTGCACCGGGATGACACTGCACTGGCACTCGTGCGCGCCGCCATGGCCAGCACGGACCGGCGTATCGCCGACGACAAGCCAGTGACGCCGGCATTTATCCTCGCAGCCCTGCTGTGGCCCGTGGTGCAACGCGAGGCCCAGCACCTGGAGCAGCGCGGCGACCCGCCTATGGTCGCCATGCACAGTGCCGCACAGCAGACCATCGCCGCGGCGGCGCACCACATTTCCATCCCACGCCGCTTCAGTCAGCCCATGCGGGAGATCTGGGAGTTCCAGCTGCGCCTGCAACGCCGCCAGGGACGCCGGGCGGCGGAACTGGTAGAGCACCGCCGGTTTCGCGCCGCTTATGACTTTCTGCTGCTCAGAGAGGCCGCCGGAGAGGATACCGAGGGCATCGGCAGCTGGTGGACCGAGTTTCAGGAACTGCCCCCGGAAGAGCGCCTGAAACAGGCGGGCAGCGCCAGTGAGGGCAAGCCCGGCCACGGACGGCGAAGGAGGCCCCGCACCCGACGCTCCAACGCCAGGACATGATCACTGCCTACATCGCCCTGGGCAGCAACCTGCAGTGCCCGGAGGAACAGTTGCGCCGAGCGGTGAGGGCGATACGCCAACTCGGTAAATCTCGGATCCTGCAGGTCTCTCCCGTGTACCGCAGCGCGGCGGTCGGCCCGGGTGAGCAGCCCGATTACCTCAACGCCGTTCTGGCACTGGAGACCGCCCTGCCGCCCCGACAACTGCTCCTCGCCCTGCAGGGTATCGAGCACACCCAGGGCCGTGTTCGCGGGGAACGCTGGGGGCCGCGCACCCTGGACCTGGACATACTTCTCTACAACGAGCACATTATCAACACTCCCGAGCTGACGGTTCCCCACCGCGCCATGGCAGAGCGCAACTTCGTGCTATACCCCCTTTTCGACCTGGTCGGCAGGGAAATGGTGCTGCCGGGCGGGACAGATCTTGATACATTAGTGGCGAACTGCCCCGGGGGTGCACTGACAGAAACGGGGCTGGATCTGAATAGCGAGGCAACGTGTTCACAGTGACCGGCAACACACCGGGAATTCCCAGCCCATGAGCGATACCACGATAACCAATATCGATCTCAAGGGACGCACCCCGCCCTCCTTCATCGCGGTCGAAGGCCCCATCGGGGTGGGCAAGACGACCCTCGCCAAGAAACTGGCGGCGAGCTTCAACTACCAGACCCTGCTGGAGGACGCCGAGGAAAACCCCTTCCTGGAAAAATTCTACCGCAACCGCGAACAGGCGGCGCTCGCCACCCAGCTGTTCTTTCTCTTCCAGCGTGCCCAGAAGATACAGGACCTGCGCCAGACAGATATCTTCGAGCCGGTCCGGGTGGCTGACTTCCTCATTGAAAAAGATCCCCTGTTCGCACGCATCAACCTGGAGACCGACGAGTATCTGCTGTATGAGAAAGTGTATGAGCGCCTCACGATAGACGCTCCGAGACCGGACCTCGTGATCTACCTGCAGGCCTCCACGGATATCCTGTTGTCGCGCATCGAGAGCCGCGGCATACCCCATGAACAGGCCATCGAGCGCGACTACCTGGAGCGCCTGAACGAAGTGTACAGTGAGTTCTTTCTATATTACGATGGCGCTCCTCTGCTGATCGTGAATGCCAGCGAGATCGACCTCGCCAACGACGAGACCGACTACACACACCTGGTGGATTACCTGCTCGACATCCGCAGCGGCCGCCATTATTTCAATCCCACCTTCTTCGGATAAGGCACGCCATGGGCAAGATAACCATCAGCACCCTGGACAAGATGAAGGCCGCGGGAGAAAAGTTTGTCTGTATCACTGCCTACGATGCCACCTTCGCCCGCCTGGTCAGCGAGGCGGGCGCAGAGACCATTCTGGTAGGCGACTCACTGGGCATGGTATTGCAGGGCCACGACAGCACCATTCCCGTTACCGTGGAACACATGGCCTATCACACGGAATGCGTCTCCCGGGCGGCGCCACATTCGCTGGTGATCGCCGACCTCCCCTTCATGGCCTATACCTCCGCCGAACAGACGATGGTGAATGCGACCGCCCTGATGCAGGCCGGTGCCCAGATGGTCAAAATGGAAGGCGGCACCTGGCTCAGCGAGTCCATCAGCATGCTGGTGGAGCGCGGCATCCCGGTATGCGCCCACCTGGGCCTGACACCCCAGTCGGTGAATGCCTTCGGCGGGTTCAAGGTACAGGGCCGCACTCCCAAGCAGGCCAAGTCCATTCTGGCCGATGCCGTGGAGATCCAGGATGCGGGCGCCAGCCTGCTGGTACTGGAATGTATACCCTCCCACCTGGCGGCTGACATAAGTCGCAAGCTGGACATCCCCGTCATCGGGATCGGGGCAGGCGCCGGCACCGACGCCCAGGTACTGGTCATGCACGACCTGCTGGGCCTGTCCGAGCACACTGCCCGCTTCGTGCAGAATTTCATGGACGGGCAGCCCAGTATCCAGGGGGCCCTCCGGGCTTTCGTCCAGGCGGTCAAATCGGGTGAATACCCCCGTGAAGAGCACAGCTACACCTAGGCAGCCTCATAGATCGGCCGGATGAGCTCACAGGCGCAGTCTTTCTCCCCCCGCAAAGACCCGAGCCACTTTCCGGCCGGGCGCACACCGACGCGCCGCCAAACCGTGTCACTTTCACACATCTATGCCGATAATTGCTTCTTTTGGTAACGTATCTTCGTGAATTTTTCATAAAAATCCGTTGCCCGGGCTGCAGGTGTTGCGGCATACTCGCCTTCCCACCGGCGGCTTTCCGCAGGCGGGCCTCTGACGAGGACATTTTACCGGTTTAGCGTCACCATTCCGTACCCGCGGGGATGAGGTGGATATGCGAACTTACGAGACCATTGCTCAGCTACAGGGCGCTTTGCGCGACTTTCGCCAGAAGGGCCTGACCGTGGCTTTTGTCCCCACGATGGGCAATCTTCACGAGGGACATCTCGACCTCGTGCGCAGGGCGCGCACGCGCTGCGATATTATCGTCGTCAGTATCTTCGTCAATCCGCTGCAGTTCGGTCCCAACGAGGACCTGGACGCCTACCCCCGCACACTCGCCGCCGACAAAGAGAAACTCTTTCGGGAAGGCACGCATGTGCTGTACGCACCCGGTGTGGAAGAAATCTATCCGGAAGGCATGGCGGCCCATACCCACGTCAGAGTACCGGACCTCTCGGAAACCCTGTGCGGCAGCAGCCGACCCGGGCACTTCGATGGCGTCACCACCATCGTCAGCAAACTGTTCAACATCGTGCAGCCCGATGTTGCCGTGTTCGGCGAAAAAGACTTCCAGCAACTCTCCATCATCCGCAAGATGGTCAGCGACCTGCGCATGCCCGTCGAGATCGTCGGCGTGGCGACCGCCCGGGACGAAGACGGTCTGGCCAAGAGTTCCCGCAATGGCTACCTGACCCGGGCACAGCGCGAGGTCGCGCCGGTCCTGCACCAGACCCTGCTCAGCTGCCGCGAGGCGATTGCCTGCGGTTTTGACAATTTCCTGCAGCTTGAATCCCATGCCCGTATGCAGCTGCTGCAGGCCGGCTTTGAGCCCGACTACTTCGAGATCCGCGATGCCCGCAGCTTGCGCACCGTCACCGAGGAGACCGAGGAGATAGCCATCCTGGCCGCTGCCCGGCTGGGCAAGACCCGCCTGATCGACAACGTGCGCCTGGCGCTCAATCCCGTGTCCGACTGGGGCATGCTGGCCGAACACTAGCACTGTCGTCCTGTCACGGACGCGGCAGGTGCCCGCCGGCGTTCTATACTTAGACTTTGGTCGGCTTGCCTATCGGGGCAGGCCAAGTATCATCCTGAATTCACTTCGCCGATAAGGGAATGGCCACCATGTCTGAATCATCAATCCATCCGGTTCCCGCCAACTTCAAGGACGCGTACATCGACGCCGAGGGGTACCGGCGCATGTACGACCGCTCCATCAATGATCGCGACGCTTTCTGGAGCGAGATGGCCAATGAGTTCCTGTCCTGGGACCAGACCTGGAACAGGGTGGTCGACTACGATTTCGTCAAGGGTGAAGCGGCCTGGTTTGCCGGTGGCAAACTCAATGTCAGCTATAACTGCATCGACCGTCATCTTCCCGAGAGAGCCGACCAGACCGCCCTGATCTGGGAGGGTGACGACCCGGCCGAGAGCAAGCACATCACCTATGCGGAACTGAAAGCGCAGGTGTGCCAGCTGGCCAACGCCCTGAAAGCGCGCGGCGTGAACAAGGGCGATCGGGTTTGTATCTACATGCCCATGATTCCCGAGGCCGCCTACGCCATGCTGGCCTGCGCCCGCATCGGTGCCGTCCACTCCGTCGTGTTCGGCGGCTTCTCGCCGGAGGCACTCAAGGACCGGATTCTCGATTCCGACTGCCAGACACTGATCACCGCCGACGAAGGGGTGCGCGGGGGGCGCAATATCCCGCTGAAGGACAATGCAGACAAGGCCCTGGCATCCTGTCCCAACGTTCACACCTGTCTGGTAGTAAACCGCACCGGCGGCAACGTGGACTGGCAGGAAGGACGCGACGTCTGGTATCACGACGTGACCGCCGATGCCGACACCGAGTGCCCGCCGGAGTCCATGGATGCCGAGGATCCCCTCTTCATTCTTTACACGTCCGGCTCCACCGGCAAGCCCAAGGGAGTGCTGCACACCACCGGTGGTTACCTGCTGCAGGCGGCCATGACCTTCAAGTACGTGTTCGACTACCGGGAAGGGGAAATCTACTGGTGTACGGCCGACGTGGGCTGGGTCACCGGCCACACCTACATTGTCTACGGGCCGCTGGCCAACGGCGCCATCTCCCTGATGTTCGAGGGTGTTCCCACCTACCCGGATGCAGGTCGCTGCTGGGAAGTGGTGGATAAGCACCAGGTGAACACCTTCTATACCGCCCCCACCGCCATCCGCGCCCTGCACGCGGTCGGCGACGAGCCGGTGAAGCGCAGCTCGCGGGCCAGCCTGCGATTGCTGGGTACGGTGGGTGAACCCATCAATCCGGAGGCGTGGAACTGGTATTACACGGTGGTAGGGGATTCCCGCTGCCCCATCGTCGACACCTGGTGGCAGACCGAGACCGGTGGCCACATGATCACCCCCCTGCCTGGCGCCACCCCCCTGAAGCCCGGTTCGGCCACCTTCCCCTTCTTCGGGGTGGAACTGGCCCTGCTGAACGAGGACGGCTCGGAAATCGAGGGCCCCGGGGCGGGCTACCTGGTGGTCAAGTCTTCCTGGCCCGGTCAGATCCGCACCGTGTACGGCGATCACCGCCGACTGGTGGACACCTACTTCAGCAACTACCCCGGCTATTACTTCACCGGTGACGGCGCCAGCCGCGACGAGGACGGCTACTACTGGATCACCGGCAGAGTGGACGACGTACTCAATGTGTCAGGTCACCGCATGGGGACCGCCGAGGTCGAAAGTGCCCTGGTGCTGCATGAAAAGATCGCCGAGGCCGCCGTGGTGGGCTTTCCCCACGACATCAAGGGCCAGGGGATCTACGCCTACGTCACGCCGATGCAGGGCGTAGAGCCCTCGGAGGAGTTGCGCAGCGAATTGATCCAGTTGTGCGTCAGGGAGATCGGGCCTATCGCCAAACCGGACGTGATCCAGTGGGCTCCGGGTCTGCCCAAGACCCGCTCGGGCAAAATCATGCGCCGGATCCTGCGCAAGATAGCGGAGAACGAGCTGGATAGCCTGGGGGACACCAGCACGCTGGCAGACCCCTCGGTCGTGGACCATCTCGTGGAGAACCGGCCGAAGTAACCAGCGACGCAGGGTGGCGTCGGATCAGAAACCACCACCGGTTCTGAAACCACCGCCACCGCTGCCGCCACCAAAACCGCCACCAAAACCGCCCCGGCGGCGACGGATTCCGCCCCCCAGACCTCCCCCCAGGCCACCGCCGCGGGGGAAAGGGGTATGCCAGGTGCCCGGCCGCGGCCGGAATCCGCCACTACCGA
>JAHEEV010000005.1:61059-75938 GCA_024640505.1 Halieaceae bacterium
CCGCCACCAAAACCGCCCCGGCGGCGACGGATTCCGCCCCCCAGACCTCCCCCCAGGCCACCGCCGCGGGGGAAAGGGGTATGCCAGGTGCCCGGCCGCGGCCGGAATCCGCCACTACCGAATGTGGGGTTGGACTGGATGCGCCGGTAGCGCTGGCTATGCTCGATGGTGCGCCACAACTCGCCGGCGGTCACGTTGCCGCTGAGAAACTGCCCGAGCGCCATCTCCACCAACGCCTCGTTGCGGAATTCGGAATGGGCGCTGTCGAAACGCTTCTGCTTGAAGCGTCGCCGCAGACCCTCCAACTCCTGGACGCGTTCCGACTGCCTCTCCCGCATCCGCTTACGGTCGGCGAGAGTTTCACCGGCCATCCGCAAATGCTCCCTGGCTGCGTCAATTTCCTCGACCAGGATGTCGTCCTCCGGCGTCGCCGTGGCCCGGGCGTACTCGTACAGGCTGACCAGTTTTTCTTTCTCGAAGGTACCACTGATCGTGCTGATGGCCCGCTGGAAATCCTCATCTTCACCACTGACAAACCGGCTGCGCTGGCGCTCCAGCTCGTGCATGGCCTTCTCGGCCTCCTCGATCTCGCGGTCGATGGCATCCAGTGACGCCTGGGCCTGGTCCAGCGCCTCCTTGAGTGCAGGCACACCATCGCCCGCGGCAGCATCCACCTCCATCCGGGTCAGACTGATGAACTCCTCGTCGGCCGCCTCCTGCAGTCGCCTGGCATGCTCCCCCAGGCGTTCGGGAATCTCCAGCAGCGTCGCATAATTCGGACGCGCCGCCGAATAGTCACAGAGTCCGGCTACCCAGTCATCGAGATACCGGGCCACAGGCCCTGCCGAATAGCCCGACGTGCCATATTTGCGCCGCCACAGATAGCTGAACAGGGGGTCCTTCTCATAGGGCTGTCCCTTTTCCCTGCGCGTGGTCTCGGCCTGCCGGGTTTTTTCCAGCGCGTGCTCGGCGGTGCTCTCCACCCGCCGGGCTTTCTCCAGCTGTTCCTGGTACTGCGGATCCCCCTGCAGTTTTTCCTGGACCAGGGCCTCGGCCCTGTCCAGTTCCTCGGTGGCCTGCTCCAGCACCAGATTGGCCTCGCCCCGCTTCCCGTCGAGCGTTTCCTGTTGCTTGAGGTTGGCCTTTATCTGGCGGTTGACCGCACCGAGCTTCTGGCCGCGTTGCCGGATCAGTTCGGCGGCGCGCTGGTCGGCCACTTCGAGACCCGCGGCCAGTTCACCGCTGATCACGTGATCCAGCCGTATTTCCGCCATCCGCTTGAAGCGCTCCGATTGCGTCCGCTGCAGGTTGATCAGCGCGCCGCTGCTCTCCTTGACGCGCCGGTCCATCTCCTGGATATCCTCGTGTATTTTCCGCAGGCCGTCGTTGATGGCTGCAAGGGTCTGTCTACCACTCTGCATCGGCTCTACCTCACCACCGGGTTATTGCCGCGCCCGTCGTGGGCATCAGGTACTCGGGTGTCAGGTAACCCCGCTTCTTGATCCCGAAACGGTTGTTCTGGATGATACCGTCGTCGCGCTTGTCCGCCGCGACCTGTTCGAACAGGTCTTCGTCCACCCGCAGCCCCCACTTACGGACCCGGTAGATTTTGCCGTCTTCCTCGTTGACGACCGGTACCTCGTACAGGTTCCCGTACTGGCCCACCGCCTCGACGATAATATAGTAATTGCGGGCGTCAAGATTGGCGTCGGGTATGCGCCAGACACCGCTCCTCTCTCCCGGGTGGGCGGCAATGCGCAGGTCGTAGGCGAGCTCGATATCCTGTTGCAGGGTTGCCATTCGCTGCAGCGTCTTTTCCACCCCCTCCTCGTCTTCCCGCTGCAACGCCGACTCACCCTCCGCCAACAGGGACTGGGCGCGCTCCGTCGCCAGTGGACCGGCGGCCAACGCTGCAAGCGTTTCGTACTGTGACTGGAGTTGACCCGGGAGGGCCGCGGCGGCCCGTTCTGCCGGCCCCCGTATCAGGGTCGCATAGGCCAGCCACACGGCCAGGATGAAGCCGGTAACCAGCAACACCGGCTTACCCCACCGGACCCGGCTGACGTATAGCCGCGCCAGCCAGGCCTGCAGGCCAGCGGCGGGTGGTTCGTAGACGAAGCGGCCTTCCCTGAGTGCGGCAACACCCTGCTCCAGCACCTGATCGGGGACGTCGATGCCCTGCGAAGCGTAGATCTCGCGCAGGCGCTGTTTCATCCTGTCGTCCCTGTCATCGGCCTTGAGTTCGCGCTCCACCAGCAGCTCCTGGTGGCGCAGCGTATCGACCACATCCATGGCCAGCATGATGTCATCGAGGGGCTGTTTGCCCGCCGTCGCCTCACTCATAATCGGATCCGCTCAATGTGCTCTCAGGCGGGTGAAGCCCCGCCGCCTGGAAATTCCAGGGGCAAAGCCTGGCCCTCCTCCACCAGGCGGGCCAGGCGCTGCTTTCCGTCTTCCACGGAGGCGCGTATTTCCTGGGCATTCTGGGTACTGAGGGTCCGCATTTCCGCGATCAGCTCCTGGGACCGTTGCTGGTAGTTAACCACCGACTCAACCAGCTTCTGTACCGACTCCGCGCGAATGGTCGGACCGTATCCCGCCTTGATCGCCTCCTCCTGCACCTTGCCGCCGATATCCGCCAGGTCCTCCATGCTCTTGCTGATGCCATCCTTCATCGCGTTCACCGTCTGGGTGCTCTCATGCAGCCCGAACAGGCCGGTAAAAGACGCGCTCAGGGCGGTCAACACGGTCTCATTGGTGCCGAAGAAGCTGATCGCCTGCTGGTAAACCCGCTCCTTGGCGTTGGTGGTCTGCAGCAGGCGCGCCATGATCACCTCCGAGGAGTTGTAGCCCACGGTGAGGTTGTCGGACAGGTCCTTGGCGATCTGGTAGCGCTTGTCGTGATACTGGACCATACGCAACTGCTGGTCCCGCGCCATTTCCAGGCGGGCCCGCTCGGCCAGGTCATCCCCCTGGTAGTTATCCACCGTTTGCATGGCCGTGGTGAGATCCGCCTTGGCCTGCTCCAGTTGGGCTTCGGCTTTTTTCAGAACCTCGAGCGCCAGTACCTCCGACTCCTTCATCGCGGCGCGAAAATCCTGATACGCCTCCAGGATGATATGCTCCCGGCTGATCTGGTCCTTGGAATCACCGGCCACCTCGAGGTAGGTTTCCTTGATCTTCTCGAAGCGGTCGGGAATATCGCCACGGGTGACTTTCATCCAGATGTTGCCGATGCGCTCGAAGGTGTCGATCTTGCCGTCCTCCACCTGCTCCACCATGCTCTTGGCATCATCCCGAATGCTGTTGAAGGCATTGGTGATGTCCTCGTAGCGCTCCCCGAGTGACATGCCGCTGACCTGCTCCCGGACCACCTCGTTGAACAGTGACGCCTGGTTGAGGGTACGGGCGATCGCCAGGGTCTTGTCCTCGTCCAGGTCGGAAATCTGATTGATCAGATCGATGATCGGCGCCTCGTCGGTTTTTTCCGGGACCAGGTTGAGATCGCGAAGTCCGCTCATCGCCTTGTCGAGATATTTCAGGGGTAGTGCGTCAGTCATTGAGGTCATCTCCTTGTTTACCGGTCGCCGGGGCGCCCGGTGGCCGAGCCAAAAAGTATAGTGGGAATCCGAGTAATTGCCATGGCTGCCACGCCCGGTGCGCCAATTGTCCCCGGTCGCAGAGGCGGTTCATCAACGGATACGCCGCCAGGTGCCGGTCGGGGATGCCGCCTGCTTCAGGCCGTAGTAGGGGTGGCGCTCCAACAGTTCGGGCACCTTGAAGACATTGACCAGCAAAGCCCCCGCCAGAAAGCCACCAACGTGCGCCCAGAAAGCGGTGCCGCCACCTTCCTGGCTCAGCGAACCAAACCCCCCCAGAATCTGCAGGAGGAACCAGTAACCGAGCATGAACACAGCCGGCACGGCGATCACCGTGACGAAAAAGCCCAGGAATATGAGCAGGTGCACATGGATTCTCGGGTAGAGCACGACGTAGGCGCCCATCACCCCCCCGATAGCGCCCGAGGCGCCGACCATCGGAATGCCCGAAGCGGTATCGGCCAGGATCTGCCCGACCCCCGCTGCCACGCCACACAGCACGTAGAACACCGCAAAACGGACATGACCCATGGAATCTTCCACGTTGTTGCCGAAGATCCACAGGAACCACATATTGCCGATGATGTGCATCCAGCCGCCGTGCATGAACATGGAGGTCAGCAGCGTATACGCGTGGGTGGAGTCGCTCATGACGCAGTAGGTCTGCGGCCCCACCTGCACCTGGGTGCCTGCCGGCAGGGTATTGAGCAGTTCCCCCGGGGTCAGCCCCAGCAGGCAGACCGACCGGGATAGCGCCGGTTCGGCTCCCCACCCCTGGAGCACGAACCAGGCAATGACATTCAGCGCGATGATGCCGTAGGTCACGTAGGGCGTGAGGAAGTGGGGGTTGTCGTCGCGAATGGGAAACATGATCAGTACATCACTCGAGCCGGCCGGCGCACAAACCCCGACGCCTGCTCATCTGCAGCGCGGGACAGGAAACCCCGCAGGGGTCCTCGAGAACGGGCATGGCAGGCTCGAAATCAGCATGAAACCGGCCGGCGACAGGGACTGCCGCCCGGCCGGGTCGAGGCTAGAGTGGCGGGATCCGCAGTGACTGTCCCGGGTAGATCTTGTCCGGGTCGGTGAGCATGGGCTGGTTGGCCTCGAATATCACCGTGTACTTGCCCGCATCGCCATAGTGCGCCTTGGCGATTTTCCCCAGGGTGTCGCCGGATTGCACAGTATAGAAGGTCGACGCCGGAGCCGGCTCCGGCGCTGGGGCCTCACTCGCCGCTGCCTCGGCCACCTGGGGCTCGGGTGCCGGTGGCGCATCGACCTCAACGCGACAATCCACCTGGCCGATGCCGTGCTGGTTGCCGGCACAGAGGACCATCTTCTCCATGGCCTCCTGGCTGGGCGCTGTGCCGGTGAGGGTGGCGATATCCCCCTTCACGGAGACGGCCACCTGCTCGCCCTCGATATCCAGTTGCGCCAGTTTTTCTGTAATGCTCTTCTGGCGCAGCTCATCCAGGCGCTCCGGGGAAACCTCCACGGTCTTGGTGATGTCGTCGTCGCCGGCGTCACTGAAAAAATCGAACAAACCCATAACACTCTCCTTGGTTAACTGGTTGGCCGCAGCCTCGATAAACTATAGAGCAAACTTTCCGGAGGGCAAGCCCTATATCCGTTCACTAAAAGCCCTGTCCCATCGAAGTAGTTATGCGATCCGGGCCTGAATCGGTGTACCCTGTTATTCTGTCTGGAAAGGGTGCATTACATGGGTATCTGGTCGCGGGCCGGCGAGCTCGCCGCAAATACGCCGGCGGAGAGAAACCGCTACGTGGACTTCCTGCGGGCCGCATCCATCCTGTTTGTCATCACCGGTCACTGGCTGATCACCACCGCCTACAGCGGCGGTGGCAACTTCACGGCCGTCATGATGCTGGATGCCAGGCCGTGGACCCAGTGGCTGACCTGGGTGTTCCAGGTCATGCCCATCTTTTTTATTGTGGGTGGCTATTCCAATGCGGTCTCCCTGGAAAGCGCTCACCGGCGCAGCACGGGCTACGCCGCGTGGCTGGCCGGCAGATTGCACCGCCTGCTGACGCCCCTGCTGCTGTTGGTCCTGTTCTGGGCCGCCATCTCACTCCTGCTGAACCTGGGGGGCTTGCCCGCCGATACGGTGGCCTTCGCCTCCCGCGGCGCGCTGTTGCCCACCTGGTTTCTCGCCATCTACACCATGATCGTACTGCTCGCACCGGCGACCTACAGGCTCTGGCGGCGCTGGGGATTTCTCTCCCTGTTTGCTTACATCGCGTTGGCCGCCGCAGTGGATGCGGCATTCTTCCTCCTCGACTGGACGTGGCTTGGCTGGACCAATTATTTCTGGGTCTGGCTCGCCGCCCATCATCTCGGTTTCGCCTGGCGGGACGGGCGGCTGGGCACCCCGAAGGTGCTGCTGGCAATTGCCGGCCTCTCCCTGCTGCTGCTGACGTGCCTGATCTTCGCAGGCCCCTATCCGATCGCCATGGCAGGATCCCCCGGCGAGGCGATCAGCAATACCCTGCCACCCAAAATCACGCTGCTGGCTCTCGGCTGCTTCCAGTTCGGGCTGTTGCTGGCCATCGAGAAACCCATGCAACGCTGGCTTGGGCGTACCGGGGTCTGGACCGGCACCGTGCTCATCAATTCCATGATCATGACCATCTACCTGTGGCATATGACGGTACTGCTGCTGGTATTCGGCCTCTCCTATCTCGACGGCGGCCTCGGATTCACCACCGTCCCGGGATCGGCGCAATGGTGGCTGTGGCGACCCGCCTGGCTGCTTGGACTGGGCTCGTTACTGTTGCCGATTGCGTTGCTGTTGTCGCCGCTTGAGCGGGTTGCGCCACCCGCAGGCCGGTCTCCGTTGCCGGCCTGGCGGCTGGTTTCGGGCGCAGTCTGCGCCGGTGCCGGCTTAACCCTGGCCACCCTGTTCGGATTGAACGGCGACCCGCTTTCGTGGAGTAACGTCGCGGCAGTGGCCCTGCTGCTCGGCGGGGCCGCCCTCTGCGGCCTGCAACCCCTGCCAAGGCGAATCCCGACCTGATCAACGACAGGGTAGCCGAGCGCGAGTAGCCACAAAAAAGGGGAAGCACCTGACGGTGCTTCCCCCGATCTTGCGACAGTCAAAAGCCGGTCAGTCGGCGGCTTCCTGCACGGTGACTTCCTCTTCGGCAACCACCTCGTCTTCCAGCAGCTCCTTGATGGAGAGCTTGATGCGGCCGCGCTGGTCCACGTCCAGTACCTTGACACGTACCTCGTCACCCTCACTGAGGTGGTCGGAGACATTCTCCACCCGCTCGTTGGCGATCTGGGAGATGTGCACCAGGCCATCCTTGCCGGGCAGGATGTTGACGAAGGCGCCGAAGTCGACGATGCGGGCAACCTTTCCGGTGTAGACCGCGCCCACTTCCGCTTCCGCGGTGATTTCCTCTACCATCGCCACGGCGGCGTCCCGGGCCATCTGGTCCTGGCCGAAGATACGCACGGTACCGTCGTCATCGATATCGACCGTGGCACCGGACTGCTCGGTGATAGAGCGGATCGTCGCACCGCCCTTGCCGATGATGTCGCGGATCTTGTCCGAGTCGACTTTCAGCGTCACCATGCTCGGCGCGTTCTCGGACGTCACTTCACGGGCAGCGGGCAGCACTTCATTCATCTGGCCGAGAATGTGCAGGCGTGCGTGCTGTGCCTGCTCCAGTGCTGTCTCCATGATCTGGGCGGTGATACCCTCGATCTTGATATCCATCTGCAGCGCGGTTACGCCCTCGGCAGTGCCAGCGACCTTGAAGTCCATGTCGCCCAGGTGATCCTCGTCACCGAGAATGTCGGTCAGCACGGCAAACTGGTTACCGTCCTTCACCAGGCCCATGGCGATACCGGCAACCGGCGACTTGAGGGGCACACCCGCGGCCATCAGTGCCAGCGAACCAACACAGACAGAGGCCATGGAACTGGAGCCGTTTGACTCGGTGATTTCGGAGACCACGCGCACGGTGTAGGGGAACTCCTCTGCGCCGGGCAGCACGGCAGCCAGACCGCGGCGGGCCAGACGACCGTGGCCGACTTCGCGGCGGCTGGTGAAGCCGACTCGACCGGCCTCGCCCACCGAGTAAGGCGGGAAATTATAGTGCAGCATGAAGGGATCGCGGCGCTCGCCTTCCAGAGCATCGATGATCTGGGCGTCCCGGGTCGAACCCAGGGTTACGGCACCGATGGCCTGAGTCTCACCCCGGGTAAACAGGGCAGAGCCATGGGCCTTGGGCAGCACGTCCACCTCACAGGCGATGGGGCGAACGGTGCGCGTGTCGCGCCCGTCTATGCGCGCCTCGCCTGCCAGAATACGCTTGCGCACCAGGTTTTTCTCGACACTCTTGAAAACGTCCTTCACCTCGTCGACAGAAGGACCACCCTCGACGGCCAGGGCCTCCAAACAGGCGCTGCGGATTTCGCTGACGCGTTGGTAGCGGGCAGCCTTCTCGGTGATGCGGTAGGCTTCGCCAAGCTCTGTCCTGGCCTTCTCCTCGACAGCGGACAGCAACGCCTCGTTAACGGCGGGCGCTTCCCACTCCCAGCGGGGCTTGCCGGCCTCTGCCACCAGCTCGTTGATGGCCTGGATAACCACCTGCATTTCCTGGTGGCCGTAAAGAACCGCACCCAGCATCTGGTCTTCGGTCAGCTCTTTTGCTTCCGATTCCACCATCAGCACGGCGTGCTCCGTACCGGCTACTATCATGTCCAGCTTGCTGTCCGGCAGCTGCTCGTAGGTCGGGTTGAGGATGTAACCATGCTCCTCGCTGAAGCCTACGCGGGCGCCGCCGATCGGGCCATTGAAGGGACAGCCGGAAATCGCCAGCGCGGCGGAGGTGCCGATCATCGCCGGGATATCAGGGTCGATACGCTTGTCGGAGGACATGACGGTACAGATGACCTGCACCTCGTTCATGAAGCCATCGGCAAACAGCGGCCGGATGGGACGGTCGATCAGGCGAGAGGTCAATGTCTCCTTTTCGCTGGGACGTCCCTCGCGCTTGAAGAAGCCGCCGGGAATCTTGCCAACAGCATAGGTTTTCTCGATGTAGTGCACGGCCAGCGGGAAAAAGTCCCGACCCTCACGTGCTTCTTTTTCTGCCACCACGGTGCACAGGACGGAAGTGTTTTCCACGGTGACCAGAACCGAACCCGTCGCCTGTCGGGCGATGCGGCCGGTTTCCAGAGTGACCGTCTGGCCACCGTACTGGAATGTCTTAGTTACTGGATTCACGATTATTCTCCAATTCTTTGAAAAAAATCCGGAGCAGCGATCACCGCGCCCCGGGTTTGATACCGATTATCGACGCAGCCCCAATCGCTTGATCAGGCCACTGTAGCGCGCAACGTCCTTGCGCTTGAGGTAATCCAGCAACTTGCGACGCTGGTTTACCATGCGGATAAGCCCGCGCCGGGAGTGATGGTCGTGCTTGTGCGACTGGAAGTGTTCCTGAAGCTGCTCGATATTTGCCGTCAGCAACGCCACTTGCACTTCCGGCGACCCCGTGTCGCCCTCACTCGTCTGGTACTCTTTGACGATTTCAGACTTTTTTTCAGCATTTAAAGCCATGTTCATTTTCCTCGTTTAATCTGCGTCGAGTGGCTTCCCACCCGCCATTTAAAAAAGAGCCTGTCCGTGCAGATTTACAGACAGGTTCGCGTCACCTACCGGTGACTATCAGTCGACGCGGCGCCACGCGCCCGTCGTCCAATATCTCTCCCACCCCAAGAAACTCTCCGTTCTCCAGGGCGACGCGCACCATACCATCACAGGGTGCGTTTGGCACCAGTACCGGCTGCCCCTGTCGCAGGTAAAAGCCGCCAGACTCACTGAGACGGACGAGGGGCAGACTACCCAGGGCCGTATCCGCGGGCATCAGCAGGGCGTCCATTTCCGCCAGCTGCTGGTTGTTCTTGAGCGCTTCGAGTGTCTCCAGGGAAACACTGTCCTCGAGCCCGAAGGGACCCGCCCGGGTCCGCCGCAGGGCAGTGACATGCGCCCCGCATCCCAGCGCGCTGCCGAGATCCTCGGCCAGAGAGCGGACATAGGTGCCCTTGCTGCACTCCAGGTAGAGGTCCACCTCCGGCGCCTCGCCGCCGCGAAAACCCCGCAGCTCCAGGCACTTGATATGCACCTTGCGGGCCTTCCGCTCCACCACCTGCCCCTGGCGGGCCAGCTTGTACAGGGGCTGACCACCGTGCTTGATCGCCGAATACATGGACGGGACCTGTTCGATCTCGCCGCGGAACGCCTGCAGCGCGCACGCCACATCGGCCTCGCTGACATGCGCGGCGTCGGCTCTGTGCACTACCTCGCCTTCTGCATCGCCTGTGTCAGTCACGGTACCCAGCACCAGAGTGCTCTCATAGGCCTTGTCCGCATCCAGCAGGAACTGGGAAAACTTGGTGGCCTCGCCGAAACAGAGGGGCAACACTCCCGTCGCCAGCGGATCCAGGCTGCCCGTATGGCCCGCCTTGGCAGCAAAATACAGGCGCTTTGCTATCTGCAGGGCCTGGTTGGAACTCATTCCGGCGGGCTTGTCCAGCACCAGGATGCCGTCCAGCGCCCTGCCACGGCGACGCCTAGCCATCTTCAGGCTTGTCCTCGCGCAGGCCCAGCTCGCGATCGGCGTCGGTAGCCCTGCGAATCAGGTCCTCCAACTGGCGACCGCGTCCCACGCTGGTATCGAAATAGAAACGCAACTGGGGCACGCTACGCATGCTGCTGTCTCGCGACAACTGGCTGCGCAGGAATCCCGCGGCCTTGTTCAGTACTTCCGTGGATTCACGGGCATCCTCACTGGAATCACAACCCATCAGGGTGTAATAGACTTTCGCATGACCGAGGTCGCGGCTCACATCAACGCCGGTGAGACTGACCATGCCCAGGCGCGGGTCCCGCACTTCGTGCTGGATAAGTTCCGCCAGCTCACGCTGCAGATAATCCGCCACCCGCTGGGTACGACTGTACTCTTTTGCCATCTGGGATCCGCTCGCGCGCTTACTTACAGCGTGCGGGCGATCTCCTTCACTTCGTAGACCTCGATCTGATCGCCGACCTTTACGTCGGTGTAGTTTTTCACCCCGATACCGCATTCGGTTCCGGCGCGCACTTCATTCACGTCATCCTTGTGACGCCGCAGGGATTCCAGCTCACCCTGGTATATCACCACATTGTCGCGCAACACGCGGATCGGCTTGGCCCGGTAAACCGCGCCCTCGACCACCATGCAGCCCGCGATCTGGCCGAACTTGGGCGAACTGAACACATCGCGAACCTCGGCGATACCCACGATCTCCTCCCGCATCTCCGGGGCCAGCATGCCCGAGAGAGCCTGTTTGACATCGTCAATCAGGTCGTAAATCACGTTGTAGTAACGCAGATCCAGGCCCTCGCTCTCGATCAGCTTGCGCGCAGCGTTGTCGGCCCGCACGTTGAAGCCGAAGATGACCGCATTCGAGGTCATGGCCAGCGTGACGTCGGTTTCGGCGATACCACCCACGCCGCCGGACACAATGTTGACCTGAACCTCCTCGTTGCCCAGGTCCAGGAGTGCGGACTGGATGGCTTCCAGGGATCCGCGCACATCCGCCTTCACAATCACGTTGAGGGTTTTTCTTTCACCGGCCGTCATGCTTTCGAACATATTGTCCAGCTTGGCGGCCTGCTGCCGTTGCAGCTTGGTCTCGCGGCTCTTATCGATGCGGAAATCCGCCACATCGCGGGCTCGCTTCTCGCTCTCCACCGCGGCGAACTGGTCGCCCGCATTGGGGGTGCCGTCCAGGCCCAGGATCTCCACAGGAATACTCGGGCCGGCCTCCTCGATGGGGTGTCCGTTCTCATCCAGCATGGCACGCACTCGGCCGTAATTCAGCCCGGCGAGCACGATATCGCCCTGGCGCAGGGTGCCGCTCTGCACCAGCAGCGAAGCCACCGGGCCGCGCCCTTTATCGAGCCGGGATTCGATCACGATTCCCTGTGCGGGCACGTCCCTGGGAGCCGTCAACTCCAGCAACTCGGCCTGCAGCAATATGGCGTCCAGCAGCTCGTCGATGCCCTCGCCGGTATGCGCGGACACGTTGACGAACTGCGTGTCGCCGCCCCAGTCCTCGGGAATGACTTCCTTGGCAGAGAGCTCGTTCTTGACCCGCTCGGGGTCGGCACCTTCCTTGTCGATCTTGTTCACCGCCACGATCAGGGGCACCTCTGCCGCGCGGGCATGCTGGATCGCCTCCTCGGTCTGCGGCATAACGCCATCATCGGCAGCCACGACCAGGATCACAATATCGGTACTCTTGGCGCCGCGGGCACGCATGGCGGTGAATGCCGCGTGGCCTGGTGTATCGAGAAACGAGATCATGCCGCGATCGGTTTCCACGTGGTAGGCCCCGATGTGCTGTGTGATACCACCCGCTTCGCCTGAGGCCACGCGGGTCTTGCGGATAAAGTCGAGCAGGGAGGTCTTGCCGTGATCCACATGACCCATGACCGTGACCACCGGGGCGCGGGATTCCTCGACGCCCTCGTGCTGCGCCAGGGTTTCCTCCAGCTTTTCCTCCAGCGCGTCGGCGCTGATCAGTTTGGCCTTGTGTCCCAGTTCCTCGACCACCAGCGTCGCTGTATCCTGGTCGATCATCTGGTTGATCGTGGCCATCACACCCAGTTTCATCAATTCCTTGATAACTTCACCGGCCTTGACCGACATCTGCTGGGCCAGTCCGGCAACAGATATCATGTCGGCTATCTCGACTTCCGCTACCTTCCTTTCCGTGGGCATCTCAAATCCATGTTTGGAGTGTTCTGCGTGGGCAGCCTTCATCTTTCTGCGACCACCGCGACGCCTGCCCAGCCCACCCTCGGCGGCTTCCAGGTCAGACAGAGACAGATTGTGCCCCCGCTGCTTGCCGCGTCCCAGTGGCGCATGTCGATCCAGGCGGCCGCGCTGCTTGCGCCGCTGCTCCTCTGCTGTCTCGGTGGGAGCCGCGTGCAGGCGCTTGGGACGTTTGACCTCTTCCTTGCCCTTCTCCACCCGGGCACGCGCGTCGAGTTCGGTTTTCTTGCGTTCTTCCTCGGCCTTGCGAGCGGCTATGGCCGCCTGTCTCGCCTCCGCCTCACGGGCTTCCTGCTGCTTGCGTCGTTCCGCAGCGCGCTGTCGAAGAATTTCCGGATCCAGGTTCGCCAGATCCTCGGGAGTTTCCTCTTCCTCGACCAGCGGGGCCACCACGACCTCCTCAACCGGCGCTTCCACCTCGGCCTGGGCGACGGCAGCTTCCTCCACCTCCTGAGCGACCTGCGCCTCCGCTACCGCGGTCTCTTCCTCGGCGGCAACTTCGGCAGCCAGTTCCTCCGCATCGCGCTTTACGTAGGTACGCTTCTTGCGTACCTCTACAGCTACGGTTTTCCTGCCCTGCGCGCCCGAGGTGCGCAGCGTGCTGATCTTCTTGCGCTTCAGCGTAATGCGCCTGGGTGCCTCTGTTGGCTCCCCGTGGCTACGCTTCAAATGCGAAAGCAGTGTCTGTTTATCGTCATCGGACACAGCTTCACCCGCTTCCGAGTGAGGCAAACCCGCTTCCTTCATCTGCGTGAGCAGACGTTCAACGGATGCACCCACCACCTCTGCGAGTTGCTGTACTGTCACCTGCGCCATTCAATAATCTCCTTGCTACCCTGTTCCCTTGGCTTCGAGTCCGCTGTCCGCGACTACTCTTGTGCCGCCGCCTCTTGGGCTTCGGCTTCGGCAAACCAGGGTGCTCTTGCGGTCATGATCAACTCACCCGCACGCTCTTCTGTCATTTCCGGTATATCCATCAGGTCTTCCACGCCCTGTTCCGCCAGATCTTCCATGGTCACGATCTCGCGACTGGCCAGGATGTAGGCCAGGTGACGGTCCATACCGTCCATCGTCAGCAGGTCTTCCGCTGGTTCATTGGCACCGAGTTGCTCCTCTGACGCGATGGCCAGGGTCAGCAGGGCATCCTTGGCGCGGGCCCGGAGCTCTTCTGCGATCTCTTCGTCAAAGCCCTCGATCGCAGTCATCTCCTCCAGGGGTACGTAGGCAACTTCCTCCAACGTGGTAAAGCCTTCCTCCACCAGGATCTCCGCCACCTCCTCATCCACGTCCAGCTGCTCGACAAAGACCTGGATGACCTGACCGGCCTCCGCATCGTGCTTGTCGGCCGCTTCTTCAGTACTCATGACGTTGATGGTCCAGCCGGTCAGCTCACTGGCGAGGCGCACATTCTGGCCTGAGCGGCCGATGGCCTGGGCCAGGTTGTCCTCGGAAACAGCCACGTCCATGGTGTTACTGTCCTCGTCCACCACGATCGACTCCACTTCCGCAGGTGACATGGCATTGATGACCAACTGGGCCGGATTGTCGTCCCACAGGACGATATCAACCCGCTCGTTGTCCAGTTCATTGGACACGGCCTGAACCCGGGATCCGCGCATACCGACACAGGCGCCCACAGGATCGATGCGCTGGTCATTGGTCTTGACAGCAATTTTGGCCCGTGAGCCCGGGTCCCGCGCCGCGGCGCGAATCTGGATAACTTCCTCGGAAATTTCCGGCACCTCGATCTTGAACAGTTCGATCAGCATCTCCGGACAGGCGCGGCTGAGGATCAACTGGGGGCCGCGGGACTCGGTACTGATTTCCTTGAGAATGGCGCGGACCCGGTCGTTGACCCGGAACGTCTCACGCCCCACCAGCTGCTCCCGGGGCAGCAGCCCCTCGGCGTTGTTGCCGAGGTCAACGATCACGTTGTCGCGAGTCACTTTCTTGACGGTGCCGGCGACCAGGTCGCCTACGCGGTCCATGTATTCCTCGACGACCTGGGCGCGCTCGGCATCCCGAACCCGCTGCACAATGACCTGCTTGGCCGTCTGGGCGGCGATACGGCCGAAGCCGACATTCTCCACCACCTCTTCGAAAATATCGCCCGGCTTGAGATTGGTATCTTTCTCGGCAGCTTCCTCCGTGGTGAACTGCGTGCCCAGCAGGGCCATCTCATCGTCCGGTACAACCAGCCAGCGACGCCGGGTGACATAGTCTCCGCTCTCGCGGTCGATGGTAACCTCGATATCGGCATCCTCGTCGTAACGCTTCTTGGTCGCTGTCGCCAGCGCCAGTTCGATTGCCTCGAAGATGATGTCCTCGGACACACCTTTCTCGTTGGATACCGCCTCCGCAACCAGCAGAATTTCCTTTGTCATTTCCAGTCCAGCCTCTGCAATTCACTGACCGCGCCTATACGCGG
>JAHEEV010000163.1 GCA_024640505.1 Halieaceae bacterium
GAATGAGTGGCGTCCCCTAGGGGGTTCGAACCCCTGTTCCCGCCGTGAAAGGGCGGTGTCCTAGGCCACTAGACGAAGGGGACGCATAGGTCTCACTCAGGAGGCGCGCATTGTAGGTAGTGTGCCGGTGCTCGTCAAGACCCCGCCCGTCGATTTTGCAGGATATTTCTACTGTAACTTCAGCAGCTTAGCGCGTGCAGCGCGCAGATCCAGAATGTCTCCCCGGGCCGCGGCCTCCAGCCGCTGCTGTTCCAGTTGCTGGAACTGATCGATCTCGTCGTCAGGCATATAGTGCAGGCAGTCACCGCCGAAGAACCAGAGAAGATCGCGCGGAAACGCAGGCGCGTAATCCGGAAACCCCGTGAACAGTCGCGCAACCAGCATAGGCCCGTCCCCGTAAAGATCCCCATTGCCTTCAGCGAGCGTGTCGAATTCACCGGCCAACAGGTGTAGCGGGTGATCCTCCGGCAGCGATGCCGTGCGCGCCGAGAGGTCCTGTGCGAAGCTGGCGAGCAGCTGGCGGCAGTGTTGCAGGTAGTGTTCGTCGTCCATCGGTGCAGTCGTGTAGCCGGAGGATTGCGGGTACAATGTCGCGCTCGTTTGGCACGGCGGTTAACCCGGGGCGTAATGATACCAGCACTGACGATCGAAAATCTGCGTAAAGTCTATGACAACGGCTTCGAGGCCCTTAAGGGCATCAGCCTGGAAGTGGAACAGGGGGATTTCTTTGCCCTGTTGGGGCCGAATGGCGCCGGCAAATCCACGACCATCGGGATCATCTGCTCGCTGGTGGCAAAATCCGCCGGTACGGTGTCCGTCTTTGGTGTGGATATCGATCAGGACTTTCCCACCGCCAAGAAGCATATCGGCATCGTGCCCCAGGAATTCAACTTCAACCAGTTCGAGAAGGCTTTCGACATCGTGGTGAACCAGGCCGGTTATTACGGCCTCCCGCAGCAGCTGGCCAGGCAGCGGGCGGAAAAATACCTGAGCGAGCTGGGCCTGTGGGACAAGCGGAATATCGCCGCGCGTATGCTCTCCGGTGGCATGAAGCGTCGCCTGATGATCGCCCGGGCGCTGGTGCACGAACCAAAACTCCTCATCCTGGACGAACCCACGGCAGGCGTGGATATCGAGATGCGCCGCTCCATGTGGAGTTTTCTCAGGAAGATCAACACCGAGGGCACGACCATTATCCTCACCACCCACTACCTGGAGGAGGCCGAGGCCCTGTGCCGCAATATCGCGATCATCAATCACGGGCAGATCGTGGAGCACAGCTCAATCAAGAACCTGCTGCGGCGGTTGCACCGGGAGGTGTTTATCCTGGATTGTGTGGAGACTCTGCCCGAAGCGCTGATTATCCCGGGATTCATCGTCCGACGAATGGACGACCACACGCTTGAGGTGGAAGTGGAGAAGGGTCAGCACATCAACCAGGTATTCGCCGAACTGGATCGACAGGGCATCCACATCGAGAGCATGCGCAACCGGGCCAACCGGCTGGAAGAGATGTTCGTCAATCTGGTGGAGGGCGCGGCATGACGCCCCGGGAGCAATTCATCGCCTTCATGACCATCGTCAGGAAAGAGATCCATCGCTACCTCAGAATCTGGACCCAGACGCTGCTGCCCTCTGCCATTACCATGTCCCTCTACTTTGTGATTTTTGGCACCCTGATCGGCTCGCGTATCGGCGAAATGGGCGGCTTCACCTACATGCAGTTCGTGGTCCCTGGACTCATCATGATGGCGATTGTAACCAACTCTTACTCCAACGTGGTGTCCTCCTTCTATGGTTCCAAGTTCAGCCACAGTGTGGAGGAGTTGCTCGTCTCGCCGACGCCGAATTACGTGATCCTGATGGGCTACGTCATAGGCGGCGTCACCCGCGGCCTGCTGGTGGCGATCGTAGTGACTCTCGTGTCCCTGTTTTTTACCCGGCTGCATATTCACAGTTATGCGGTGGTGGTACTGATCGTCCTGATGACCTCGACCCTCTTTGCCCTGGCCGGGTTCATCAATGCCGTATTTGCCAACAGTTTCGATGACATTTCCATCATTCCCAATTTTGTGCTGACGCCCCTCATCTACCTTGGCGGCGTATTCTACTCAATGGACCTGCTGCCGGAATTCTGGGCCAATGTCTCCCGGCTTAACCCGTTAGTCTACGTGGTGAATGCGTTCCGCTACGGGGTACTGGGTGTGTCGGACGTCAGCCTGCCCTTTGCGCTGGGCATGATTGCGCTCTTTACCGCTGTGGCTTTCGTTTACAGCATGCACCTGCTCAATAGTGGCACGCGGCTGAGGCAGTAACGTGGCAGCAGGTGATGGCGAACGGGACATGTTGCTCGGCAGGAATACGCCGGCCGTAGAGCACTATACTCCGGGTTTGCTTTACCCGATCCCGCGCGCGGATGCCAGGCTTGCTCTGGGATTAACGGACCCCCTGCCGTTCTGCGGGGTTGACCTGTGGCATGCCTATGAGATGTCCTGGCTGGATGCCGAAGGCAGGCCGGTGGCCAGAGTGGGGCGCTTTATGATCCCCGCCTCGTCACCGTATATGGTTGAGTCGAAGTCCTTCAAACTGTATCTCAACTCCCTGAACAATACGCGCTTTCCCGGTGAAGAAGAGGCGAAACGGACCATCTGCTCCGATATCAGTCGTGTGACAGGGGCTGACGTGGATCTGGACCTGGTGCAACCGGACGATCCGGCCCTGGCAGGCGGGACCCTTGCTGGTATCTGCCTGGACGACCGACCAGTCGGGGTACCGGTCGGTGAGCCGGACGGGCAGATGTTGTCTGTATTGCCGGGGGACGTCGTCGAGCAACAGTATTACAGCCACCTGCTGCGATCCCTCTGCCCCGTCACCAGCCAACCGGACTGGGCCACGATATGGTTGCAGTATCGCGGCCATCCCATCGACCCCGATTCGCTGTTGACCTATTGGCTGGCCTATCGGCAGCACCGTGAATTCCATGAGCAGTGCGTGGAGCGGATGTTCCGGGATCTGCTGCAGCACTGTAGTCCCGAGTCACTGCTTATCCAGGCCTTTTACACGCGGCGTGGTGGCCTGGATATCAACCCTTTCCGCAGTACCGAACCGGGTGCCAGGCCCTTACCCAGGCTCAATCGCCAGTAGGCCGGGAGGCGGGAAATTCACGTGTCGGCGGGACTGGAAACTGGCTGCCTGTATGGTATGATGCGCGCCCTCAACGGTGAGGTGGCCGAGTGGTCGAAGGCGCACGCCTGGAAAGTGTGTATACGGCAACGTATCGAGGGTTCAAATCCCTCCCTCACCGCCACCCTGAAGCCCCAGGCAACTGATTTGCTTGGGGTTTTTGTTTTCTGGGGTAAGCCAGCCCACACTGGGGGAAGTCGCCACTCTTCTGCCTCTTTAGTCCCCATCTTGTCGGCACTTGTGTGACCTGGGATATCAGGGCCTCTGCCCATGGTTCTTACAACAAAGACCCTGGTCATGTCGGGCAGTAATTACATGCCTTAGAGACCAAACGCATCCGAGAACAGGTTCACGACAGCCCTGGTGGACTGACTGGCCTTTCCAGGATTGGGAATGATATTGACTTCGCCGCCCGCGCCCAGGTGGGAGAATGGATCCTGCACGGTGAGAGCGGGCTGCAGGCGATCCCAGGCATGGTGAGCGTTGGGGTATACCCTGACCGAGACCTCGGGAAAAGAGGCTGCCAGGTTTTCACAGGGTGCTCCGCCCTCGTCGTAGTCATCCAGGCTTCCAATCTGTATGAGTACGGGTGCGCCGGTGAGATCGTTAAACGGGATAACGATGCTGCCGCCACCGGGAAGGGGAAGCGGCACGTTATAGGCCCAGCACACGGGGTAATGCGCCACGTGTGCTGCGAATTCATGGCCCATGCCGAGAAAGCTGAAGGATTTTTCCGCCGCCAGCAGGCTCATGACACCACCCCAGGAAAAACCCAGCACGCCGATACGATTTGCGTCGATTCCGGGCGTGTCTGCCAGGTAGCGCAGGGCGCCGAACGCATCAGGCAAGGTGAAGGTTGGTAGTGGTGGCCTGTCTCCTGCGCCGGTTATCCCGCGCGCTCCCCACATGTCGATCTCGAGAGTCGCAATGCCGGCATCATTTAATGCCCTGGCATAGAGCGACCCACGGCTATCCACGCCGGCGCTACCGTGCAAAATGACCACAGCGGCCATGTCATCGCCGTCGCTGGCCGGCATACGCAATTGCCCACCGACCGTCAGCATCTGCCCGGGGGATAAGATATCGAAGGACGGGTACTGAATATAGGATATGCCGGGCAGATTCGGATCAATTTTCCCTGCTTGAGCCTGAAACGTTATCAGGGCCACCGCCATGACCAGGGCACATTGCTGGAGCAACGATTTCATGTTCGTTCCCTCACTTGAGTTGTTCTTACTTTGTGCATACTAGCCTGAGATCTGCGTTATCGCCAATGACTCACCTGAAATTCTATCGCCTGAAATCTGGCTATAGTGACAGCTGGCCGTCTGCTGATTTTCGGCGACCCGGTGGCTGCCACGCCCGAGCTGGACAAAATGGCGGCCGCAGGAGTGCGCTATGCCATTACCTTCGCAAAAGCTGAAAGATGTTCAGCAATAATGGTTTCAGCCGCCAGGGCGGAAAACGCTTTACTAAATAAGCGTCGACCCGCATCAGGTCCACGATCTAGCCCAGGAACGTCACCAAGATGAGGTGCTAGCGAGGATGCGTGTCGAGTATCAGCGCTGGCGGCACCAGGGCAGCAGATTGAGGCCAAGGTGGTCCGTTATCGTCGGTATGAATGACCGCGCCAGGCTTGCCCTATGCATAGTCCAAATAGCTTACTGCTGAGGGTATTGACGTAAATGGAATTCGAAGTTCGGCCCGCCACCGAATGCGTTGTTCAGCAACAAAACCGACAGCCCCTCGACGTGGCGTGCGTTGAGCAGCGGGCCCACGTCAATCGGCTCCAGATCCATTGATGCGACGATTGCAGCAATTCTTATCTTCGCTTCGTTACTGTCTCCCACCAGGGGTATCGAAACCGGCCCGCCGGTGGATTCCGGGTCAACCATAGTACGCCAGCCGAGCGTATTGAAAGCCTTTACGACATCAGCACCGGGAGCGGCAGCCTGGATGATCTCGGCGTTGGACCCGTCGATCCCAATGCCCAGCTTACCGTCGTCGCGGCGGACCAGCGGATTCGTCGGATCGACGATGATTTTTCCGGACAGATCACCCATGCCAGCCACGATTTCTTGAACCAGCATGCCCGGAACGGCAAGTACAACGATTTGGGCTCTCGCAGCTGCATCAGCTGGCTTTGTAGCCTGGGCACCGTGTCCCGTTCTTTCCACTAGCGCTGCGACTTTCTCACTGCTCGGGTTTCTGGAGCCATATATGACCACATGCCCCAAAGCGGCGAACTCCGGACCGAGTGCTCCACCGACATCTCCTGTTCCGATGACAGCGATGGTTTCCGCTCGGATTGGCAACGTCCAGATGGATAAACAGACAATAAGGGTAAGTATTCTATTCATGGATGAGGACCCGGGCGTGGCGAATAAATCATGAGTCGATAATATCAGATTAATGAATGAGTTCTGCTTTGAGGGGAGCGCAGACTAATCTCTTTGCCTATATGCTCTAGAAGGGAACTTCCACTGCCGCCAAAGTGCGAGCGCTACTTCACGCTGACCCGGTGAACGTCCGCCAGCGCTCGGGCCGCAAAATGTAGCGCTTCCACTCCGATGGGGGCAGACTGGCGACATAGTCGCGGCCAGCTCGCTCACCGAGATACCGGATAGCCATAGGTATCTCGTGCAGTTCGCGATCGTCGTTGGCGATCTCGATGATTGGGCCTTCAACACTGACATAGGCATAGGGCGGTTTTTCATCCTGTACGCAGAGGCTGACGCGAGTACCAAGTTCCAGCAGTCGGCCTTTTACCGAACCGGGCTCGGATTCGAACCAGAGATCCCCACCCGGTTCGTACATGTACCAGACGGGGGTCGTGAGCGGGCCGCGCTTCGGCTCCGGGATAGCGATTATGCCCACGTGCACGTCCGCAAAAAATGACTCTCGTTCGCTCTTGCTCATGGTGGAGGGCATGCTGATTCGGCTCTGTGAGTGGGGTGCTTAGTTCATCCTAGACGATGGGAGCCAGGCGCGCAGAAATTCTTCTGGTGCAATGCGCCGTGTGCCGAATTCGAAATTTTTACATCGATTCGATCTCATTCATTCCTTCTAAAAAGAGACACCCAACAAAGCGTCGCATCCTACAAATCCGCCGCCAACGCATCCTCCACAACTGCTGTGTCGTTGTTTGATGGCAACCTAACGCTTTTAGCGCTCGTCGCGCTTGCATTTGCGCTTGTCATGCCCGACAACGCCCTCTTCGTCGCGACAATCCTCGCGCGCATCCTGGCGATCGTCCTGATGACCCCGGGGGCCGTCCCTGACTTCTTCCCGCCTGCACTCGCGCTTGTCCTGGCCGACCAGGCCCTCATCGCGGCGGCATTCCCGGCGGTCGCGGCGCTCGTCGTGCCGACCCATTTCTATTATGTCATCGTCTGCCAGCGCAGGCAGTTGTAGGTTGGAGAGCAGGAGAGCTGCAATTGCGAGTGTGACGCGTAACATGCTTATTCCTCAGTTGAAAGTGATGAGCTTGAAGTGCCGGCCGAAAGCCTGGCCTTCAACCAATATAGACGGACTGCTGGAATTTTTGCAAATGGCTGCCGCGCTCCACCACTTTAATTGAAAAGGCACGGCAATTACCATTGCCTGGCATCTCGCTTGCTAGTAAAAATAGCTTGAAGAAAGAAGCGGTCTACAACTAAATCCCTACGAAATGCCACGAATGACTACACGCCGGTTTTGAAGCCCCATGATTCAGGTAGGCCAACTGATGTGTGACCATTCGTTTATTCGTAAAATGCCTCGCATTCACGTTCCCGGCCGCGCACGACGCGTCTGCCCCTGAGTGGCCCCTTCGTCTCAGTCACTACCGTGTGCTGACCTTCTTCATGATGGTCGTTGTAAAAATAGAT
>JAHEEV010000041.1:0-16420 GCA_024640505.1 Halieaceae bacterium
CGCCCACGGCCGCCGATGCATACAGGGGGGATGCAGTCAGCGTGCGACCGGTCTCCTCCAGTACCACTCCCAGTCCGGTAAAGCCGAATGCAAGACCATCGTACTGCTCCGGCAGGATGATACTGGCCCAGCCCAGTTCGGCCATCTGCTGCCATAGCTCGGGAGCGTAGCCGGTGGCATCCCGTGTATCGCGCAGCTGGCGCAGCGCGGCTACCGGTGCGTTGCTGGCCAGGAACTCCCTGGCGGAGTCCTGCAGCATGCGCTGCTCTTCGTTCAACACCAGTGCCATGATTCAGTCTCCTGCCGGCTGGGGCAGTCCCAGTACGTTTTTGGCGATCACGTTGAGCTGAATTTCGGAACTGCCCCCGGCGATGGTCATGGCCTTGGACATGGCCCACAGCCGCAGGGTATCGATCTCCTCGTCGCTGAAGCCCTCACCCTCCCAGCCCAGACCGCGACTGCCCAGTATGGCCAGGAGCAGCTCGCTTTTGGTCTGTTCCGCTTCGGTGCCCACATACTTCATGATCAGGGGGGCCGCGCTGCGCACACCCGCCTGTCGCTCCTCGAAGGTGCGAAAGTGCGTCAGGCCGATGGCATGCATCTGCATATTGTAATCCACGAGGTCACTGCGCAGCCGGGCATCGGCGATACGCCCGTTCTCGAATTCCAGGTACTGGAGGGCAGCTTCATTGGGGGTGAGCACTTTGCGCGGCGAATCACTTCCCATCTCCGACATCAGTTTGCGTTCGTGCACCAGCAGGGCCTTGGCCACTGACCAGCCTTTGTTCAGCTCTCCAACCAGGTTCTCCTTGGGAACCTTAACGTTGTCGAAAAAAGTCTGGCAGAACTCGGACTCGCCACTGATCAGTGCGATGGGCGTCGTGGTGATCCCGGGGCTGTCCATGTCGATCAGCAGGAAGCTGATCCCCTCCTGTTTCCGGACGGTGGTGTCGGTGCGGACCAGGCAGAAGATCCAGTCGCACTTGTCCGCCGCTGTGGTCCAGATTTTGCTCCCGTTGACCAGGAAGTGATCGCCTTTGTCTTCCGCCGCGGTCTGCAGGCTGGCCAGATCAGAGCCCGCACCCGGTTCCGAGTAGCCCTGTGCCCAGCGGGCCTCACCATTGACGATGGCGCGCAGGTGCTGCTGTTTCTGCTGTTCGTTGCCGTACTCCAGCAGGGCCGGGCCCAGCATCCAGAGGCCCAGGCCATAGAGGGGAGTGCGCGCCTTGATGCGTTTCATCTCCTCCTTGATGATTTTTCCATGTCTTTCCGATACGCCGCCACCGCCGTACTCGGTCGGCCACTCGGGCACGATCCAGCCCTTGTCGCGCATCCGCTCGAACCAGAGTTGCGCATCCGGGCTGGGAAAGCTGGCGCGCCGGCCGCCCCAGAACTGCTCGGCGGCGGTTATCGGCTGACGCTGCGATTCCGGGCAGTTGGCTTCCAGCCACTGGCGTACCTCGCTGCGAAACTGTTCCAGATCGTCCAAAATCTCGCTCCTGATGGGTGCTGTCACGTCACACTCCCTGCGCGGTAGGTAAAGAGCGGTGATGCTCCCGAAAATGATGATAAGGGCGCCCCGCTGCCAGTTAAAGTGTCTGCAGGGTAATCGCTTCAACAAGCAAATCAATGGCTTAATAAATCAGTCCGCATGACAAAAAGAGACCCTGTACCGATCCGCGCCCTATTGCATGGCGGGGAGTTCAGCGCCACATACCAGCCGGGTTGACCGACTCATGGCGGCCCGTCATGCTGGCCGGCGAAGGTTAGGAGGATGGCTGTGACACGATTCAGGGAGAGGGTGGTGCTCGTTACCGGAGCTGCCAGCGGCATAGGCCGGGCCAGCGCCGAGCGTATCGCCGCCGAGGGCGGAGCCGTATTCTGTGTGGATCTCGATGAGCAGGCACTGGCCGACACGGTGGCCGCCATCACCGCTGCGGGTGGGCGGGCTGCGGCTCGCAGGTGTGATGTCTCGGACGAGGCCGAGGTGCGAGCCTGTGTGGCGGAGTGCGTGGCGCAATTCGGCAGCCTTCACGCGCTGGTCAACATGGCCGGACTGCTGCGTTTCGACGATACGGCACAGATGACGACGGCCGACTGGCAGAAGATTATCGACGTCAACCTGACCGGCACCATGCTGCTGTGCCGGGAGGTGCTTCCCCACCTGCTCCAGACCGGGGGCAGCATTGTCAACGCAGCCTCTACCGCAGCGTTATCCGGGTTGCCCTGTGGTGCGGCCTACGCCGCCAGCAAGGGCGGGGTGCTGGCGATGACCCGCAGCATCGCCGTGGAGTACGCCAAGCGCGGTGTGCGGGCCAACTGTATCTGTCCCGGTGACATCAAGACGGGAATGACCCATAAGATTGCCTTTCCGGATACCATGGATTTCGACCTGATGTCGCGAATCATGTCACTGACGGGCCCCAGGGGGCCCGAAGTGACCGCAGGCGTGATTGCCATGCTCGCTTCCGAGGACGGGGCTCACATCACTGGCGAGGATATCCGTGTCGACGGCGGGACGCTGTCCTGATTACTGTGACTCGACCAGTTTGACCTTATAGCGCCTGCTGTCTTCGCCGAAGCGGGTTTCTATCTCCACCACATCCCCCGGTTTGTGACGCTCGATAGCCGTCAGGAAGTCGTCGTTGCTGCGCACTTTCCGGCCGTTCACCGCCACGATGATGTCTCCCAGCTGCACTTCACCGCGGGACGTTCGCCTGGCGCCGCGGATACCGGCCTTGTCGGCCGGGAGGCCGGGATAGACATGGACTACCGGTATGCCGGGTATGCGGTAGCGCTGTATCCAGCGGTCGCTGGCCAGTTCAACGCCGATGATGGGGCGCAGTACGCGACCGTAGGCGATCAATTGCGGCACCACGTCCTTCACCGTATTGACCGGTATTGCAAAGCCGATGCCGGCACTGGCGCCGCTGGGGCTGTAGATTGCCGTGTTCACCCCGACCAGCTGGCCGAGGGAGTTCAGCAGCGGCCCGCCGGAGTTGCCCGGGTTGATGGCTGCATCCGTCTGGATAACGCCGCCAATGGTGCGATTGCCGGGAGCCTGTATTTCCCGGTCCAGGGCGCTGACGATGCCCGTGGTCAGGGTGGTGTCCAGGCCGAAGGGGTTGCCGATCGCCAGGACCTTGCGGCCCACCGACAACTCGGAGGAGTCCCCGATGGGAAGTGCCACCAGGTCGTCAGGGGGATCCTCGATGCGCAGGACCGCCAGGTCTTTCTCGGGCGCCACGCCGATCACCTGCGCGTCGTATTCCTTCTGGTCCTGCAGGGTGACGGTCAGTTTGTGTGCGCCGGCTATCACGTGGAAGTTGGTGACGATCAGCCCGCTCTCATCCCAGACGAATCCGGTGCCGGAGCCGCGGGGAATTTCGTGTACGTCCAGGCTGAAGAAACTGCGCTGCAGTGCCGTGTTGGTCACAAAGACCACGGAGGGGCTGGCCTTCCTGAAAATCTCCGTGCTGTTGGCTTCGTCCTCGGTGGCGAAACTCAGGTAGTCCACGTCCCGGGACAGCCCCGGGATGCTCCAGAGGCAGGCGAGCAGGGCGGTGGTCAGCGCTAGCGCTATGTGCTTCATCGATTGTTCGCCGCCTGCGAGAAGGCCTCACGGAAGGCGCGAATGCGGGCTGCATTCGCGCCCAGATCGCCCAGGCCTACGCGGGAGACGGAGCGCAGATCGACCAGGGTGCCGTCTGCATTGCTGCGCACGCGTATGACGATATCGTCCTGGAACCGCATGATGGCAGTCGTGTCGACCGCCTCAATGACACCGGCATTGCGGTCCTGGTGGTAGACCTCCCAGCCCAGCGCCGTCGCGACTCGCAGCGCGTGGTCGAAGGCGTCGTCAATGGGGGCATCGGTGAGCAGGGTGTCCAGGTCGGCGTATGCGGCGCGTTGTTGCTCCAGTGTGTCCTGGCGGATTTCAAGGCTGTTGGCCCGGTCGCCGCGCCGTTGCACAGCGGCGGTGAACACGGGGGGATCTTCCGTGTCGGTGGTGATGTCGTGGATGCGCGGGTGGTCGCCGCCCCCTGTCAGCAGCGCTGAGAGCAGCAGGGTGCCGGGCAGGGCCAGGGCGGCGCGTCGCAGAATAGGAACCCGCCAGGCGCTGTATCTGGGCAGCAGGAGCAACAGCACGCAAAGGGCCAGCAGGGCCGTGGCCCCCAGGCAGCAGATCGCGTAGAGCAGCAGGCCCTGCTGCCAGGCACCCGAGCGGACGACCAGGACCGCCAGGGGCAGCGCCACCAGCAGGGTGACGATCAGGTAGCCGATCCAGTTGATCAGTGCCGGAAGTTTCGGGGATTGATTCATGCCGTCGTTCCTCTGCCGAGAAATGCCAAGAATACTATTCACCGTGCCGGCAGGCGACCCCCCGGCTCCGGTTCAACTGGCCAGCCCCCGGGCGGTTTGCGGGCTGCGAAAATTGAGCTTTCAGCAGGCTTCTGCTTAACTGCTGCGCTTGTGTAGATGAGTCCCGGGTGGACGGAGGAAGAGAATGGGCAGAGTGGCGGGCAAAGTCGCCATCGTGACCGGTGGGGCGAGCGGGATGGGCAAGGCCGATGCCATGCTGCTGGCGGCGGAAGGGGCAAAAGTCGTGGTGGCTGATCTCAATGAGACCGACGGCCAGGCTGTGGCCGGGGCGATCGGTGACAGTGCGATATTTCTGCGCCTGGACGTGACCGATGAAGAGGGCTGGAAATCCGTGATAGCCACGACCCTGGATACGTTCGGACGGCTGGACATCCTGGTGAACAACGCCGGCATGATTATGCTGGGCACCATCGTCGATACGGATCTCGAGGCCTGGCGCAAGGTCAATGCGGTCAACAGCGACGGTGTTTTCCTCGGGTGCAAACACGCCATTCCCGCCATGGCGGAGAGCGGTGGCGGCTCCATTATCAATATGTCGTCGGTTGCCGCCATTCATGGCCAGTCCTTCGTCGCGGCCTATACGGCCAGCAAGGGCGCCGTGCGGTCGCTCACCAAAAATGTCGCCATGTTCTGCAAGGAACAGAAGAACGGCATACGCTGCAACTCGGTACACCCGGATGGCGTGAAGACGCCCATGGTGGTGAAAGTGGCCATGGGCAAGGACACGGCCACGCAGGAGGAGATCGAGGAGGTGGGGCGTTACGGCAATATGTGTGAACCGGATGATATCGCCAACCTGGTGCTATACCTCGCCTCGGATGAGTCGCGCTTCGTCAACGGCGCGGAGATGGTGATCGACAATGGGTCCACCATCACGCCGCCGGTGGGCATTTAGTGTCCTGACCGGTGCGCTGCAATGATCGGATAAACCGGATAGGACGTTAGTCGCGCCATGGAAAAACTGATGTATCCCCTGTGGAAATCAGAGGGTGTGGACCCCGACGGGTTCCGTGAGATGCTGGTGAGAGATCTCGCCACAGAAATTGCCGCCCTGGATCCGGTACTCGGTGCCCGGGTCGCCGCGGTGGACTCCGCCGTGGACGCGGCGGCGGGGCGGCGCATGATCAGTCATCCGCCCGGACCGGATGCCGTGCTGTCACTGTGGGTCGACCACGCCGGCGCGGCCCCGGCGTGGACACCGTTGCTGGATGACCGGGTGGAACGCTGGGGTGGTTACCTGGTTGCCGAGGCGGAGCCGCTGGTCAGCGCCATGACCCATCCTGCGCCTCCGGGCCAGCGCGGTTTCGGTATGTGCCAGGTGGTATTTTTGCAGCAGCCTCCACGCCTCAGCCGGGACGAGTGGTTCGCGATCTGGAAGGACAGCCACACCCAGGTAGCGATCGACACCCAATCCACGTTTGGTTATCGACAGAACGTGGTGGTCCGGTTGCTCAGCGACAGCACGCCGCCCTGCGATGCCATCGTGGAGGAGAATTTCCCGCCCGAGGCCATGGCCTCGGACCACGCCTTTTACGACAGCGGCGGTGACGAGGCCCGGTTGCAGGCGCATATGACGGCGATGATGGAGAGCTGTGCGCGATTCATCGACTTCGACCAGCTCGATGTGCTGCCCATGAGTGAATACCTCATCCATTCCCCGCTCGCCCGCTGAATCTGTGCTGCTTCGTTCGCGCGCAGCGGGCTACCTCATTTAGGTAACACAGGCTTTAACAGACAGGCCTGATTTGGGCTATGCTGTCCCCACGTAAGCCACCCGCCCTGGAATCAAGGAAGACTCTGATGGCCTCACCCTCCTCGCCAAAGTCACCGTCCCCGGCCGCGCGGGAAGGGCTTCCGGAGGCATCGCCAAGGGTCACGGTGTATGAGCTGTTCAAGCGCCATATCCAGTCCCTCGCGGGTATTCCCGGCGAGGTATCCCAGTTCGACCAGAGCGAGCACGGCTATGAATGGCGCTGCGAGTACGAGGTCGGTGTCTGCCCGCCGGCTGCAGGCGGCAGCGCCGCGGGGAACAAGCTGCAACTGCACTTCTCGCTCATCGACCTGGAGCGGCAACCGATACCGGCGGCCGTACTGTACCTGGTAGAGCAGTCCCGGCCGTCGGGTTCGCAGGAACGCCTGATGCTGCCCCTGGAGGAGCTGGCGGAAACCCACGAACAGCTCAATGAGGAACTGTCCCGGCGGGGGGTGACCATCGAGGTGCTGGAGAACGCCAGTCGCTTCATTGCGGCCCTGAACCAGGTCAGGGACGCACTGGGGGAAGACGTCAACTGGGCCTGAGTGGCCCGCTACTGTGCCGGCAGCGTATTACTGGCCCTGCAGTGCCCTGATCCGGTCTTCCAGAGGCGGATGGGAGCGGAACAGGGCGGAGAAGCCCTCCTTGATCTGTTCGCTGATGCCGAATGCGGTCAACTCCGCCGGCAGGTCCTGGGGCAGTCCCTGCTCCTCTCGCAGCCGCTGCAGGGCGCCGATCATGTGGCTGTTGGTGGTCAGGCCTGCGCCGGCGGCGTCTGCCCGATACTCGCGCCAGCGGGAGAACCAGAACACAATCATGCTGGCGAGAAAGCCCAGCACGAGTTCTGCGACGATGGTCACCGCATAGTAGCCCAGCCCGTAGCCGCGCTCGGTCTTGAAAATCACCCGGTCCACGGTGTGGCCGATGATCCGCGCCAGGAACATGACAAAGGTGTTCACGACCCCCTGAATCAGGGTCAGGGTCACCATGTCCCCATTGGCGACGTGGCCGATCTCGTGGGCCATGACCGCCTTCACTTCTTCGGGCCGGAACCGCCGCAGCAGGCCGGCACTGACCGCCACCAGGGCATTGTCCCGCTTCCAGCCGGTGGCAAAGGCATTGGCCGCCTCAGAGGGGAAAATGCCCACCTCCGGCATGCCGATACCCGCCTGCTCAGCCAGCTCCGCCACGGTATCGACCAGCCACTGCTCGTCGCTATTGCGCGGCTGTTCGATGATGTAGGTGCCCGTGCCCCGCTTGGCCATGGTCTTGGACAGCAGCAGCGAGATCAGCGAGCCGCCGAAGCCGAACAGGGCACAGAAGACCAGCAGGGAACCGAGGTTCAGGTCCACGCCATTCTCGGCCAGAATGCCTTGCAGTCCGAGCAGGTTGAACACAATACTGACCAGGACCAGGACGGCCAGGTTGGTAGCCAGGAAAAGCAGAATTCTCATGATTCGGCGGCCTCAGGGGTGGTTTCAGTTGCCTTCTCTTGGACCGGCTGGTCGACATCGGGTTCCATCGGCAGCGGTATCTGGCTGGGTTCGATGACCGGTTCCCCACGCTCGGTGAGCTCGGCGGCGATGACCTCACCCCGCAGCTCGAAGTCCTTGGAGCTCAGCTCGAAGAGGCTGTTGATGGCTTGGTCCCGGTGTTTTGCCCGCATCACGGCGCGGGCATCCGATCCGTCCACCCACTGTTTGCTCTTGCCCCAGTAGTGTCCCTGTTGGTTGCGGATAACGTATACATCTGTCATGGCAGTGAGTTTACTCCTGGCAGTTCCGGCGGGAAGTGTAAGCAACTGCCGCTTCCTGCGCCAGCGTTGTCGTTCAGCCCACCAGCAGGTCCTTCGCCTGATTGATCTTGGCGGCCAGGTAATCGTTGCCGCCGCGATCGGGATGGAGCTTCTGCATCAGCTTGCGATGGGCTGCCACCACCTCTTCTCTCGAAGCGCCTTCGTCCAGGCCCAGCACCGCCAGGGCTTCCTTGCGCGTCATGCTGCCGCCGTTGTCGGGCGGTGGCTGCTGTTGGCCAAAGGGTGCTTCTCCGGCGAAGCGACGCTGCAGGTAACTGTCCAGCAGCTGCACCGAGTCGGCGTCTTCCGCGCGGCAGTAGCCCAGCAGTTCCTCCAGTTGCTGGCGATCCATGTCCATCAGGCGCCAGCCCTCGAAGCGTCCCTTGAGTACCTCCCCCTGCAGGTCGCCGCTGTCGTGGTCCAGTTGCATCCTCAGGATCTCCGTTTCCACGGTGGATGTCTGGCCCTTACGGGGCGCCTGCTGGCCGAAGAGGCGGGTAGAAGCCAGTAGCGGAAAGAGGCGTAGCAGCGTGGGCAGCAGCTGCCGGATGCCGACGAGCAACCCGGTGAGCGCGGCCCCTATCCAGTGCATGCGCCCCGTGAGAGTCAGGATGATCACAGCCGCAACCGCCAGGCCCAGTGCCAGCTTGATGTACTCCCCCCGGCGCTTGTGGGGCGGCAGTGAGCGTACGCGCTGCGCCAGTATGTAGATGACGGCGATGATCGCCAGTAGCAGGAGAATGCGGGGCACTTCGAACCTCAGGGCTTGATTTGCTGAAGCAGCAGTTTAGCACTCTCGCTACTGTTGTTCTCCAGCGCCGCCCGGCCTCCGGCGGCGAAGCGGGCCACGGCGCCCAGCAGGGCGGCCAGTGTGTCGGCGCTGCGGCCGTCGAATCGGGCCCAGGCGCCTCCGCTCAGCCGCGCCATGCTGCGGAAGGTCTGCTTCACCGGTTGCGCCGTCCCCTCCTGGAACAGAAACAGGGGCAACTGCAGCAGGCCGCATTGACCGGCCAGGTCGCACAGTTCATCCGGATTTTCTTCCACGGCATCGCCGATGAATACCAGTGCCCTTATTTTGACCTTGCCGTGTTCGCCCAGGGCATGGCGCAGCAGGCGCGCGATCTGGGTGTGCCCACCCTCACACTGTACACGCGCCATTTGCCGGGCCAGTTGCCCACTGTCGGTCAGCCAGTCGCTGGCGAAAAACCCGTTGAAGCCCCGGTAGTAGCACAGCTGTACCGCCAGCGACGCAATATTGTGGGTCGCGAGGAACATCTCCTGCTGCAGGTGACTGGCGGTATCCCACGTCGGCTGGCGGCTTGCGGTGGCATCGATGGCAAAGAGCAGGCGCGGCTGCTTCTCCACGAAGTGAGTTATGTCCCGGCTTTTCTGCAGGAACTGCTCGATGTCCCGGGAGGAGGCCCGGCGCGAGGGTGGTTTGGCCATGCCGTCAGACCGGGCGCGCGTCAGGCTCCACGCCGCGGGTGGTCGAGTTTGCCCAGGCTCTGCAACTCGGTCAGGTAGTGCCGGCGCTCGGCGAGCTCTGCAACTGCTTCCCTGAGCTGGTCTTCACTTACCTGTTCTGCGTTTTCCGTTGTGACCAGTTGCCAGAGCTTGCGGCTGCAGAGCTCACTGGCATTGAATATTCTTGCTTTCGTGTCCATTTTGTCCATCTTTTTGTTGTCAGGGTTTAGCGGCGTATCAGGGACTCCCCCGGGGTGTCCTGATGGCTTCACGGTAAACCTGGATTATGACAAGGGCGTGAAAACCGCGCGTTGCGGCTGCGCCTTCGTGTAAACAGCTTACACTGTCGGCATCACAAAGTGAAAGGCACCGCCACCGGCCACAGCCCAGGTGTTGTGTCGCAGGGCTCCCACCTGATGGTGTGAAGCCGCTATAATCGGGGTATGAGTCTATTCGATATACGACGCAAGCACGCACTGCCCGCGGCCGGAGAGGCGCTGCCCGGAAGGCAGCAAGCCATGGCGGTGCCCGCAGCACATTTCGTCAATGGCAATCCGTTGCAGGGGCCTTTCGCCGATCACCTGGAGCAGGCCATGTTTGGTATGGGCTGCTTCTGGGGCGTGGAGCGCAAGTTCTGGCAGGCAGACGGTGTGTTTACCACGGCTGCGGGATACGCTGCGGGACTGACACCTAATCCGACCTACCAGGAGGTCTGTAGCGGAAAGACCGGCCACAACGAGGTGGTTCTGGTGGTTTTTGATCCCGCGATGGTGACTTATCCACAACTGCTTGAACTGTTCTGGGAGGGTCACGACCCGACCCAGGGCATGCGCCAGGGCAACGACCTGGGTACCCAGTACCGGTCGGGGATCTACACCTTCAATGCCGACCAGCAGGCGCTGGCCGAGATGTCCCGGACTGTTTACCAGCGAGCCCTGGATAAGGCAGGGTACGGGAAGATTACCACCGAGATCCTCCCGGCCCCGCCGTTCTATTACGCGGAAGAGTATCACCAGCAGTACCTGGCGAAAAATCCCGGCGGCTATTGCGGCCTGGGGGGCACCGGCGTCGACTGCCCTGCGGGTCTGCAGGTCTGACCCCGTTGCGTCGATAGGGAATTAGTTAAAAATCCTCTGACTCGTCCTCGCCAAAGTCGCTCGCGCCGAGGTCCTCTTCGTCCAGGTTGTCCTCATCGAAATCGTACTCGTCCGGTTCCGACTCCTCCATCTGCTCCATCAGGTTGATGGCGATTGCGACGAAGTCCGAGTCGGTGATGATGCCGACCAACTTGCCGTCACGCAGCACGGGGAGGCAACCCATGCGATTCTTCTGCAGGTGAATCGCGGTGCCGCGCAGGCTGGCATGTTCATCGATCGATTGGACGGGAGAGGTCATGATGGCAGAGAGGGCCACATAACCCTCCGTACTGTCATCTCCCTCGGGTCCGCGCATCAGGCTGGAATCCTCCGCCGCCAGCACGTCCCGCTGGGATACCAGGCCCACCAGGTTGCCGTCCCCGCTCACCACCGGAAGGTGCCGGATGTGGTGCTCGGCCATCAGTTTCCGAGCATCTGCCAGGGTGTCGTCCGGGCCCAGCGTGTAGGGCTCCCGGGTCATGATTTCTGCCACTGTGAGCATGGGCATTCCTTGTCTTGGTTGATCAATGTATGAAACACACGTTAGTCTGATCTCACCCTGCGTGCCTTGATCGTCGTCAAAAAACTGCTCGTCCGGGACGCCATCTGATCACATACAGGCCAGGGAGATCGACACTGGGAAGTGCCGGCAGGCTCCGCTGACAATAATCAGAAATACGAGGTCGATAAGAAACGCGGATCTGCAAAGGTTTTATCTCTCCCGGCGGTTGCAACCGTCGCGCTGGCCCATACGTTCGCCCCGGCGTGGGGGGTTATGCGGTGGTCGCGCCGCGACTGTACGGCGCCGGGTTGCAATATCGTTTCCAGGGCACGTGTGAATACCGCGGTGATCAGGCGAGCCTGCCGAGCAGGCTGGCGACAGCGGTTTCCACGCGCAGGATGCGCGGGCCCAGGGAGACTGCCTGGCAACCGGTCTCCTGCAGCTTTGAGACCTCATAGGGGATGAAGCCGCCCTCCGGTCCGATGACCAGCACGGTAGGCTCGTCCAGGTCCCGTGGGCAGGGCGGGTAGTCTCCGGGGTGGGCCAGCAGCGCGCGCCTGCCCGCCAGCAGTGCGGGCAGCGTGTCCTCTACAAATGGCCGGAACAACCGGTGGGAGACGACCTCGGGCAGCACCGTGTCCCGGGACTGCTCCAGACCCAGTAGCAGGTAGTCCCTGATCGTGTCCGGTGCCAGCACCGGGGAGCGCCAGAAACTCTTTTCCACCCGGTAGCTGTTCACCAGGTGCAGGCGGGGAACGCCGCATTCTGCCACCGTGCGCAGGATGCGCCGCAGCATTTTCGGTCGCGGCAGTGCGACAATCAGTTCCAGGGCCAGTTTGGCCGGCGGTGGCGTGTCGGCGCTCACCTCGATCACAGCCCGCTGGGCACTGAATTCCACAATCGTGCCGCGACCCATGTGGCCCCCGACCTCTCCCACGCGGATGGAATCCCCCGGGGAGGCACGATGCACCTGTTGCAGGTGCTGCAGTCGCCGGCCGCCGACGGCAATACGCTGCGCGTCCAGACGGTCCTCATCAGTAAATAACAGCAGGTTCATGGTGTGGCGGTGGCGGGATCAGGCTAAGGGTCAGCCGGCCCACAGGTCGTACTCGTCCGTTGCCGTCACTTCCGCTTCGACGAAGTCACCCGGACTGAGCCCCTCTGCGCCTTCCAGGTAGACCCGACCGTCGATCTCCGGTGCGTCGGCCCGGGAGCGACCGATAGCACCTTCGGCATGCACCTCATCGACCAGGATCTCGATAGTGGTGCCCAGCTTCTGCTGCAGTTTGTCTGCGCTGATCTGCTGTTGCAGGGCCATGAAGCGTTCCCAGCGCTCCTGCTTCAACGCTTCCGGGACCGGGTCCGGGAGGTCGTTGGCCCGGGCGCCCTTCACCGGCGAATACTGGAAGCAGCCCACGCGGTCCAGCCGGGCCGCCCGGATAAAGTCCAGCAGTTCCTCGAACTCGGCCTCTGTTTCACCGGGGAAACCGACGATGAAGGTGCTGCGCAAGGTGATATCCGGGCAGGCGGTGCGCCATGCCTGTATGCGCTCGAGGGCTTTTTCCGCTGCCGCAGGCCGCTTCATGCGCCGCAGCACGTCCGGGCTGCCGTGTTGGAAGGGAATATCCAGGTAGGGCAGTATCCGGCCCTCGGCCATCAGGGGTACCACGTCGTCCACGTGAGGGTAGGGATAGACGTAGTGCAGCCGTACCCAGATGCCAAACTCTCCCAGGGCCTCGCACAGCTCCTGCATGCGGGTCTTCAGCGGCCGGCCGTTCCAGAAGCCGGTGCGGTACTTGATGTCCACCCCGTAGGCGCTGGTGTCCTGGGAGATCACCAGCAGCTCCCGCACGCCGGCCCTGACCAGCCGCTCGGCTTCCTCCATGACGTCGCCGATCGGCCGGCTCACCAGGTCCCCCCGCATATCGGGAATAATGCAGAAGCTGCAGCGGTGGTTGCAGCCCTCGGAAATTTTCAGATAGGCGTAGTGGCGTGGTGTGAGCTTTACCCCTTGCGGCGGTACCAGGTCGGTATAGGGGTCGTGGGCCGGGGTGTGCGGCACAAATTCGTGTACCGCGCCGACCACCTCCTCATAGGCCGCGGGCCCGCTCACGCTCAGCACCTTGGGGTGCAGCTGCATGATCGCGTCGGCATCCTCGCCCTTGCCCATGCAGCCGGTGACGATGACCCGGCCGTTCTCGCTGATGGCCTCGCCGATCGCATCCAGCGACTCCTGCTTGGCGCTGTCGATAAAGCCGCAGGTATTGACCACCACAACCTGGGCGTCCTCATAGGTCGGTACGATATCGTAGCCGTCCAGTTTCAGCTGGGTGAGGATGCGCTCGGAATCCACCAGGGCCTTGGGGCAGCCCAGGCTGACGAATCCCACCTTGTTACCGGACATGATTGCTGTACATAATTGCGCTGCAGGGGAGCTGTGGGCCACCGATTATACAGGCTCCGCGGGAAACCATGAAATCGACGCAGGCAGGCCCGACCATACACCATGTCCTTGTACCCGTGTTACAAATACCTCATCTACATTCCCTTCCTGATTCTGTGGACGCTGCTCAACTTCCTCGGTGTGGCAGTGGTCGCGCCTTTCAGTCCGCGCAAGGCCAGTCGCTGGTTCGGCGGGCTGTGGGGGCGGGGACTGGTGCGCGCGGTCCCGGCGCGGTTGCACATCGCCGGTCTGGAGCATATCGACCCGGTCAAATCCTATGTCCTGGTAGCCAACCACCTGAGCCTGATGGATATTCCGATACTCTACGGCTGGCTGCCCCTGGACCTGAAGTGGATCATGAAAAAGGAGGTCCGCAAGATTCCCGTTATCGGTATCGCTACCGCGATGCTGGGCCATATTTTCCTGGACCGCTCCAATCACATAGCCGCGATCCGTGAATTGCAGCAGGTGAAAGCGAACCTGCAGCCAGGCACCTCCATCCTGTTTTTCCCCGAGGGTACCCGCAGCCGCGACGGCAGCCTGCACGCCTTCAAGATGGGGGCTTTCTACCTGGCCCGGGATCTCGATATACCCCTCCTGCCGATAAGCCTGAGGGGAACCGAAGCCATTCTGACCCCGGACGGGATGGATCTGCATCCCGGCGCGGCAGAGATGATCATTCACCCGGCCATTCCTGTCGAGGATGTCCGCGCCTGCAGCGGCGAGCAATTGCGGGACCGCGCCCGGGACATTATCGGGAGTCAACTATGACGACAGTCACCGTACAGCAGCAGGGGCGGATAACCGTCATTGGCATTGCCCGTCCCGATGTGCGCAACGCCGTGGACCGCGCCACGGCGGTGGCCCTGGCGCAGGCATTCCGCGAATTCGATGAGGATGCCGACAGTGATGTGGCCGTATTTTATGGTGAGAATGGCACCTTCTGTGCCGGTGCCGACCTCAAGGCGTTCGCCTCAGAACAGGGAGGCAACCGGCTGGACCCGGAGGGAGAAGGCCCCATGGGCCCCTCCCGCATGCTGCTGGGCAAGCCGGTGATCGCTGCCGTATCCGGTCATGCCGTGGCCGGTGGTCTGGAACTGGCCCTGTGGTGTGACCTGCGAGTGGTTGAGAAGAGTGCTGTCATGGGGGTGTTCTGCCGCCGCTGGGGCGTACCGCTGATCGACGGCGGCACGATCCGCCTGCCGCGCCTGATCGGGCACAGCCGGGCCATGGACCTGATACTCACCGGCCGCCCGGTGGGGGCGGAGGAAGCGCTGCAGATAGGGCTGGCCAATCGTGTGGTGGAGGAGGGCGAGTCCCTGGAGGCAGCCCTGGAACTGGCGGAACAGTTGAGTCGTTATCCCCAGGCGTGCCTGCGATCCGACCGGCTCAGTGCCTACGAGCAGTGGGGGTTGTCACTCGAGGCAGCCCTGGCCAACGAGTTCGAGCGGGGTATGGCGGTCATCGGGTCCGGAGAAACGGCCAGCGGGGCCCATCGGTTTGCCGCCGGCAGGGGGCGTCACGGCGATTTCGAGGATATCTAGGATTGTCCGTCAGAACGCTCGCTTGCCGCGGGCACTGTGCGTGCGTACCTGGATTTCCCGGCGCAGCAGATCGGCCAGGGCAAGGCTGTCATCCCGGTTGAGGAATTCCCCGACCGTGACACTTTCCCGATTGTCGTGCACGGTCAGTTCCGGGCCCTCCCAGGGGTGCTTTTCCGGGGTGATCGCCAGCCCGGTCCCCTGACGCGGGAACAGCCAGCTCTTCCTGGGGATGTAGTGTCCCTTCTCGATGCGGACACTCTCATCGCTGAGCGTGATCACGTGGCGGTACTGCAGTTTCCAGTTGACGTAGTACAGGGCACTGCCCAGCGCCAGCAGTTCCAGTCCGGCGAAGGGCAGGATGGGCCAGGCACCGAGTGCCGCGAAGGCCGTGGCGATGATCAGGGAGGGTATGGCGATGGCCAGCAGGGCCAGCTGGTTGCTGCGCCAGCTGGCAGAGCAATTGGGCCTGGCGACAATCATCAGCCGGGATGGTGTGCGACTCGTGGTAACCACTGGGATATTCCGCGCTGTACCTGGGTGGATTCTAGTTAAAATCCCCCGGCTCGCCTACTATCTGTCGTGGTTTTGTTGAATTCGGAGGTCGCCATGCCGGCCCGCCCGCTGATCCAGCCTGCAGAGTTGCCCGACGCCGGTCCCTGTGTCGTGTTCGACTGCCGGTTTTCCCTTGCCGACCCGGAACAGGGCCGGCGGGACTACCTTGCGGGCCACATTCCCGGCGCCTTCTACCTGGATCTGAACCGGGACCTCTCGGGTCCCCCAGGCCGGCGCGGTGGGCGGCACCCGCTGCCACGACCGGAGGTTTTCGCAGCCACTCTGGCTGGCTTCGGGGTTGCTCCCTCGACGCCGGTGATCGCCTACGACGATTCCCGTTTTGCCTTTGCCGCACGCCTGTGGTGGCTGATGCGCAGCCTCGGTTATCGACCGCCGCGCCTGCTGGACGGGGGCTACCAGGGGTTTCTTTCCGCCGGGGGGCAGCCGGAGGCTACGGTGCCCCGACCCCTCGCCTGCGCCGTGGATCCGGTCACCCCTTTCACCGGGTATTGCGACATCGGGGGATTGCGATCTGCCCAGTCCCGGGGCGCCCTGCTGGTGGACTCCCGCGAGGAGCGTCGGTACCAGGGCCTGGAAGAGCCTATCGACCCGGTCGCGGGGCATATCCCCGGGGCAGTCAACCGACCCTGGCAGGGGGTCACGTCGGCAGAAGGACGAGTCCTGGGTGAGCGGGACCAGCGCCGGCACTGGGGCGATGCACTGCAGGCCGATGAGCTGGTCGTTTACTGCGGCTCCGGCGTCACTGCCTGTGTCAATCTCTTCTCCCTGGCCCTGCTGGGACGGGATGATGCCACGCTCTACGCCGGCAGCTGGAGTGATTGGTGCAG
>JAHEEV010000041.1:16520-25106 GCA_024640505.1 Halieaceae bacterium
CGGGAGGCGTGCAGCAGCAGCCGGTCAGCCATGGCCAGCGCCTCCGGGTGAGCATAGAGATCACAGCCCAGGATGGGGTGTCCCAGCTCCCGCAGGTGAATGCGCAGCTGGTGGGATCGCCCGGTCACAGGTCGCAGCAGCAGGCGGGTGCGGTCCGCCATGCGCTCCAGCACTTCGTAGCGTGTCAGGGCGGCTTTGCCGTGTTCGTGACAGATTTTCTGCTTCGGCCGGTTGGCCCAGTCACAGGCGATCGGCAGGTCGATCTCGCCCCGGTCCGCCGCGACTGAACCATAGACGATAGCGTGGTAACTCTTCTGCACCTGCCGCTCCTGGAACTGGCGGCTGATATGGGCATGCGCCTCCCGGTTCAGCGGAACCACCATGATGCCCGACGTGTCCAGGTCCAGGCGATGTACGATGCTTGCCGACGGGTAGCGCTGCTGGAGACGACTGATCAGGCAGTCCTTGTTGAGCGGGTGCCGCCCCGGAATGCTGAGCAGCAGGTCGGGCTTGCGCACCAGCAGCAGGTCGGCGTCCGCATAGAGGATACGGATCTCTTCACGACTGTGGGGGACGAGGTAGGGGGGCTGTTCCATGGCAGGTTATTCTATAGTCACGCCCGGCGATGATACTATCCCCCGGATTTCACTGCCGCCCGTGCCATGACTGACCCTGCCCGCCTGGAGCGACACCTCCGGCAGATCCTCCCCGCCGCCGGGCTGGAACTCACCCGCCTGCCCGGCATCCCGGCTATTCGCCTGCTGTTACTCAATCACGATTACCCCCAGGGTGAACTGTCTGCCGAGGAGATCCGGCGGGTGATGGATAATCCCCTGTACTGGGTGTTCTGCTGGGCGTCCGGAAAGGTGCTGGCAGACTTCCTGCTGGCCGAACCCGGTTGGGTGAGAGCGAAGCGGGTCCTGGATTTCGGGTGCGGCTCCGGCGTCGTGGCCATTGCGGCGGCGCTGGCAGGTGCGGCAGAGGTCATCGCCTGCGATATCGATCCGCTGGCCCGGGAGGCCACGCGGGTGAACGCCGCCCTGAATGACGTTGAACTCACGCTGGTCGCTGACTACGACATGGTACAGGGCCCCATCGACCTGATCATCGTCGCCGACGTCCTCTATGACCGCAATAACTTCCCCTGGCTGCAGCGCTTCGTGGACCGAGCAGAGCAGGTGCTGATCGCGGACTCCCGTGTGAAGCACTTCGATCACCCACCCTACCGGCAGATCGCGCGCCACCACAGCAGCACCCTCCCGGACCTGGATGAATCCCCGGAGTTCCGGGACGTGCGGATCTACCTTGCCGGATGAGGCAGCCGGCGCGCCCTGCGGCAGCGCTGGTTCCAGGTACTGAAATGCCCCGGATCAATGGGATGGGATACTAGGCCTTGCGCGTCTTTTTGGGGTGCCTGCGCTCGGGGTAACAGGTACGGCAGATCTCGCAGACACGGCCATCGCAGCCGCGTGCCGTGCAGAATTCACGGCCATAGTAGATGATCTGGAGGTGAAGCCGATTCCAGCTCGCTTCAGGAAACAGCCGCTTCAGGTCCCGCTCTGTCTGGGCGACGTTCCTGCCGCTGGTCAGGCCCCAGCGCTGGGCCAGGCGGTGAATATGCGTGTCGACCGGGAAGGCGGGGACGCCAAAGGCCTGTGACATCACCACGCTGGCGGTCTTGTGACCTACCCCGGGCAGGCGCTCCAGGGCCTCCATGTCCGCCGGTACTTCACCGCCGTGCTCCTCCAGCAGGATCTCGCTGAGGCGTTTGATGGCCCTGGATTTCTGCGGCGAGAGGCCGCAGGGCCGGATGATCTCGCGGATACGCTCCTCCGTCTGGGCAGCCATGTCCTGCGGGTTGTCCGCCAGGGCGAAGAGTGCCGGGGTGACCTGGTTGACCCGCTCGTCAGTGCACTGGGCGCTCAGCAGCACGGCCAGCAGCAAAGTGAAGGGATCCCGGTGATCCAGCGGGATGGGTGTTTCGGGATAGAGTTCCTGCAGGCGCTGCAGGATGTAGTCCACCCGTTCCTGTTTCAGCATGCGCGCCCGCCTACAGCTTTCCCAGCCGGTGCACGATGCGCTGGGCGGCCTCGATGCACTGCGTTTCTTCGGCCACCAGGGCCATGCGCACGCGGTTCAGGCCCGGATTGATACCGGCCGCCTCGCGGGCCAGGAATCGTCCGGGCAGCACGGTGACGTGTTCGCCCGCATAGAGTTCACGGGCGAAGTCCGTGTCGGGTAGCGGGGTGCTGGGCCACAGGTAGAAGCCGGCATCCGGCGCTGACGCGTCCAGGTGCCCCTCGAGTTCGGCGAGCACGGCAGTGAATTTTTCCCGGTAGCGGCGGCGGTTTTCGCGCACGTGTTCCTCATCTTCCCAGGCGGCGATACTCGCCAGCTGGTGGTGCGGCGGCATGGCACAGCCGTGGTACGTCCGGTAGAGGAGGAAGTCAGCGAGTATGCCCGCATCGCCGGCGACGAAACCCGAGCGCAGGCCGGGCAGATTGGAGCGCTTGGACAGGCTGTGGAAGACCACACAGTTGCGGTAATCACTGTCACCCATGGCCGCGCAGGCCTGCAACAGTCCGGGGGGCGGCGCTTCCTCGTCGCGATAGATTTCGGAGTAGCATTCGTCACTGGCGATCACGAAACCGTATTCCCGGGCCAGGGTGATCAGCTCCTGCAGTGTCTGCAGGGGCAGCACTGCGCCGCTGGGGTTGCCCGGGCTGCAGATGTAGAGCAGCTGGCAGGCGCGCCACTGGTCCGCAGTCACGGCCTCGAAATCCGGCAGGAAATTGTTCTCGGCCGTGCAGTTGATGAAGTGCGGCGTGGCCCCGGCCAGCAGCGCTGCCCCCTCGTAGATCTGGTAGAAGGGGTTGGGGCTCATGACCAGGCAGCCCGGTGAGCGCTCGACTACCGCCTGGGCGAAGGCGAAAAGCGCCTCCCGGGTGCCGCTGACCGGCAGTACCTGCCGCTCCGGATCGATGCCGGGCAGACCGAAGCGATCGACCAGCCAGCGGCCGATGGCCTGGCGCAGCTCCGGCAGCCCCTGGGTGACGGGGTAGTTGGACAGACGCTCGAGGCTGGCGGCCAGGACCTCCGCCACGAAGTCGGGCGCGGGGTGGCGCGGCTCGCCGATAGACAGGGCAATGGGTGATTTCCCCGGGGGTGGTTGCAGGTCTGCAAACAGCTGGCGCAGCTTCTCGAACGGATAGGGCTGGAGGCGTTGCAGGTCCGGGTTCATAGGGAGGCCAACAGTAACCGGGTCAACGGGGCATGGCTCAGGCGGCCGCCTGGGCGTCCAGCTCGCTGCGGATCGCCTGCTGGATGGCCTCGCAGCGCTGCGGATCCGAGATCGGCTGCTGGTTCTCGTCGGTGATGAAGAAGACGTCCTCCACCCGTTCCCCGAGAGTCTGGATCTTGGCCGCCTGCAATTCAATGTTGAAGTCCACAAAGATCTTGCCCAGTCGGGCGAGCAGCCCGGGACGATCCGGTGAGGCCACCTCCAGCACCGTGACGTTCTTGATTTCGTCGACCGACATGCTGGTCTCCGTGGGGATGGAAAAGGACTTCATCTGCCGTGGCGTGCGGCGCTTGACGATATCCGGATAGCTGGAGGTCTCGGCCAGGGCCGCGGTGATCTGTTCCCGGATATGCCGCAGGCGGGCGCCGTCCTCGGCGATCGGTTGTCCAGCGGAATCCAGCACGAAGAAACTGTCGAGGCTCATACCATCCGCGCCACTGTAGATGCGGGCGTCGTGCACGCTCAGGTCCAGTTGTTCCAGTTCCGCGCAGATCATGGAGAACAGCTGGGCGCGGCTGCGGGCGTGGATGAAAATCTGGGTGGTGTTTGCCACGCTGGATTCGCTGGTGTTACGCACCAGTACCAGGGGCGTCTCCCGATCGTGATGGCTCGCGATCGCCTCCGTGTGCCAGGCGATGTCCTCGGCGCGCTCGCGCAGGAAATATTCCTCCCCGCGCGCCTGCCACAGGGCATCCAGTTCCTCTGAGGTAAAACCGCGATCTTCCAGGATGTCGGTGGCATCGTCCCGGGTCTTGCCGATCCAGTCCTGCTTGTCGACGGGATTGTCGAGGCCGCGGCGCAGGGCCCGTCGCGTCTCTGTGTAGAGCTGACGCAGAAGGCTGCCGCGCCAGGCATTCCAGAGGGTGGGGTTGGTGCCGTTGATGTCCGCCACGGTCAGGGTGAACAGGTAGTCGAGATGGTCCTCGTCTCCCACATGAACGGCGAACTGCTGGATCACGTCCGGGTCGGTGATGTCCTTGCGCTGGGAGACGGCCGACATGGTCAGGTGGTTGCGCACCAGCCAGGTGACCAGTTCCGTGTCGCGACGATCGAGCCCGTGCTCCCGGCAGAAGCGTTCGGCGTCCACCGCGCCCAGTTCGGAGTGGTCTCCCCCGCGGCCCTTGCCGATGTCGTGGTACAGCGCCGCGATATACAGCAGTTCCCGCTTGGGCAGCCGCCGGGCTACCCGGCAGGAAACGGGGAAGCGCTCCTCGAAATCGGGATAGTGGAAACGCCGGCAGTTCTTGATGACCTCCAGCGTGTGGGCATCCACCGTATAGGTATGGAACAGGTCGTGCTGCATCTGTCCGACGATGCGCCCGAACTCGGGCAGGTACTGGCTCAGGATGCCGTAGCGACTCATCCGGCGCAGTTGGCGCGTCATCTTGTTGGGTGCCCGCAGGATCTCGAGAAACAGTTGCTTGTTGCGCGGGTCGGCCCGGAAGTCGTCGTCGATGAGGTGGCGGTTGTCGCGGACGAGGCGGATGGTGGGCGCCGCCACCCCCTCGATCTCTTCGCGCGTGGCGCACAGCAGGAAGATTTCCAGCAGGGCGGAGGGGTAAACAGCAAAGAGGTCGTCGCTGCGCGCCTCGATATAGCCGTTGCGCACCTGGAAGTGCTCGTCGAGAATTTCGACCTCGTCCGCCGTGTCCGCCCTGAGGATAGCCTGGTCGAAATAGCCGATCAGTACCTCGTTGAGCTGGCCCAGCGCCAGCGCCCAGCGATAGTAGACCTGCATGAACTGTTCCACCGCCAGCTTGTCGCCATCCTCGAAACCCCACAGCTCCGCCAGCTCGCGCTGGTGGTCGAACAGCAGCCGGTCTTCCTCCCGGTCGGTGAGCATGTGCAGGGCGTAGCGCACCTGCCACATGAAATCACGACCGCGGGTGAGGATCTCCATTTCATCGGGGTTGAGGAACTCCTCGGCGGGCAGTTCCGCCAGTGAGCGCACCCCGAAGTGGCGTTCGGCGATCCAGCCGATCAACTGCAAGTCCCGCAGCCCCCCGGGGGAGCTCTTCACGTTGGGCTCCAGGTTGTACTCCGTATCGGCGAACTTATTATGCCTGGACCGCTGTTCCTCCAGTTTGGCCTGGAAAAATTCGGGGCTGGACCACATCCGGTCCGGCCCGGTCAGCGCCCGTACCGAATCCATCAGTGCGCGCGGGCCGCACAGTACCCGGGCCTCCATCAGGTTGGTCAGGATGGTGATATCCCCGGCCGCCTTCTTCACGCATTCGGCGACGGTGCGTACGCTGTGACCGATGTTGAGACCGATATCCCAGAGCAGGGTGAGAAAGCCCTCCAGTTGCTCCTTGTACTGTTCGCTGTCATCACCCAGCAGGATCATGATGTCGATATCGGAGTGGGGATGGAGTTCGCCGCGGCCATAGCCGCCCACGGCAATCAGGGCCAGGTCTGCGTCGCCCCAGTCGCGCCGGTCCCAGAGGACGCCGAGCATGGCATCGAAGAAAATGGCGCGCAGTCGCACCAGGTCCCGCGCCGGAGTGCCCGTGCGGAATCTGCCGTGCAGGTAATCGGTGGCCTGGACAATGGCCTGCTTGCAGCAGCTGATGGGGTTGTCGCCGGTTTCCAGGTCCGTCCGGAAAGCGCCCGGATCGAAGAGGTCGGTGGGCAGCTGCAGTTTGTCGTCGCTCATCAAAAGGGCTCGTTGCTGCGTTGCGTGAATATCTCGCATCCGTCTTCGGTGACCCCCAGGGTGTGTTCCCACTGGGCGGACAGCCGCCCATCCTTGGTGGTTACGGTCCAGCCATCCTTCTGGTTGAGGCGCGTGTGCCGCCGCCCGGCATTGATCATCGGTTCGATGGTGAATGTCATGCCGGGTTCCAGTACCAGCCCGCTGCCCTTGCGGCCGTAATGCAGCACCTGGGGATCTTCGTGGAAGACCTTGCCGATGCCGTGTCCGCAGTATTCGCGCACGACCGAATAATAGTTCTTCTCCGCGTGCTGCTGGATGACATGCCCGATATCCCCCAGGGTGGCCCCGGGCCTGACGACCTCGAGGGCACGATACAGGCACTCCTGGGTAACCTGTATCAGGCGCTGGGCATGGGGGGGGACATCCCCCACCTGTACCATGATGCTGCTGTCCCCGTGGTAACCGTCCTTGATCACGGTTACGTCGATGTTGACGATATCACCACTTTTCAGCTTCTTGGTGTCCGAGGGAATGCCGTGGCACACCACGTCATTGACGGATGTGCAGATGGAGCGAGGAAATCCATGGTAGTTCAGGGGAGCGGGGATCGCGTCCTGTTCATCGGTGATGTACTCGTGGCAGATGCGATCCAGTTCCCCGGTAGTCACCCCGACCTGTACGTGGGGCTCGATCATTTCCAGCACTTCGGCCGCCAGCCGCCCTGCGACCCGCATTTTCTCCAGTTCGGCGGTTGTCTTGATCGATACAGGCATCAATAACTCTTTGATAAATATATAAAAAATAAGAAATCGCCGGATTTTCCGGCGCCCGGGGGAGGCACATTCTAACGCATCCACAGGTGGAATGGATAATGGGACGCGTTCCCGGGCGGCAAATTCCTTTAACCCGCCTCCCGATTGTGGTATAAAGCGCCGCTCTTTTTCCGGCCCCGATCTCTCGCGATGGTGGCACGGGGGGAGGAAACCAACGACACACGTACATCGACACCCGCCCCAGGGTGCCGGAACGGGCCAGCGGCCCCTCCGGTTTGGCGGCGGGGATGTGCGGAGGATTAACCCAAGTTAAAGGTAAATATTATGTCGCAAGTTAGCATGCGCGACCTGCTTCAGGCGGGCGCACACTTCGGTCACCAGACCCGCTACTGGAACCCCAAGATGGACCAGTACATCTTCGGTGCCCGCAACAAGATCCATATCATCAACCTCGAGCATACCGTGCCCGCCTTCAATGACGCGCTGGGCCTGGTCACGCGTCTGGCGGGCAACAAGAACAAGATCCTGTTTGTCGGCACCAAGCGCGCCGCGGGCAAGGTCATCAAGGAGCAGGCCGAGCGCGCAGGTATGCCCTATGTCAGCCATCGCTGGCTGGGTGGCATGCTCACCAACTACAAGACCATTCGCGCTTCCATCAAGCGCCTGCGTGAACTGGAAGCCCAGCAGGCTGACGGCACCTTCACCCGGCTGACCAAGAAAGAAGCCCTGATGCGTACCCGTGACATGGAAAAGCTGGAGCGCAGTATCGGCGGTATCAAGGACATGGGCGGCCTGCCCGATGCCCTGTTCGTGGTGGACGTGGATCACGAGCGCATCGCCATCACCGAGGCCAATAAACTGGGCATACCCGTCATCGGTATCGTCGACACCAACAGCGACCCGGACGGGGTGGATTACATTATCCCCGGTAATGACGACGCGATTCGCGCCATCAAGCTGTACGTGACTGCCGTCGCCGATGCCTGCCTGGCAGGCAGGGCCGAATCCGGTGAAGCCGTGGTGCTGAAAGACGAGTTCGTGGAGGAAACGGCCTCCGGGCCCGCCGAGGATGCGGCACCCGAAACCGCCGAAAAAGCCGAGACCGCTGAAACAGCTGAAACAGCCGAGACCGCTGAAACAGCTGAAACAGCCGAGAAAGTCGAGAAAGCCGAAACAGCGGCGGAAGAGTGACGGCTGCTACCTCTACCCGGGTAGTGGCACAGAGAAGGAGGGATACCAATGTCTGCAGCACTGGTTAAGGAATTACGCGAGCGCACTGGCCTGGGCCTGCTGGAGTGCAAAAAAGCGTTGGCGGCTGCCGACGGTGACGTGGAAAAGGCCATCGAGGAACTGCGCAAGTCCAGCGGCATGAAAGCCGCCAAGAAGGCAGGTCGCACCGCCGCTGACGGCATCGTCGCCACCCGGATCGCTGACGATGGCAGCTACGGGGTGGTGATCGAGGTTAACAGCGAAACCGACTTCGTGGCCCGGGATGCGAATTTTCTCGGCTTCGTCGACAAAGTGCTGGGTGCGGCTTTCACTGCAAAGCAGGCCGATGTTGCCGCGCTGATGGCAGGGGAACTCGAAGAAGATCGCCAGGCACTGGTCCAGAAAATCGGCGAGAACATCGGTGTGCGCCGTATCGAGGTGGTCGAGGCCGGAGACGGTGTGGTGGGCGCCTATGTGCACGGCAACAATCGCATAGCGGTGCTGGTCGAGCTCAACGGCGGTGACCAGGATCTGGCGAAGGACGTCGCCATGCATGTGGCCGCGGTCAACCCGCGGGTGGTTTCCCCCGATGACATGCCGGAAGAGGTGGTTTCTGCCGAGAAGGCTATCTACACCGCGCAGGCTGC
>JAHEEV010000042.1:0-8326 GCA_024640505.1 Halieaceae bacterium
CTGTTTTTCCCGGACGTTTACGCGGGCAGCCCCGGAGCGGTCGCGGGGTCGGGTCCGGTCTGGCAGGAGCTGGTCTTCGAGCGGCGATCCATGTGGGCCACAGCCAGGTCCAGGCTGTCCCAGGGCAGGCGCGAGCACGACCCGTTTGGCCCGGTCCGGGTATTGCGCCTGGAAGGCTCGCTCGCCGGTAATACTGAAGAGGAGACCCAGCTGCTGGCACCGGGCGGTTATGCCCTGTTGCAGCGGGACAGGCTGACCCGCGGGAAAAACCAGCGGCTCAAGCAGTACCGGTATGGGGCGGATCAGGTGGAACGTATCCGTCGCGAACCGCATGCCTCGGCGGAGCCCGACCCCCAGCAGTGGCCCGTCTCCAGCCGACGCGCCCTGCCCTTCCCCGCAGTCGGGGAGGGCGGGGTAGTGACCTCTGCACAGGCCCTGCTGGCGCTTGCCGGTGAGGTGATCGGAGCGACGGGAGAACCCCTTACGGTGTATGTTCACACGGACGTCAATTTTTATCAGGTGCGGCTGGCTGCTGCGGGCGAGGAGACCCTGGACGTCGACTACACCCTGGCAGGGGGCTCACAGCGGGTTCGTGGCAAGCGGACGGCTGCCGTTGTCCGGCTGGAAGCAGTTCCCGCTGGTACCCCCCGGGATCCGCCGGACCTGACCCTCATGGGGCTTGGCGGCGACATCTCGATCGCCCTGGATAAACAGACCCGCCTGCCGCTGCAGGTCAGGGGCTCGGCACCGCGCCTGGGCAAGACCAGTATTGATCTGGTGGCTGCCGAGCTGAGCCAGCCGGGTGGAGGAGAGCTGCCTTGAAGGGGCCCGGGCTGGTTCCGATCGGACTGATCAGTAACCCCAACAGCGGCCACAACCGGGACCGTTTCGAGCAGATCAGGGCCATTGTGGGAGAGTGTCCGTCCATTCATCACCTGGTCACCCGCAACGCAGATGATATCGGGCCTGCCCTTGAAGAACTGGCCGGCCTGCAGGTAAAAGTTCTGGCCATCAACGGCGGCGATGGCACAGCCTCTGCCATACTGGGCCGGTTGCTGGAGGGGAACATGTTCCGGGAGACTCCATCCATCGTGTTGTTACCCGGGGGGACGGCTAACATGAATGCCGGTGACGTGGGGGTGCGCGGTAAGCTGGTTTCTGCGGTAAAGCGGTTCTGCCGCTGGAGCGAAACGGGCCGGGGAGTGACCGGGACCGTCGAACGCTGCCTGTTGCGAGTCCATGCGAACGGCGGGAATCATTACGGGATGTTCCTGGGCGCGGGCGCTGTCATGCATGGTACTGAGTATGCCCACCGCGAAATCCACGCGCGCGGCCTGCGGGACGAGTTCAGCCTGGCCCTGGGAACCGTCAGGACCGTCTGGGGCGTATTCCGGGATGACCCCCGGTTCAACCGGCATGTAACGATCAATTTGCGACTGGGCAACGGGGAGACTGCAAGCCACGATGCCCTGATACTGGCAATCAGCACTTTGCACCGGCTCTTTTTCGGCATGCGGCCCTTCTGGGGAGATGAGCCGGGAAAACTGCGGCTGACCCTGGTAGAGCAGGGCTGCACCCGGTTCCTGAGCACTTTCATCTCCATCGCCCGCGGGCGGCCCAATCGCAACGCCGTGCCCGGATCGGGCTATATCAGCCACAACGCCGATCGTGTCCAGCTCGCATTACAGGGCAGCCTCAACCTGGACGGCGAAATCATTCAGGCCGGGGGTGAGGTAAGCATCGATACCGCCGGTCCCCTGCAATTCCTGCGTCTGTGAATCCCGAACCGTCAGCCAGGGAGACCCCGGGGGAGGCGGATGCCGCCCTGGAGGTGCTGGTGCGACAGCTCAGGGAGCGGTATCGGGGCGCTGTCAACGCCGTTCTGCTCTACGGATCCTGTCTCCGTGGCGGCGATATCTTCGAGGGACTCGTGGACCTCTACCTGATTTGCGACGATTACCGTTCGGCCTATCCCGGACACGTCCTTCCCCTGGCCAACTGGTTGCTGCCGCCGAATGTCTTTTATACGGAAATCGTGCACGGGGGCAGGACGCTGCGAACCAAGTACGCGGTGATCTCCAGCGCCGACTTTCGCCGCGGCTGTTCGACCCGCTGGTTCGAATCCTATATCTGGGGACGCTTTGCCCAACCCACCCGGGTCGTCTATTGGCGGGATGTATCCAGTCGCGCGGCCGTGGAACAGAGTCTCTTCCTGGCGCGGCGCACGTTCCTGCAGCGGGCCCTCCCCCGATTGCCGGCGACCGGCACGGTGACGGGACTCTGGGAGGGCGCAATGGCGTTGAGTTACGGGACGGAGCTGCGTAGCGAGGGCAGTGGTCGTCCCGGGGAACTGGCACAGGCCTCCGTCGCGTACTTCGAGGATGCCGCGCGCAGCCTCGATGGCGGCCTGCCGTTCCCCTTCCGGGTTTACGAGGATGACCAGCGGCTTTGTTATCAGGCGGATATCCCGCCGCGCACCCGGACCCTGGCGAAGTTTGGCTGGGGCCTGCGGCGGGTGCAGGGCAAGCTGATGTCCTTCCTGCGCCTGTTCAAGGCCCTGTTCACGTTCGAGGGCGGAATCGATTACGTGGCCTGGAAGCTGCAGCGACACTCCGGGCAGGAGGTGGTGGTGCCCGACCGGGTGCGGCGCTATCCACTTATTTTCATGTGGGGCTTTTTCTGGCGCCTTTACCGCCGGGGTGTGTTCCGGTGAGCCGTGGAAAACAGGCCCGCTTTAATTTATAGTTTCCCCCTGTTTTCAGGGCGCGCGTCAATGTTATGAAGTACGGTGTTTTCATCCAGACCAACCACAAGCAGATCACCGGGGCGATCGTCGCCGAACACGCGCTGCGTCGCTATTCCAGCAACAACGACAAGTTCGATGTGCGGATCATCGACAGCCGCGATTATCCCTTCTTCGCCGCACACGAGGGACAGGAATACCTGCGTGATGGCGTCAAGCGTGTCTGGTTGAACGATGACCTGCAGTCTTTCACCCCCACCCGTTTCATGCCCCCCGCCCTGATGGGTTATGAAGGCAGGGCGGTGGTCATCGATCCGGACATATTTGCTGCCGCAGACATTTTCGACCTGCTGAGCCGCGACATGCAGGGCAAGGCCATCCTGTGCCGCATGCGCTCCGGTCCCAAGGGGCTGGTGGACCGCTGCTTCGCCAGCAGTGTGATGCTGCTCGACTGTGCCCGGCTCACGCACTGGGATGCCCAGAAGAAGTTCGAAGCCATGTTTGACTTCACCCAGGACTATCAGCCCTGGATCTGCCTGAAAGAAGAGCCGCGGGATTCCATCGGCTTCTTCGAGCCGGAATGGAATGATTTCGACAAGTTCACATCGGAAACCAGGATGCTGCACACGACCCGGCGCAGGACCCAGCCGTGGAAAACCGGCCTGCCCACCGACTGGCGTCCGGCGGAGCGTTTTCGCCTGTTTCCGCCCGCCGCCTGGGTGATGCGCGCGCGGCGCAAACTGTTCGGCGAGTACGCCATGCTCGGCAATTACAAGGCGCACCCGGACAAGAACCAGGAAAACTTCTTTTTCGGCCTGTTGAAGGAGTGCCTGGAGCAGGGCAAGGTCTCCGAGGAGTTTCTGCGGGAGGAGATGGCGCAGAACCATGTGCGCCACGACGCGTTTGAGGTGCTGGCGAGAACGCCCGACCTGCCGCCGGCTCCCCGGCACCCCCTCAGCTCGGTTGCAGCAGCCGCCTGACACGGGCGGCGGTTGCGACCAGCTCGTCATCCGCATTCGCTGACCCCGGCGGCAGCCGGGTCTCCTGCCCCAGCCAGTTGGCGCGTCCGCTGGCCACCAGCGCCTGCTGGATCTTTCCCACGTCCCTGCGCATCCGTTGCGGTCCGAAGCACATCGCAAAGCGGTGGCTGAGGGGCTTGTAGCGGTAGTTGTGTCCCAGCTTCCACCAGGCGACATCCCCGTCGCCCATATCGAATATATGCAAGGGCTTTCCCCGTGACGATGCCTCTGCCAGCATCGACATGCTCTCCCCGGTGACGACGAATTCATCCGCGGTTGCCAGGAATCCCGTGTAGGGGTTTTCACCGCCGTCGCCAAAACGGTAGCAGAAACAGGGCGCGTTGATCTGCGCCACCAGGGCGTCGCCAGCCGCCGCGGGGGTGCGCGGGCTGTCGGATATCAGCAGGGAGCCGCCGCGCTCCCGGGCCAGGCGATCGCAGGCAGCACCGAGCTTGCTCGCCTTGTCGGGCGTGAAGACGAAGCGACCGCTGTCGCCACCCACCAGGACCGCAATCCACGGTCGGGGAAGGCGCTCCCACCGGGCCCGGAAGGCGTGCCCGGCCTCCCGCAAATCCGCAGGTAACAGCCGGTGCAGGGGCAGTTCGTTGTGCAGGATATTGGAGGCCTGCGGGAGGAAATACTGGGGTGTCGTTACGATCAGGTCGTAACAGTCGAGGGGCGCCCAGGGACGGCCGATATGCACCAACCGGGTATGTTCCCCGGACTGGTGCCGGATCCAGCGGGCCACCGGTTCGTTGCGGCGCCCTGCCGTGATCACCAGGTCCGGCCAGGGCGGGCCCAGTGAACTGGAGCTTTGCTGGTCTATGCCGGCCAGGCTGGCACCCGGGCCCAGGTGAACCAGCAGTTCCCAGGGGCGTGCGACAATCCGTTTCTCCTCGGTGGGAAGACCCAGCTCCGCGGCAAGCGCGCGCACCTGGACATTGTCCCCGGCCTTGCGCCCCAGCAGACACCAGACTCTCCTCCCGGTCACCTGTGTTCTCCCCAAAAACCCGGCATGAATATTGCCAAAGCACGCAGTTTAACAACATGCCGGCGATAGGTAGACTAGCGTCGGTCACAATTCAGAGAAGCAATGCCTTGAAGCCCACGGTTTTCATTCACACCAACCACAAGCAGCGCCTTGGGGCCCTGGTCAGCCGCTATTCCCTGAAGCGCAATTCAGCCCACGCCGATAAATTCGACGTACAGTTGATCGAGACCGAGGATTTTCCCTGCATGCTGGAGCGTGAAGGCCAGCCCTATCTGCGCGACGGTGAAATGCGTCCCTGGCTGAATGATGACCTGCAGTCCTTCACCCCGTTGCGATTTGCGCCGCCCCAGTTGATGGGCTACCAGGGGCGTGCCGTGGTTATCGACCCGGATATTTTCGCAGTCGGCGATATCTGGGAACTGCTGGATCGCGACATGCAGGGGAAGGCCATCATGTGCAGGCCCAAGTCCGGGCGCAAGGGGCGCAAGGGGGCCTATGCTTCCAGCGTCATGCTGCTGGACTGCGCCAGGCTGACCCATTGGCAGTTCGAGCGCGACTTCAGTGAGATGTTCGAGCCCGTGAAACGCGATTACATGGACTGGATATCCCTGAAACTCGAGGATGCCGCCACCATCGGCCTGATTGAGAACGAGTGGAATGATTTCGACAGGCTCACCCCGGAAACCCGGCTGTTGCACAACACCAAGCGCAAGACCCAGCCCTGGAAAACCGGACTCAAGGTGGATTTCCGTCCCGCTGACAGCTTCCAGTTATTCCCGCCCCGTCACTGGATTCGCCGCGGGCGTCGCGCCCTGTTCGGGGATTACCGGTTTGCCGGTACCTACCAGCCTCACCCGGACCCGAACCAGGAGAAGTTTTTCTTCGACCTGGTGGGTGAGTGTCTGCGGGAGGGTGTGATCTCCGAGCAGCAGCTGCACGAAGAAATAGACCGGGGTCACCTGCGCCGGGATGCCTTCGACCTGGTCGGGGCCTGAGATGTCGCCCCTCGACTGATCCCTCAGGTGTAGTTGAAAAACGGGTCCAGGATATCCGCCAGCTGCCGGTCGATGACACCGACCTCCTCGTCACTGAAGTAGTCCCGGTAGCCCCCGACCTTGGCGCGACGGACCTTGTAGCTGTCGGGATTGTCCTTGTCCCTCGGCATCATGCGCCCGCCGGCGAGGCGAAACTGCTGTCTGCTCTCCATCTTCTTCATATTCTCGTAGGAGGAGTATTCCACCGCCTGCGCCACCTGGTCTTCGCTGGCCTCTACCTGCATGAAGTCCAGCAACCTGCGCAACTCCTCGTGGGGTGCTGCCCGCAGGTCCTCGTAGCGTAGCAGGTGAAAAGCTTCCACCCTGCCGGATTCCCTGGCCCACAGGTTCATGTAGTCAGCGATGGCCTGGATACTGCCGCCGTTGTCGCCGGTGACAAAGTCGAAGATGCTGGTAGCGGAGTCGCGAGGGGGATATCTGTTGATTGCCACCTTGGAGGGTTTCATCCGGAATTTCCACTGGAAGAACTGGCTGACGGCCACATCCCGGGGGTCCCGGGCCAGCAGGACCACCCGCTTGCCATAAAAGGGGCGCTTGGTCTCGGTGTCGCCGGTCAGGTCCTTGATGTAATTGTCGTGGGTGAAAAAGATCCTGGGGATGGCACGGTTCAGGTTGTGAAAGTTGTCGAAGCCGATAATGGCATTCTCCGGCAGCCCGTACATGACGCGAAACAGGTGCGAGATCATCACCCGCAGCCAGGTACGGCCGCTCTTGCCGAAAGAGACGATGACGATATCGGCGCGGTTCAGCTTGTCCATCTGTTCCACGCCGCGCAGTTTGCGTTCTGCCGCGAGGATGTCCCCTTCGCTCGCGCCGCGCATCCGCAGGTGCAGGATCTGGCGTGACAGCTTCTTGCGCGCGGTCTGGATAAACTGGCGTGCGGACTGGACGGCATACTTCATACTGCCGGACTCCGATAACCCAGCATCGGATCGAGGTGGGCGGCGAGCTGCTCCAGGTGGGCACACTGTTCGTCGGTGAAATAATCCCGATATCCCCCCACCTTGCCCTTGCGGACCTTGAAGGATTGGGGATTATCCTTGTCTCCGGGCCGGACCCGGGCGCCACTGCCCTTGAAAAAGGTCGACTGTTCCATTTTTTTCATGTTGTCGTAGCGGGCGAACTCCACCGCGGCAGCGACCTGCTCTTCGGTGCAGGGCGTGCCGGTAAAATCGAGGATCTGCCCCAGTATTTTCTGCGGGTCCGCGCGCATGTCCTCATAGCGGACCACGAGCACGTCCCTGAGCTCCGGTATCGCCCGCATCCAGCCATTGAAATAGTCCACGATGCGGGGCACGCCGGCCTTGTCGTCGATCACGAAATCCCACAGTTCGGTGCCGTCCGCGGGGTAGTCGTTGATGAATTTCTTGTTGGGACGCATCCGGAAACGCCACTGGAAGTACTGGGAAACCGCCACGTCCAGCGGGTCGCGCACCAGCAGAACGATGCGTTTGCCCTGGAAGTGTGCCTTGGACTCCTGGTTGCCGGTGTAATCCTTCAGGTAGTTGTTGTGGGTGAAAAAGACGGCCGGCAGGGACGGGTCGAGCTTGCGGAAATTGTCGAAATCCAGCAGCTGGTCCTCCCTCAGGCCTGCCCTCAGCTGGTAGGCTCGCGACAGCATAACCCGCAGCCAGGTGCGGCCGGATTTACCCCAGCTCACCAGGACCCAGTCGGCGCGCTGCAGGCGGCGGAACTCCTCCCGACCACGCAGCCAGCGCTCCAATGCCTTGCGGCGTTGGGGCGGCAGCCAGAAGCAGAGGGTGAGAATGATATGGCGCACCGCAACCAGTGCTTTATCAGCCATTGGCAGAACCGTTTTCGTCTCGGATTGGCAGAACGGCGGGGATACTACATCAATTGTTGATCTGCCGCATCCGGCGCCGCTTGTCCGTCGCACCGGCTGCCACTAGAATGCGCGCATGTCGCTGATCAATCTACAGGCCCTGTACCAACAGGAACTGCAAACTGACCCCTTCGATTTCCTGGTGGTACCGGGTTTTCTGGATGCCGAGGTGCTGGCGCAGGTGAACCGGGATTACCCGGATATTGCCACCGCGGCGAACCACGCTCTCGGCGGGCTCGCCTGCGGGCCGGCCTTTGCCAGCCTCATGGAGGAGCTGCAGCAGCCTGCCCTCGCCGAAGCGCTGGGTGAGAAGTTCGGCGTGGATCTGGCGTCCATGCCCACGACGGTCACCGTGCGTAAATACTGTGAAAGGACCGACGGTAATATTCACACCGATCACAAGAGCAAGGTGGTCACCGTGCTGGTCTATTTCAACGAAGAGTGGACGCACGAGGACGGCCGACTGCGGCTGCTGCGCTCCCGGGACAACCTGGAGGATTTTGCCGCAGAGGTTCCCCCCCTGGGCGGTACCCTTCTGGCCTTCCGGCGCACCGATCACTCCTGGCATGGGCACACACAGTTTGTCGGGGAGCGGCGCATGGTCCAGCTGAACTATCTGCAGCAGAATGCGCTGGCGTTGGTGGCCCAGCGTGTCAGCCGTTTCGGTACGCATTT
>JAHEEV010000042.1:8426-25004 GCA_024640505.1 Halieaceae bacterium
TACGAAACCAGCGCCTTGATGCGTGCCACCACCCGTTCCAGGTCATCCGGTAAGGGGGCATTGCTGGCCCTGAAATCCTCGCCGGCCCACACGGCCAGTTCCCTGTCCACCAGGTGCTGGTGGAAGGCGCGAAAATCCCGGGTCGCGCACAGCAGCTTGAAATAATCCAGGTAGAACACGCCCCGCGCCGCCAGGTGGCGCAACTCATCGCCCCGTGTGGTCTTTTTCGGGTTGAACAACCAGTGGGCCAGTGAGCGGCGCAATTGGTCCAGCTGGCCCAGCCTGCCCAGGGGCAGCGGGAAAATCGCCAGAGGCTTGCGCAGGTAGATCACCTCCACCATCATCGAAATGCTGTCACCGGTAACCAGGAAGCCGTCGGCCGTGCCGAGCAGCGCCCTGTAGGGGTTTTCCGCCGCCTGTTCCGTCCACTCGAAGAATTCCGCCTGGGGGGGCAGCTCACGGCGCAGCACCTCGACGACCTCGGGGGTGGTGCGGCGGCTGGTGGTGACGTAGGGCGTTCCGCCCAGCTCGTCCACGACCCGGTTTGCCGCCGCCACCAGTTGTCGCGCAACCTGTCGGTTCATCACGAAAGGGTTGGTTTCGCCACCCACCAGGATGGCGATGAGTGGCTTCGACAGGGGTTCCAGGCGGCTGCGCCATTGCCTGGCCTCCGCAGCCACGTCTGCGGGGTTTATTCGCATCAGCGGCAGGCTGATGGGCAGGTAGTTGGGCATCGGCGGCAGCTGGTTTTCAGCGCTGGCAATGACCAGGGAAAAGTCCAGCATGTGACCGCTGGGTTTGCCGACCAGCACGACCCGGGTGCGATTGCCGGATTGCTGGCGTATCCACAGCGCCACCATGGAGGGGCGACGGCCGACTGTGAGGATCAGGTCGGGCCACGGCGCCTCGATAGGATCCGATTGCTCCGGATCGATGTGGTCCAGCGAGGGTTGGTATCGCGGCTTGCCCAGGACCCACTCGGGGCGCATGTGCACGTATTTGCGCTCACACTCCCAGCCGAGGGCATCGACGATCGTATCGATCTGGCCGTTGTCGCCCTTCTTGTCGCTGACTAGAACCCAGACGTGGGGAGCAGGCACGGGTCAGTCCTGTGCATCGCCGGTACAGTAGCCCAGTGCAGGAGAAATATTCTCACGGACCAGCTGCTCCAGCTCGGCCACCTGGTCGGGATTGAAATCTTCGCGGTAACCGCCGACCTTGCCCCGGCGCACCTTGAAGGTCGTGGCATCGCCGGCGTTGCGCAGTTTCATGCCCCCCTGGGAGAAGGTGCCCTGGGCCTCCAGTTGTCGCAAATTTTCAAAAGAGCCCCAGTCAACGGCCTGTTGAACCTCGTCTTCACTGAATGATTCCCCCATGAGGTCGAGGATCTTCAGGAGGGTCGGTACCGGCTCGGCGCGCAACTCCTCGTATTTGACCAGCAAGCCGTTGTCCAGAGCCGCGATGTTGGCTGCCCAGGTGTTCTGGTAGTCGACGAGAAAGGGGAGGCCGATATCGGAGTGCCGGACAAAGTCCCACATGGTCACGGTGCGGCGGTCTATCGGGTGTTCGATGAAGTGGTTGATCAACTCCTGTTTTGCCCTGGACTGGCGCTTGGTGAACTGGTGGTACCAGGACACCGCGATGTCTATAGGGTTCCTGGCCAGGAACATGACGGGCTTGTGGCGCAGCGGGTTGTCGGCGGCCCCGGCGGCCAGCAATTTACCCACCTCGCCTTCGTAGCTGTAGTAGCCATTGGTTGCTGCCAGGCGGGGAATTTCCGGGATCCTGCGGGCGAACTCGTCCGTGTTGATGAGCCGGGACTCCGGCAGGTCGTAGCGAAGCTGGTAGAGGCGGGATATCATGGCCTTCAGCCAGGTATTGCCGCTTTTGGGATGGCCGATGATGAGAAAGCTGGCCCTTTTTGCCTTCGCCAGTTCCAGTCGCGCCAGGTATTTCCTGCGCAGGGCCACGCGGGTCCCGGTCGGGAGCGGCGCCGTCGGCGCGAGGATCAGCACCTTCCGGGCGCCGTCACTGAGATTCAACATACTGGTCTACTCGCGGAGTTGGATACTGCGTACTAAAAAGCGCGGAATTATGCGGCAAGCGCGCGAGAATAACCAGCTGACGGGGCTGCTCATGTACAATGCCGCTCACCTGTTGCAGGAAGTCCAGACCGTTTGATCATCGACCGCTACATCAGCTGGGAAATACTGAGGCCATTCTGTGGCGGCCTGGGTCTGCTGATCCTGGTGTTCGTGGGGTATTCGGCCGCCAGGCAGTTGAACCTGGCCGCCGAAGGGCAGATGGAGCTTCAGACCGCGTTCGCCCTTGTGGGGCTCAACACATTGATTACACTGGAAGTTCTGCTGCCCTCGGCGCTGTTTTTCTCGATACTCGCCGCACTCGGCCGCATGCATCGCGACGGTGAGATGTATATTCTCCACGCGGCCGGGGTCAGCCCCCTGCGAATACTCGAATCGGTTTTGAAATTGTCCCTGGTGATAGCCCTGATTACGGGGTTCATCTCCATTACCGGCCGTCCCTGGGCCTTTCGTGAAAGTTACCGGATGGAAGCCGAGGCGGCCGCCAAATTCGACCTGAGAAAGATGGCCAGTGGTCGTTTCGTGCCCCTGGAGAGCTCCGACTACACCTTCATCGCCGATGGACTGGACCTGGACCGTGGCTTGCACAAGGGTGTTTTCCTGCAGCGGAAACACCGCGGGCCAAGGCAACGGTCGGAGATTATCGTGGCGGAGTCTGCCGCACTGCCCATCCTGAACCCCGGGCAGATTTTGACCGCTCAGTTCTTCAACGGGTACTACTACCTGCTGGACAACCGGGCCCAATTGGATATCACGATGCGCTTCAAGGAGTTCACGATCAAGCTGCCCTACGAAGAGGCCCAGGCGACATACCGGCGCAAGGCGGAGACCACGGGTAATCTGGCCGCTTCGCAACAGCCGAAGGAGGTCGCGGAATTCCAGTGGCGCCTCTCCACGCCCCTCGCCACACTGTTGCTGGCGCTGATGGCGGTGCCTTTGTCCAGGTCGCGACCCCGGGAATCCCGCTTCCGGATTTTCCTGGTGGCTGTCACCGTCTACGTCGGTGTTTTCAGTGCAACCGCTATCGCCCGGACCTGGATCGAACAGGGCAAGCTCGGTCCCGTGCCGGGTCTCTGGGGGGTTTACCTGGTGCTCGGCCTGGTGTTGCTGGGGCTGGTCAGGCCTCCCCGGTTGCGGCGCCCGTGACCATACTGCAGCGTTACATTGCCGGCAGGCTGATTCGCGGATGGCTCCTGGTGTTCCTGGTACTTGCCTCCGTGTTCGGGCTGCTCGGCTTCATTCAGGAGCTGGAGCGGGTTCGCCTGGATTACAACGCAGGCGCGGTGGCCCGTTACACGCTGTTGACCCTGCCGCAGCGGGTGCTGAGCCTGGCCCCGGTGATCGCGCTGCTGGGGACGATCACGGCCCTGGCGGGCCTGGACAAGAGCAATGAGTTGACCGTGATCAGCTGTGCCGGGGTTCCCCTGCGCAGGTTGCTGCTGGCGATCAGCGTTCCCACACTCGGACTGATGGTATTGTTGTGGCTGGGCCTCGAGTATATGGCAGCCCCTCTGCACCAGCGGGGAGAGCAACTGCGCTACAGCCTGCGAAATCACAGTACGGATGTGCTCCCCGATGGTGGGGTCTGGTCAAAGAGTGGCAGGCGGTACATCCATCTGCGCAAAATGCTGGAGGGCTATGTGCCCGGAGACATCGATCTCTACGAATTCAATGAGGAGGGTGAGTTGGTGCTTACTATCCATGCGCGTACTGCAACTGTAAGCCCGGAGCGCAGTTGGATTTTTAAAGGTGTCAGGAAAAAGGAGCTCGTCGATGGCACCCTGCGCACCAGCCGTGAGCCGCAGTTGGAGATCGCCAATCTCTGGTCGCCCCAGGAACTGCCCACTCTCAGCCTGACCAGCGAGAGCATGAAACTCAGCGTGCTGTATCGCTACAGTCAGTACCTGCAAAGCATCGGCCGTGAGGCCGGATCTTACCTCAGTGCCTTCTGGCAGCGGCTGACCATGCCCCTCACGGTCGCCGCGATGGTCCTGCTGGCGACACCGATCAGCGCCTCCCTGGGTTCCCGCCGGAATGCCAGTTTCGGGATCAGGATCGGCATCGGCGCGCTGGTGGGCATACTGTTCTACCTGGGAGCGCAGATCGTCTTCGCGCTGGGCCAGTTGCTGGGCCTGAGTATCCCGCTGGTGAGCCTCGCCCCTACCCTGGTGGTGGCGTGTTGCGCCGGGGCACTGCTGAGCAGGATGCACTGGTAGGCAATCGATGATCGTATACCTTACCAGGCGTTACTGCCGACGACCCGGGTTCAACCGGGGGAGGCTGCCGGCATGCGGCTGATGGCCAGCTTCTTCCGGGCCTATCCGCTGCCCACCTTTTTGATGCTGGTCGCCCTGCTGTTGTCGGGCTTTGCCGAGGGTGTGGGCCTTTCGGCGCTGTTGCCCCTGCTGAACATCGCGTTGGGGTCGGATCAGGGCAGTGCCCTGGCCGGTGCGGAAGGCGGCGTACAGAACGAGTTCGAACGCGTGGTGCTGGACATACTGGGAAGTCTCGGTATCGACATCACCCTGGGCAACATGCTGCTCATCATTGTGGGCGGGGTCCTGCTCAAGAGCGTGTTCCTGCTGCTTGCCCAGCGTCAGGTGGGGTACACGGCTGCCCAGGTGGGCACGGACCTGCGCCTGGAGATGTTGCGCGCGGTGCTGCGCAGTGAGTGGGAGTACTTCCTGCACCAGCCGATCGGCAGGTTGACCAACTCCCTGGCGACCGAGGCCCAGCGCGCCTCCCAGTCATTCGTCCACGGTGCAACAGCCATCACCTACCTGATTCAGGCCTGCATCTACGGTGCCGTGGCGGTGGCCCTGTCTTGGCGTGCCACCCTGGTGGGATTGCTGGCCGGTGTGGTGGTCATCGGGCTGTCCCATTCCCTGGTCCTGGTCACGCGCAAGGCGGGCAAGCGGCAGACCCGTTTGTTGAGCTCCCTGATGTCCAATCTCACGGACACGCTGCAATCCGTCAAGCCGCTCAAGGCGATGGCGCTGGAGCATCTGGCCGATAAAGTGCTGGTGCGCGAGACCACGCAGATCAACAAGTCCCTGCGCCGCCAGGTGCTCAGCGCCGCGGTGCTGGATTCCGCACAGGAGCTGATGTTTGCGATCTTCATCGCCCTCGGTATCTATGTGGCGCTCGAGATATACGCGATGGACCTGCCCACGGTCATGGTGCTGGTAGTCGCCCTGGGGAGGGCCTTCTCTTTTCTCGGCAAGGTGCAGAAGCAGTACCAGAAACTGGTACAGGGCGAGAGCGCTTTCTGGGCCATGCGGGAAGCCATTGCCGCCGCCGGGAGGGCGGAAGAAAAGCTGGAGGGCGGCATTGCGCCGGTTTTCAATGAGCGCCTTGCATTCAACAATGTGGATTTCAGCTACGGCGAGCACACAGTGCTCAGTAACCTGTCGCTGAGCGTCGAGGCGGGTAGGTTCACCACCCTCGTCGGACCCTCGGGCTCAGGCAAGACCACCATCGTCGACCTGGCGGTCGGACTGGTCCGTCCCGACAGGGGTGCGGTCACGCTGGACGGGCGGCCGCTGCAGGATCTGGATGTGCGGGCCTGGCGCAGAATGATCGGCTACGTCCCCCAGGATACGATCCTGCTGCACGATACCATCCTGCGCAATATCACGCTCGGTGATCCGGCATTGACGGCGGCAGAAGCCGAGGAGGCCCTGCGGGCGGCGGGTGCCTGGGATTTCGTATCCCGTCTGCCCCAGGGGCTGGAAACGGTGGTCGGGGAACGGGGCGGAAAACTGTCCGGCGGTCAGCGCCAGAGGGTCGTCATTGCGCGGGCGCTGGTCAACAGACCGCAACTGCTGATTCTCGACGAGGCCACCAGTGCCCTGGACCCCGAGAGCGAATCCGCGGTCCGGCAGGCCCTGGAGAGCCTGAGCGGTCGACTTTCCATACTGGCGATTTCCCATAACCGGGGCATGGTGGAAGCGGCCGACAGGGTCTATCTGCTGGAGGAAGGGGATGCCCGTCTAGTCGAGGACGCGGGTCGAGTCGAGCTGGTCAAATAGGCCTCTGACTGCGCCCAGGGCCCGTTCCATATCGCTTGACGCCTCCGTCCGGCACGGCTGTCGCTTCTCGCCCAGCCACGCAGCGCGACCCGTAGCGACCAGTTCTTTGTGAACCAGCGTGATATCGCGAGTCAGGGGTCCCCACCCCCAGCGGATCAGTGCCTGATACAGCGACCCGCCCAGCCTGAAATCCCGCGGCCCGGCAGCAGGCGTATGCATGCCGCCAGGATCGAACATGTCCACCGGTTTGCCGCTGGCGCAGGTTTCGGAGAGCATGGCGATGCTGTCGGCGGTCACGATGAACCGGTCCGCCGTCCCCAGGATACCCCAGTAAGGGTTGCCATTCTCCGGGCCGGATCGGCCAGGAGCGGCCCCGCGATCCGGTTGCCAGGCATGAAAATAATGGGGCGCGTCCAGGGCGTCCCGCAGCGCTTGGGTCGCCCGGGGAGAGGTGCGCGAGCTGGTGGTCACGAGCAGGCTGCCGCCCGTGTCGCGTGCCAGCTGAGAGGCCTGCTGAGCCAGCCGGCTGGCGGCTTTGGGCCCCAGGGTGAACGGGCCGCTGTCACCGCCGACCAGGACGCCGGTAAAAGGTCGGGGCAGGTGGCTCCAGGCGTCAGCCCACTCGACAGCGCCCTGGGCCATGCGCGGCTGGCTCACCTGGTGCAGGGTCAGCGTATTGCGGACCACGTTGGGCCGGTCAGGTACCCGGTACTGTGGCGTGGTGATGACCAGGTCGAATGCAGAGGGGTCCGCCCAGGGGCGACCGATGTGGACGTAGCGGCTCCTGCCCCCCGATTGGGCCCTGATCCAGCGGCAGACGGGTTCATTGCGCACGCCGCAGGAGATCACCAGATCCGGCCAGGGCGGCTGCAGGGATTCGCGGCTGGCCCGGCGAATGCCCCGCAGGGACCCGCCCGGCAGCAGGTGGGTGAGCACATCCCACTTGCGGTAATCCAACGCCCTGATTTCACAGGGCCAGCCCAGTGCCTCTACCAGGGCCCGGACCTGCGAGCGTTCACCTGCGCGGTAGGCGTCGATCAGCCAAACTACTGGCATTGCCCGGGTCCCATCAGTATAGTTTGGCTCCTGCAATTCGAGTGACGAGGTACACTACCGACAAGTCGCTGCCGGTACAAGGATGCAACAGTCATGACCCAATATCAGCAATACCTCGAGTTCATGCTCTCGGCGCTGGAGGCACGCGCAGGAGCCGGCGTAACGCTCTCCGAGACCACCCGGCTGGTTGCCGATATCGGTCTCAGCTCACTCGAGGTGATGGAGTTTGTGGAAAAAATCGAGGATCATTTCGACATCTCCATTCCGCTGAACATTCTCCCGGATATCAACACGCTTGGAGATCTTGCCCGGAAACTGCAGGAAGTGGATTCCTGATCCCCATGTTGTTCGACAAATTCAAGCCCATGGCCGAATTCCAGGCAGAGCTGGCGGCACGGGACGTCGTTCCCTTCGGCGCGGTGACCGAGGAAATAATTTCCGCTACCGAGGGCGTCGTCAGCGGCCGCCGGGTGATTCTGGCAGGCACCAACAATTACCTCGGCCTCTCTTTTGACGCCCGCTGTATCAGCGCCGCCCAGGAGGCGGCGGGGAAATGGGGCACCGGAACGACCGGCTCCAGGCTGGCCAATGGTTCCTTCGAGGAGCACCAGGCTCTCGAGCGGGAGTTGGCCGCCTTTTATGGTGTTGGCCACGCCATCAGTTTCACCACCGGGTATGCGGCCACCATGGGCATGACCGCTACGCTGGCCGGTCCCGGCGAGGTCATCCTGCTGGATGCCGACAGCCACGCCAGCATCTATGCCGGGGTGCAGCTCAGCGGTGCGGAGATCATCCGTTTCAGGCACAGTGATCCGGAGGATCTGGCCAAGCGCCTGCGCCGCCTCGGCGACCGCGCCGAAAACACGCTGATCATCGTGGAAGGCATCTACAGCATGCTGGGGGATGTCGCACCGCTGCGGGAGATCGCCGCCGTCAAACGGGAATATGGCGGCTGCCTGCTGGTGGATGAGGCGCACTCCATGGGGGTGCTGGGCGATCATGGCCGGGGTGCCGCCGAGGCGGCCGGCGTAGAACAGGACGTGGACTTCATCGCCGGCACCTTCAGCAAGAGTCTCGGAGCCACCGGTGGCTACTGCGTCAGCCAACACCCGGAGCTGGAAACCATCCGCTATTGCATCCGCTCCTATATTTTCACGGCCTCCTCTTCCCCGTCGGTGGTCGCATCCACCCGCAGGGCCCTCCAGATCCTGCAGGAGGAACCGGGGTTACGACAGCGGCTGTGGGAGAACGCGACCCGGCTTTACGAGGGGCTCCAGGGCCTCGGCCTGCCGGTGGGACCCTCGCCGAGCCCGGTGGTGGCGGTGGTGCTGGAGGACCGGTCCCAGGCGATCAATTGCTGGAATGCTCTGATGAGTGCGGGAATTTACGTTAACCTGGTGGTGCCACCGGCGTCGCCTTCCACCAATTTCCTGCTGCGTAACAGCGTCAGCGCGGCGCACAGCACTGCACAGATTGATACCATGATCGCTGCCTATGCCGGCCTCCTTGAAGACGGGCTTATCAGGGCCCGCTGACGAGGCCCGCCATGCCGGAGCAGTTTGCACATATCTCAGACCCCCACCTGACCCACCTGCACGACGTTGGGGTGGCACAACTGTTAAACAAGCGGTTGCTTGGTTACCTCTCCTGGCGTCGCCGGCGCCGTCACGAGCATCGCCCCGAAGTGCTCGAAGCCCTGTCCCGGGACCTGGCGGCTCACCCACCGGGGCAGCTGGTGGTGACCGGCGACCTGACACATATCGGCCTCCCGCAGGAGTTCAGCCAGGCCAGGAGCTGGCTGCAGCAGTTGGGTGACGCGAGGCAGGTCGCGCTGGTGCCCGGTAACCACGACGCCTGTGTCAAGGCGCCCTGGCAGGATACCTTCGAACTGTGGGCCGATTACCTGGCATCTGATGCGCCGGAGCCACCCCTGTTTCCGAGCCTGCGGGTGCGGGGCAGTATCGCCTTCATCGGGCTATCCAGCGCCTGCCCGACGCCGCCCTTCATGGCGACGGGAGCCGTGGGGAAAGAGCAGTTGCAGCGCCTGCCGCACCTGCTGGAAGCAACCCGGGACCAGGGTCTGTTCCGGGTCGTGTTCATCCACCACTCCCCGCTGGCCGGTACGGAGAAATGGCGCAAACGGCTGACCGACGCGCCGGCGCTGCAGGCTATCATCGAGAGCGGTGGGGCTGAGCTGGTATTGCACGGTCACGGTCATCGCGCCCACCGCCGCGAACTCGAGACCCGGCAGGGCATGGTGCCGGTAGTGGCGGTGCCTTCTGCCTCGGCCATGGGTCTGCACGGCGCAGATATCGCCCATTACAATCGCTACGCGGTAAGCAGAACCGCAAGTGGATGGACCCTGGATCTGGAATGCCGGGGCTACGACCCTGCGGTCGACGGGTTCGTCACGGATGATCGGCAGTCACTGCAACTGAGGCGGGACTGACGGGGCTATTCGCCTTCACTGGTGGTCGTACCCAGTGAGTTCTTGACCAGCATCAGGTCGGCTGCGGAATCGACATCGATGGCCGCATTGGCGTAGGGCAGGATAACCGCGCGCACCCGCAGGCCCAGGCGTTTGCCGAGTTTGGCCAGTGCCTCCTCCAGCGACAGCATGCCCAGTCGATAGCGCAACACCATCCACCAGCCCAGCAGGCCGATGAGGAATAGCGGCTTTTTGCGCTGTTGCTCTATCCTGCGCCAGAAATTCGCCGCCTGGCGACCTTCGGGGGTGAGAAAGGCGAACAGGTTACAGCCACAGAAATCGCCATCGCTGAAACGCAAGACGGTCTTTTTGATACCGGGATAAGCATCTGTGATCAGGGCGTGGGGCGCGAGCCCCACGGTGACATCCACATCGTCCGCCAGGCTCTGGCGGCCGAAAGCGTCGACGATCTCGTGAGTCAGCAGCGGGTGATCCGCCGTGGTCAGCAGCACCGGGGCCTCCGGCGCCAGAGATCGCATGGTGTGGTAGGCACTTGAACTCGGGCTGGCCTCGGGGGGGCGCCAGCTTATCTGCTGGCTGGCGATCATGTCCTGCAGCGGGCCATCCATTGCGACTTCCGCGGCTTCCGGGCCGGCCAGGACGATGTCATTCACCACCCGGGATTGTTGCAGCGCGCCGAGCACCCGGCGCACCATCGGGATGCCGTCAATATCGATGAGTGCCTTGCACCCCGCCGCAGAATGGTCGTTGATCAGTGAGTCTTTTTTGCAGCGGTCCCCCGCGAGCACGACCGCTGTCATGGGGTGAGATTCGGTATCCAGATGCATACTAGTGTCCTGTCCGGTTAATTCGCATCATTTCAGCGTGCCAGCCAAGGCTTCTGGCAAGGCGCATCGGTTAAAGGCTCTTCTCGTAGAGACGGTATCGCTTGTAGGCCTCTCCGCCGATGGTTTCAATGATGTTGCGCATACCTTCGTTGTCCTCCAGGATCCAGCCCATCTCCACATTGGTGACACCGCGGGCGTGCAGTGCCTTGCGCACGGCATCGATGACCAGGAACGCCAGGGTGGGGCCCAGGCGTGAGTGCTGGAACTCCTGTTTCACGCCCATGAGTGGTACCCGGGCAGTTTGCGGGTGACGGACTTTCAGGCGCCACAGCAATTTGGCCCAGCCAAAGGGTAGCAGTTTGCCGTCAAGATCGCGCGTTGCCTCATTGATATTGGGCAGGGCGACAATAAATGCGGCGGGCTCGCCGTCATATTCGGCGATCTGAACGTAATTGTCGGGCATCAGCAGGGTCAACGTCTTTACCGTCTCGAGGAATTCATCCTGTACCAGGGGCACAAAGCCCCAGTTGTTCGCCCAGGCATCATTGAAGATCTCCAGCATGACCGCGGTCTCCCGGGCCAGTTCCTTGCGCCGCAGGGGGCGCACCACCACCTTGTCTTTTACCCGCTGCGCCAGCCGGGTCATGACCGTCGGTGCCTCGAAATCGGGTCGTACATGGTAGGCCAGCACATCCTTCACCGGCGTGTAACCGCATGCCTCAACCCGGGGGCCATACCAGGGGCGCCCGTGGCCCATCATCACGAAGGGTGGCGTCGCAAATCCATCCACCAGCAGACCGACTTCCTCGTTGATATGCAGATTGAAGGGGCCTCTCACCCGTTGCATGCCCTGGCCGCGCAGCCAATCCTCAGCCGCGCAAAACAGTGCGGCAAACACGTCGGCATCATCTTCCGCCTCCAGCATACCGAAATAGCCCATGCCATCGCCGTGTTGCTGCAGGTGCAGGTCATCGATCTGGGCTGTAATGCGCCCCACAAGTCTGCCGTTGCGATGCGCCACCCAGCCACGCCAGCGGGCATGCTGGAAGAAGTGGTTTTTGGGCGAAAACCGGTGTCGCTGCTCAAAATTCAGCGGCGCTATCCAGTTCGGATCGGACGCGTAAATCGCGTGTGGCACGGACAGGAACGAGCCCAGTTGGTTGCGACCGGTGATCGGCTCCAGCGTGATGCCGGCATCTCCCCCATAGCTGTTCATGATCCCCGATTCCCGTCTCCTGGATGTGCACGACGGCTGGCGTATAACGCGCGGGCGCCGCAACTGTAAAAAAGCAAAAAAGTAATGAAAAACAAGCACTTGCTATATTTCAGGCCGATGGCGTCCCCGCTGGCCTGTGCCCGGGTTTGCCCCGTTCCGGCGGGTGTGACTGGTATCTGGAAGCCACCCCGCAAGGGTTATGCCGCTGGTATTATTACCCGTGAAATATCCACGCGGCCAGTGATATTATAGCGGCCGTGAGTGACACATAAGCTTGGTATGGCTCGCAACCCGCTCAGGTTCAAACAAAAAATGATAGGCGGGCCGGTGACAAGCTTAAAAGCGATGGGTGGTGATCGGCAGTTGTAAACCGGTACCGGGCCTGAACATCAACAATTAATAGCTGTCACCGCCACTTTATTGCCAGAGGAATGAAACTTTGCAGCTCGCCGCCACGCCGACATCCCATGCACTGCCCTTCAACCCCGCCGATTTCGCGACCCTGACAGAGGCCCTCGATTATGCGGCCAGGGGTGAAACGGGTGCCAATTTCTTCACCGGCCGTGGGGGCATCTACGCCAGCCTTCCCTACCGCGAGCTCCGGGCGCAGAGTCTGGCGCTGGCCGACAAGCTGCTGGGTCTGGGGCTCGACAAGGGCGACCGCGTGGCGCTGGTGGCGAAAACAGATCCTGAATTCGTTAAGTTTTTCTATGCCTGCCAGTATGCGGGCCTGATCCCGGTTGCGCTGCCTGCATCGGTCAAGGTGGGTGCCCACTGCGGCTACGTCGCCCAGTTGCAGCGCCTGCTAGAGGCCAGTGACGCCGCCATCGCCGTATCGCCGGAAGGCTACCTCAGTTTCCTGCAGGAGGCGGGTGAAGGCCTGAACCTGCGGATGGTGGCCACGCCCGAGGAATTTCATGCGCTGCCGGCGGGGACTGGCACGTTGCCCCGAATTGATCCGGACGATATTTCCTACATCCAGTACACCTCCGGCAGTACCCGCTTTCCCCGAGGTGTAGTGATCACGCATCGCACCGCGATGGCCAATATCCGCGGCATGATCGTGGACGGCCTCCGCATCACCGAGGAAGACCGCCTGGTGTCCTGGCTGCCCTTCTACCACGACATGGGCCTGGTGGGGTTCGTGCTGGTGCCGGTGGCTGCGCAGATCTCGGTGGATTATCTGGATACCCTGGAATTCGCCATGCGCCCCCGTCAATGGCTTAAGCTGATGACCCAGTCCCGCGCCACCATTTCCTTTGCACCTTCCTTCGGCTATGACCTTTGTGCCCGCCGCCTGCGGGATTCCGACATAGAGCAGTATGACTTGAGCCACTGGCGGGTCGCCGGCATTGGCGCCGAAATGATTCGCCCGCAGACCCTGCAGTACTTTGCCGACAGGCTGGCTCCCGCCGGCTTCGATGAGCGCGCTTTCACCGCCTGCTACGGTATGGCCGAATGTACCCTTGGTATCAGTTTTTCAGCGCTGGACCAGGGGTTTACCACGCACCATGTCGACAGTGATCGCCTGGCGGATGCCCATGAAGTGGTGCTGATGGAAGACGGTGATCACACGGGTCGCGGCCGCCATTTTGTCAATTGCGGCCGGCCGCTGCCCAGTTATGAGGTGGAAGTCCGGGATGAAAACGGCGTCAGCCTGGATGACTGGAAAAGCGGTGTCATCCATGTGCGTGGCCCCAGCGTCATGTCCGGTTATTTCAATCTGCCGGTGGAGTCCGCCGATGCCCTGTCGGAAGACGGCTGGCTCAATACGGGGGATATCGGGTACCTGGTCGATGGCATGATCACCATCACCGGGCGCAAGAAGGACCTGATTATCATTCACGGCCGCAACATCTGGCCTCAGGACCTGGAGCATATCGCCGAAACGCAGCCGGAAGTTCGGGTGGGAGATGCGCTCGCTTTTTCAGCGCCGGGCGCTGAGGGGGATGAGCAGTGTGTTCTGCTGGTGCAGTGTCGTGAAACAGACCCGGCCAGGCGCACCAACCTCGAGCGCCGCCTGACGGCCCTTATCCGCATGGAACTGAGCCTGGACTGCGAGGTGGAACTCGTGCCCAATCGGTCTCTGCCCAAAACCTCCTCCGGAAAACTCTCCCGCGCCAAGGCGCGACTCAGCTTCATTGCCGCCCGTGAAATCGAGCAGCTGGAAGAGGTAGTGGAGAAAGACCGTCTCATGGTGGCCTCAGCCTGACCCCTTGAGCGCAGCGCGAAACCGGATCGCCGTTACCGGTGCAACCGGCTTTATCGGGCGGGCGCTCTGCTCCCGGCTCAGGGCCGATGGGTACGCTGTCACTGCGCTGGTGCGCGACACGTCCCGCGCCCGGGACCTCTCGGCCGCCGGGGTTACCCTGGTACCGGGTGACCTGGACGACCTCGACCAGCTGCGGACCCTCACCGGGAACTGCGATGTGGTCGTCCACTGTGCCGGCGCCGTACGGGGCAACTCCCAGCAATCCTTTGATCACACCAACCTGCAAGGCCTGCAGAACCTGCTGCGGGTGATGGATACCCGCCCTGAGGCACCCGGATTACTGCTGCTATCGTCCCTGGCCGCCCGGGAGCCCGAACTGTCCTGGTATGCCCGGAGCAAATACCTGGCCGAACAGTGTCTGGGTGCGGATGCCGGGGGCCTCGACTGGGCCATTATCCGCCCGCCGCCCGTGTATGGGCCCGGCGACAAGGAGATGTTGCCGGTATTTCTGTGGATGGCGCGAGGCATCGCACCGGTGCCGGGGGATCCCGCAGCCAGGGTCTCGCTGATCCACGTGGACGACCTGGTGAGCGCGATCCTGGCCTGCCTGCGGCAGCCCGCTCTGGCGCATCGCACCTTTGCGCTCGATGATGGCAAAGCCGGAGGCTACGACTGGCACGAGATGGCCGCCGTGGCTGCTGTCGTCTGGCAGCGGAAGGTCCGCCTGGTGCGCTTGCCTTCCCGGGTGCTGGATGCGCTGGCAGCGAGCAATCTGGGACTGTCCCGCCTGCTGGGCTATGCGCCCATGCTGACTCCCGCAAAATTGAGGGAGCTGCGCCACCCCGATTGGGTGGTGAATAATACCGAAATCACCGCAGCCACCGGCTGGCTGCCGCAGATACCGCTGCAGGTGGGGCTCGAGCAGATCCGGGATGCGGTACTTTGACAGGCAAGCCCGGTAAGTAGGCGCCCGCTTTTTTCGATACAATGTCGACCCTGTAGACCCCGCTATCCCAGGTTTGACGGTTTTGGCTGAATTTATCATTGGCAACTCCCTGCGCAAAATCGCCCGCGAACACCGTTTCGTGCAGCGCCTGCTGTGGAGCCTGGATTTCGCCCTGGTGTGGAGCCTGGTCAAGTTTTTCAGCCTGTTGCCGGTGGATTGGTCCTCCTCACTCGGCTCCCGGGTGGGCGGGATTATCGGTCCGCTGATGAGGCGCAAGACTGCCATCTTCGAGGAAAATTTCCGGATCGCCTTTCCGGAGAAATCCCCCGAAGAAATCAGTCAGCTGGTCCGGGCTTCCTGGCGCAATGCCGGGCGGGTTCTGGGCGAATACCCCCACCTGGGCGCGTTGCTCCGTGAAGATCAGGGCGAACGGCTCGAGGTCGTGGTGCGGGATCCCGAGCGCACCTTCAGCAATTCGGGAAAGCCGGCAGTCGTGGTCGGGGCCCACCTGGGCAACTGGGAAGTGAATGCGTTAGGCATGGCGAGGCTGGGCATTGCCAGTGCCTGCCTGTACTCGCCTCCCGTCAACCCCTGGCTGGATCGCATGTTGCTCGAATCCAGGGCCGCGCTTAACTGCGAGCTGTTACCCCGGGACAACAGTACGCGCCTGCTGGTCAAGGCACTCAACAAGGGGCGCACTGTCGCCATGGTGATGGATCGTCGGGTGGACGAGGGCAAACCGGTACCGTTCTTTGGCAGGGATAAGCTCACAACCATCGTCCCCGCCCGCCTGGCCCTGAAGTTTAAATGCGACCTCATACCTTCGCAGGTGGAGCGGCTCGAGGGCGCCAGATTCAGGGTCACCTTCCATCCACCGGTTGTCCCCACCAATCCGGACGACTGTATGACCGACCAGGCTACTGATATGATCCGGCAGGTTCACCAGCTGTTCGAAAGCTGGATCCACCAACACCCGGAAGAGTGGTTCTGTTCGAAGCGCCTGTGGCCCAAGCGTCCTGATAACGCTGCGCAACCGGCAGTGATCGAGACGGAGAATGATTCCCATGCAGCATAGCCGAGAGCATCAATCCATCCGCCTGTTCCAGAACGATTTTCTGGAGCGCCTGACCCATGTGCACCCCATAGTTCCCCTGCTGGTCTGGGCCCCGGTGGTCCTGTGGCTCCTGTGGCGCAGCTTTACGCTGCACAACCTGCCGCTACTGCCGGTACTGGGAATCGGGATTCTGGGTGTGTTTACCTGGACGCTGACCGAATACTGCCTGCACCGGTTCCTGTTTCATTACCCCGCTCGCAGTCGCGCGGGCAAGTGGCTGGTCTACCTCTTTCACGGCAATCATCACGACGACCCGCGGGACAAGACCCGCCTGGTTATGCCGCCCTCCGGCGCTATACCGATCATGGCGATCCTGTATCTCCTTTTCGGGCTGGTAATTCCCTCCCCCTGGATCGAACCGTTCTGCGCCTTCTTCATCGTCGGCTATCTCATTTATGACTACATCCACTATGCCACTCACCATTTTCCGATGAAGAGTCCGGCGGCGAAGTACCTGAAACACTACCACCTCAAGCATCACTATTCCGGGGAAGTCGGGCGTTACGGGGTCAGTTCCCCGTTCTGGGACATCATTTTCCGGTCCACCGGCGCCCGCCCCTGAGTCGGATCCCATGCCGCAGTACTACCTGGTACCCAAAAGGGCAGCCCGCGCTTTCCCCGCGCT
>JAHEEV010000043.1:0-15469 GCA_024640505.1 Halieaceae bacterium
TCGGCCAGAACTTTCCGGAGGAGGACAGGCGCGACGAACTCCCGGGCGCCATGGGCATCTATGTGTCCGAAGTGATGTGGTGGCTTTACCGGCCCCTGACCTTCATGATCTGGGGCGGGGTATTCGAGCGTTTCCCGAAACTGAAGGTGATGATCGTCGAGGGGGGCACCATGTTCATGCTCCCGCCCTGGCTGCGACTCATGGACTTTCACCACACCGAGGGCCAGATCTCCGCCAAGCTGGGCAATTTCCGCAAGCACCTTTCCATGAAACCCAGCGAGTACTTCCAGCGCAATGTGGGTATTGGCGCCTCCTGCGTGCTGCGTCCGGACCTGGACCTGCGGGACGAGATCGGCGTGGAGAAGATCATGTGGGGCAGTGACTACCCGCATCCCGAGGGGAGCTGGCCCAACACGGCCCAGTACCTCAAGGACAATTTCGGCAACTTCCCCGAGGCAGATGGCCGCAGGATACTTGGGGAAAACGCCGTGCAGTTTTACGGGCTCGATCGCCAGCGGCTGCAGGCGGTCGCCGACGAGATCGGTCCCGACACATCCCTGTTCAACTGAGTATGCAAGTCAGCGCGGAGAGACAGCATGACAATCGTCGAAGCCTGTGAATCAAAGACCAACACAACGCCCGAATTTCCTATGGGATGGTACTCGGTGTCCCGTTCCCGCGAGCTGCTGGTAGGGGAGGTGAAGGCCGTACAGGCTTTCGACCGGGAACTGGTGTTGTACCGCACCCGCAGTGGCGTGCCGGCACTGCAAGACGCTTTTTGCCCGCACCTTGGCGCCCATCTGGGAGTAGAGGGGCGCGTGGTTGGCGAGTCCATCCGCTGTCCCTTTCACGGCTGGCGCTTCGGTACCGATGGCGTCTGCCTGGAAATTCCCTACTGCGAGGAGATCCCCGAGCGGGCGAGGATCCGCACCTGGCATACCGAGGAGAAGAACGGCGAGATATACGTGTGGTTTCACCCGGAAAATACGGCGCCCCAGTGGGACCTGCCGGACCTGCCCGAGCTGGACGATCCCAACTGGACGGAGCCTCGGTATACCGAGCACCTGGTGCCGGCGCATGTGCAGGACATCTGTGAGAACTCCTGTGACCCGGTCCACTTCCAGTACGTGCACAAGCAGATGGAAGTCCCGGAATCCAGCGTCACTATCGATCCCGATGGCCGTACCATGCACCTGCACTCGGAGATGGCCAGCGCGGACTTCCCCAACCACCTGCACGCCATTACCTACAGCCCCGGGTTCGCCAAGGTGCGGACTACGTACGGCCCCAATGCCGAAATGGTCATGTACAACAGCGCCCAACCCGTGAGTCGTCACGAGACGTTGATGCGATGGACACTCGTGGTGCGTCGTGAAATCGAGGACGCGGCAGGTGACGACGTGATGAAAGGAATTATCGAAGGCCTGGGGGACGACTACCCGATCTGGGCTAACAAGGTACACAAGCGCCGCCCGGTATTCTGCAAGGGAGACGAGACCCTGGTGACTTTCCGCAAGTGGGTGCGCCAGTTTTACTTAACGGAGAATGACAAGCGGGAGATTGCCTGAGCAGTCAGGAGCACACCCGCGTTCAGCCATCAACAGCCACAAGGTGAAAATCATGTCCAATGAATCAGGTGCTCCTCAGGGTAACCCGGGCGATATCGTCAACTGGCCCATGCTCAAGATCATCTATCGGACTGATGCCGACCGGATCGCAGCCCTGCTGCCCCCGGGCATCGAACCCGGGGCCGACCCGCATGTGATACTGACGATCTATAACTTTCCGGTGCCGGACGAACCCGAGTACGGAATCGTGACGGCGGTAGCGGCTAACTATAACGGGATCGAGGGGGAGTACACCCTGGGTTATGGCATCGACCAGGAGTCGGCTATTTTCATCAGCCAGGAGACCAATGGCCAGCCCAAGTACCCCTGTACCACGGAATACTATCGGTTGGGGCCGCAGGTCAGCGCTCGCTGTACGCACCAGGGCTATACCTTCGTCGAGTTCAAGGGTGTCTCCACCGGTCCGGCGGAAATACCCGACGAGTTCGATCACAACGAATGGTGGATCAAGGTATCCCGCGCAGTGAGCGTCGGAGGCCCCGCTACGGGTTACGACTTCCCCCCCCACGTGGTGCATGTGCGCAGCCGCTACGGGACGGCCTGGCGGGAAGAGGTTCAGGGGGAGCTGGTTTTGCGTGACAGCCCCTGGGACCCGCTGGCCAGCCTGTTGCCGATGCGCGAACAGGTATCGGCCCACCTGTGGTGGCCGATATTCCTGGACCGGGAGATGAAGCTGGCGGGGAAACTGGACCCCGAAGGCTTTCTCCCTTTCGTGGACACGATTTCGGGCTCACGCTGGCCGGGCACCAGCGGCGGGCCAAAACGGGATTGAGGAGCGGGTTTACTCCGCCGGGTTGAGCATCTTCGCCATGTAGGCTACTGCCGCCTTGGCGTCATCGTCGACGCCATTGCGCAGCAGTCCCTTATCGAGGTGGTGCTGCAGCGATGCCTCGGTGACGGGCAGGCGACCCTCCCACTCTTCCGCATTGCTGGTCATGGGTGAGCCCATGATCCCGGAGTCGTGGCAGCGAGCGCAGTTTGCCTCGTAGGCCTGGCGGCCTGCGGCGTCGTCTTCTGCGGCCAGGGTCAGGGATGACGCGGCCAGCAACCCGAGGGCGGCGGTGCAAATCACAGGAAATTTCATCGGTTATCTCTCGCAGTTTGTGGTTGTGGTAGCCAGGGTTCGGCCCTGTTCAGCGGCCGGTGTCAGTCGCTGGGGTGGTCCGGCTTGGCGGTCTTGATCATGTACTCGGCCGCGGCCTCGACATCGTAGTCGCTGGCATCTTTAGCGCCGCCCTTGGCAGGCATGCGAATATAGCCCAGTTGGGCGTGTTCGAACAGCACGGCCTCCCACAGGTCCGAGCGGCCCTCCCAGTCGTCCGGGTTGCTGGTGACAGGTGCGTCCATGATGCCGGTGTCGTGACATCGGGCACAGGTGGCCTCGTAGGCCTGTCGGCCCTCCTCTTCCCGGTCGGCTGCCAGAGCACTGGCGCCTAGCGTCATGAGTATGGCGATCGCGCCCGACTGCACTGGGTGTCGCATCGATGTCTCCCGTTCTCCGTAGTCATCGCCGTAAGTGTAGTTGAGCGGATGGTGCGTGTCTCGTTTGAAAATGCGCGCGACGCAACCCGAGGTGCTACTATCCCGTGACCGCAAAGTACCCTTTGCACACCCCAGTAAACCGGAGCGGCCCATGCCGATGTTCATGCGAAAAATAGTGCACAACCTGTATTTCCTGCTGGTGCGGGTGATGGTGAAGTTTGCGCCTCCCACCCAACACCGGGCTTTCCTGGGCGGAGGCAGCGCCCGGCATCTGTGCAACCACATTATCGCCACGGGTGCGCGTCGGGTGCTGGTGGTCACCGACAGGCCGCTGCGTGAACTGGGGGTGGTCGACCAGGCGATCGCTGCCCTGCTGGAGTCGGACGTGGAAGTCGCCTATTACGATGGCGTACTGCCCAACCCGACCTACAACCAGGTCGCCGAGGGCGTTGCGGTACTGCGACAGAACGGCAGCGACGTCATCCTCGCCGTCGGCGGCGGTTCCGCGATGGATGCCGCCAAGATTATTTCTGCCGCTGCAACCAGTAATGATGACCCGGCGGACTGGGTGGGCTTCGGCAAGGTGAAGCACGAAATCCTGAAGATCTATGCGATTCCCACCACCTCCGGTACCGGCTCGGAGGCCACCCAGGGTGCCGTCATCTCCGACGATGAGACACACGAGAAGGGGGTTATTTCCGGTGCGACCCTGTTGCCGACCGCGATCGCCCTGGATGCCGACCTGGTCATGGGCCTGCCGCCGCATATCACCGCAGCGACCGGCATGGATGCCCTGACGCACGGCATCGAGGCCTATATCGGCACCTGGGAGCGGGGCACAAGGCTGGAGGACGCACGGATCGCGGTCAGGCTGATTTTCGAGAACCTGGCGCGGGCCTACCACAATGGCGACGACCGGGCTGCGCGGGAGGGTATGTGCCTGGGCGCCTATTATGCCGGTCTGGCGATCAACCAGGTCAACGTGGGTAACGTGCACGCCATCGCCCACCAGCTGGGGGGCCGGTACGGCATTCCCCACGGGCTGGCCAACGCCCTGGTATTGCCCCACGTCCTGGACTTCTGTCGCGAGGAGGCCAGGCAGCGACTCGCCGAGCTGGCGGTCCTGGTGGGTGTGGGGCGCGAGGGTGAAGATCCCGGGCAACTGGCCCATCACTTCATCGACGCTGTACGGGACCTGCGCACCGACGTGGGCATTCCCGACCACTCGGACCTGATCCGGCGGGAGGACTACGATTACCTGGCAGACCTGGCCGTGAAGGAGGGTTCCGCCTATCCGGTTCCCCGGCTGCTGGACAAGGAGAGCGTGGTCTCGATCCTGGCCCGGATTACGGACTGAGCGGCCCGTCCCCGCCGGGCAGGCTTCAAAGGTGACGCCTGACCGCGGTGATCTCGGGGTCGTCCGGGTGGTGCAGTTTGCGGAACCCGAGAGCCGTGCACAGGCGCAGCATTTTATGGTTGCGGCTCAGTACATCCCCCTCCATGATCTGGAGGCCGCGGTCCCGCGCAAAGGTCATCAGTCGTTGCATCAACTGGCGGCCTATGCCCTTGCCCTGCCAGTCGTCAGCCACCGTGAGCGCGAACTCACAGGACTGTCCGTCGGGATTGCTGACATAGCGGGCGACACCGATGATGCGGGCCTCTGCAGATCCCTCGTCGAGTACAGCCACCAGCGCCATCTCCCGGTCGTAGTCGATCTGGGTGAAACGCGCCAGCATCTGCCTGCTCACCTCGTGAATGGGTGACATGAAGCGAAAATAGCGGCTCTCGACGGACAGGTTTTCCACGAAGCTCTTTTCGATGATGGCGTCTTCCGGGCGGATCGGCCTGACCAGGATGTCCGTGCCATCGTTCAGGTGCCACATGGTTTCCAGTTCCGGCGGATAGGGGTGTATCGCCATGTGCCCGTAATGGGCGGTCGTGGTCTGGGGCGTCCCCACGACCAGGCGCGCATCCACGGCGGTTACGCCGTCTTCGTCGACCAGCAGGGGATTGATGTCCAGTTCCTGCAATTCGGGCAGTTCGCAGGCCATCTCCGAAACCCGCATCAGCACGTCCACGAGCGGCCCGGTGTCCACTTCCGGCAGGTTGCGGAACTGTTTCAGCAGCCGGCCCGCCTTGGTTCTGGCAATCAGGTCCTGGCAGAGGTACTCGTTCAGCGGCGGCAGGGCCACCTGGCTGTCGGCAAAGATATCGACCGCGGTACCGCCTGCCCCGAAGCTGATTACCGGGCCGAAGATCGGGTCGCGGGCAATACCGACCATGACCTCCCTGGCATGGGGCTTGTCCAGCATCGGTTCTATGCTGATCCCGACCAGCCGGGCATCGGGGAACTGCGATTGCACACTCTCGGACATCTCCCGGTAAGTCCGGCGCACTGCATGGGGTTCATTGACGTTCAGCCTGACGCCGCCCACATCCGTTTTATGCGGGATGTCGGGCGAGTTGATCTTCATGGCGACCGGCAGGCCCAGACTTTCGGCGGCTACCAGCGCATCGGCTGCCGACGTGGTGTTGATGCTGGGGGAAACGGGAATCCGGAACGCCCGCAATACCGCCTTGGCCTCCGTGGCACTGAGTGTCTGCCGGTGCTCGCTCATGGCGTTCTGGATGATCAGTCGGGCCCCTTCCACGTCGGGTTTTTCCTGCCGGGAGAGAGGCGGGGGCGCCTGTAGCAGGGCATTCTGGTTCTGCTGGTAGGCCGCGAGATAACCGAAGGCGTCCACCCCGCCCTCGGGGCTGGCGAAGTGCGGAATGCCGGCAGCCTTGAAACGCTCGCGTCCCTCCTGCACCAGATCCTCTCCCATCCAGCAGGCCAGCACCGGCTTGCGGGTATCCCCGGCAGCCGCGACGACCGCCTCCGCGCAGGCCGTGGGATCGGTCATCCCCTGGGGCGTGAGGAGAACCAGCAGCCCGTCCACATTGCTGTCGGCCAGCAGGATGCCGGTCGCAGCCCCGTAACGCTCGCTGTCCGCATCCCCCAGGATGTCTACCGGATCGGTATGGGACCAGTGGGCGGGCAGCGCCTCGCTCAGTCGCTTGACGCTCTCCGGTGACAAGGTGGCCAGCGGCACTTCCAGGTCGGATGCCCGGTCCGCGGCCATGACGCCGGGGCCCCCGCCGTTGGTCAGGATGGCCAGGTGCGATCCCAGGACGCGGGTATCGGACGCCAGCGTCTGCGCTGCCGCGAATAACTGGCTTACCGTGGTCACGCGCACCGCGCCGGCGCGCCGCAGGGCGGCGTCAAATACCTCGTCCCCGCCCACCAGTGCGCCGGTATGGGATACGGCCGCGCGCGTGCCGCTTTCGCTGCGTCCCGATTTCACCACGATGACAGGCTTCAGGCGTGCGGCCACCCGCAGGCCGCTGAGAAAAGAGCGGGCATCAGAGATACCCTCGATATACAGCAGAATGCTGCGGGTCTCCGGGTCCACGGCGAGAAAATCCAGGACTTCGCCGAAGCCGACGTCGGCGGTGGCGCCGAGCGAGGCCACGGCAGAGAAGCCGAAACCCTTGGAGGCGCCCCAGTCGAGCAGGGCGGTGCAGAAGGCGCCGGACTGTGCGACCAGGGCCACCCGGCCGGTAGGCACCCGGCTTTTGGCAAAACTGGCACTGAGGCCCACGCGGGGTCGGATCACCCCGAGGCAGTTGGGGCCCACCAGGGGTATGTTATAGGTGCGCGCGATATCGAGCACTTCAGCCTGCAGGGCGAGCCCCCGGTCACCGACTTCGCCAAAGCCGGCCGATATGATGATGACCGCGCCTACACCCTGCTCACCGCACTGATGCATCACCGGCGGAATAGACTGGGCCGGGATGGTGATCACGACCAGGTCTATCGTGCGGTCGATATCCTTGACGGAGGCATAGGATTTCATGCCCTGCACGGTGTCGTGTGTCGGATTGACCGGGTAAATTTCCCCTGCAAAACCGCCTTCGGTGAGATTGCGCAGTACCTGGCCACCGACCGACGCTTCCCGGTCAGACGCCCCGACCACGACCACGGATTCCGGCTCGAAAACTTTCTGGAGGTAGTGTTTTCTCATGGTGCGTCCGGTCCGGTTGGTGGGAGGATCTCTTTCGGTAGAGTGGCAGTCATTATAGACTGGGTTTGTGCCCCTGTTCCTGAAGGGGATGGGCTGCCTGCGTCGCTGGCAGTTTGACGTGATTTTTAGTGGAGCCAACCCGTGGCGATTGCCTATATTTCACACCCGGACTGCCTCCTGCACGAGATGGGCTCACATCATCCGGAGCAGCCGGCGCGCCTGAGTGCCATCAACGACCGCCTCATCGCGTCGGGGCTGGACATGGCCCTGCACCACCACGACGCACCGCTGGCCCAGCGGGAGCAGTTGTCCCGCTGTCACGACGCGGCCTATATCGACAGGATCCATGCAGAGAATCCCGAGTCCGGCCTGGCCTGGCTCGATGGGGATACCGCCATGAATCCTCACAGCCTGGACGCGGCCCTACGCGCCGCCGGGGCCGCGGTGCTTGCAGTGGATCTGGTGATGGCGGGTAAGGCGAGCCAGGCCTTCTGTGGGGTACGGCCACCGGGACACCACGCTGAGCACGACCGGGCCATGGGTTTCTGCTTTTTTAACAATATCGCCATTGCGGCGCGCCACGCGCTGGACGTCCACGGACTCGAGCGGGTGGCCATCGTCGATTTCGACGTGCACCACGGCAACGGTACCGAGGATATCGTGGCCGGTGATCAGCGCATTCTGTTCTGCTCCACATTCCAGCACCCGTTCTATCCGTATACCGGAGACGGGGAGGCCGCACCCAATATCCTCAATACACCCCTTGCCGCGGGCGCTGCCGGAGCGGTATTTCGCGAGCAGGTGGAGCGGCACTGGCTGCCGCGGCTGGAGGCCTTTGCGCCCCAGTTGATCCTGGTCTCGGCGGGATTCGATGCCCATCAGGCGGATCCCCTTGGCGGGCTGGGCCTGGTCGACCAGGATTTTGCCTGGGTGACCCGGCGTTTGTGTGACCAGGCCGACCGCAGCGCGGGGGGGCGCATCGTTTCATCCCTTGAAGGCGGGTACGACCTGCACGCCCTGGCCCGCAGTGTCGAAGCTCACCTGAAGGCCTTTCTGGGAGAGGATTAGCGGGAGCGTGCGGCGCTGGGGCCCGACGCCAGACCCTCCTGCCTATCCCCGAAGCCAGGTCGCGATTACGCCCGGCTCAACCCAGCCCTGCCAGCCAGGCAGTCACGTCATCCAGCAGTGCCCGGTGGTCTTTACCGGGCCCCTCCGAGCAGGCAAAACCGTGCGCAGCGTCGGCGAAGTGGCGATAGTGAACATTCACTCCAGCTTCGCGCAGGCGGTCGGAAAACGCCTTGCCCTCGTCTCGATGTGGATCGTACTCCGCCGTAACCAGCAGGGTGGCCGGAAGTGATGCCAGGCTGCCAGCCTGCAGCGGAAAGGCGCGTGCGGCCTCCGGCCCCCGGTGATCGATACCGGCCAGGTAGGTGTCCCAGAACCAGCGCACGATGTTGCTGGTGAGCGTCTGGCCGGTCGCCCGTTCCACGTAGGAGGGGAACCCCGCGTTGTAGTGATCGACCACGGGGTAGATCACCAGTGTGCCGGCGATCTTTTCCCGGGTCGCGTCGTCCAGTGCCAGGCAGGTGCAGACAGCCAGGTTGCCGCCGGCACTGTCCCCGGCAATCACCAACTGTCCGTTGGAGGGGCCGAAATCGCCGAGGTGATCCGCTATCCACGCGACCGCGGCCAGGCAGTCATCGGGGGCGGCGGGAAACGGGTGTTCCGGCGCCAGGCGATAGTCCACGGCGATGACCGTGCAGTCACAGCGCTGACTCAGTTCCTGGCAGAAGGGGTGGTGGGTCTCCAGGTCGCCGATGACCCAGCCGCCACCGTGAAAGTAGACGATGACCGGCTTGTCGGCCCCCGCGGCGCTGTTATAGATCCGCCCATGGATGGGGCCGGCGGGGGAGGGCATTTCCAGCGCACCCCAGTGGATTTCACTGTGGTGACCTCGCCAGCCCCGGGCGCTGATAAACCGGTAGTACTTGCGGAAAGCCCATACCTTCAGTGTCTGCAGCATATCAACGGAACTCCTGTCGAAACTGGCGCGGTGAACTGCCGTGCCAGCGTTTGAATGCGTGGGTGAAATTTCCCGGGGCGCTGTAGCCGAGCAGAATCGCGATCTCCTCCAGCGGCAGTGTGCTGGTGGCCAGGTACTCTTTCGCCAGCTGGTAGCGAACATCCCCGAGAATCTGCTGGTAGCTGCTGTTCTCCGCCGCGAGTCGTCGTCGCAACGTGCGGCTGGTCATAGTGAGCTTTTCCGCGACGTAATCGATATCCGGAAAAAATCCCGGCCGGGCGACGATCAGGCTCCGCACCTGTTCGGCAAACCCGCTGCTCTTGCTCATGCGTGCCAGCAGCAACTGGCATTGTTGCTGGCACATGGCGGACGTTTCCGGGTCGCGCAGGGGCATGGGGGCGTCGAGCAGCGCCGCATCCATGATCAGTGCCGAGAAGTTGCCGGCGAATGAGACCGGGCAGTCGAAATGTTCCTCATAGCTGGTCCGCCTGTCCCCGCCGTCGTGCATGACCACGACTTCCCGGAGGGGAAGCTGGCGCTGCAAGGCGGTTTCGCCGCCGAAGGCAGCTGCGGTCAGGTCGCGGTCGATGTAGAAGGCCAGCAGGTCCTCCGGGATGCCGCGGTCGGGGTAAAAACGCAGGCTGGCGGCACTGCCCTCGACCTCGAAGTCGATTCTGAACAGGGTGAAGGACAGGGGGCCGTAATTGCGGATGAGAATCAGAGCGTGGCGCAGGGTCGGGGCACTCATGAAGGCATAGCCCAGCAGCCCGTAGGACTCGACTTTGTAGGCTTTGCCCAGCTTCAGGCCCAGTTGCGGATCCCCGGTCAGCGCGAGCAGGTTTCGATGGAAGCGATACTCCTGCTCCAGGCTGAACGCTATCTCCAGCGCCGGGTTGGCAAGGTCGGCCTCCGTCAACCCGGTGCCCTTCAGGCAGTCATCGGCGCTATAGCCCAGTTCCTGCATGGCCCGGAGTGCCGGCGGCAGGGCCTTGATATGGTGGGCAAGTGCTGTCGGAGAGGTCCCCATGGTCCTATCCTAACGACTCTTGTCCGTAACTCATAAGTTTTTGTCCTGCACGAATATTCGCCCGATGACGGATTCCCCCTAGGATGGTCCTATCGAAGTAACAGACTCCGAAAGAGGATAACGACATGGACAACAGCAATACGCGCAATCCCTCCGTGGCGGTGATAGGCGCCGGCATGACCGGCATCCTGATGGCCATCAAGCTGCGTGAAGCGGGTATCTCCGATATCACGATCCTGGAGAAAGCCGACAAGGTCGGTGGTACCTGGCGGGAGAACACCTACCCGGGCGTAGCCTGTGATGTCCCCTCCCACATGTACACCTATGCGTTTCGCCGGAACCCGGAATGGAACCACCGTATGGCCCATGGCGAGCAGATCCAGGACTATTTCCAGCAGGTGGCGAATGAATACGGCATCACCGACCAGGTACGTTTCAACGAGTCCCTGGACAAGAGCCATTACCGTGACGGCAAGTGGTATCTGACGAGCAGCAAGGGTAACGAGTTCGTGGTCGATTTCGTGGTGGCCGCCACCGGCATCCTGCACCACCCGGCCTACCCGGAGATCAAGGGGCTGGACAGTTTCGGCGGCGCCATGTGGCATACCGCGCGCTGGAATCACGACGTGGACCTGGCGGGCAAGCGCGTGGGCATCATCGGTACGGGCTCCACGGCCTGCCAGGTGATTTCCGAGATCGCCAAAACCGCCGGTCACCTGACGGTATTCCAGCGTACCCCCCAGTGGATCTGCCCGCTGCCTGATCACGATTACTCGGAGACGGAAAAGGCCCGCATGCGCGCCAACCCCAAGCGGATGGACAGGACCGCGAATGTGTCTGCCTTCCTGTTTCGCAATACGTTCAGCAAGGCCGTCACTGGCAGCAAGCTCAACCACGCGGTGATCAGCTGGCTGACCAAGCGCAACCTGCGCAGGAGCGTGCGCGATCCGGAGCTGCGGGCCAAGCTCACACCGGACTACCCGGTGGGCTGTAAGCGGCTGATCTTCAGCAATACCTTTTACGAGGCGGTCCAGCGGGAAAACGTCCACCTGGAGACCCATGGCATCGACCACATCGAAGCAGGTGGCGTGACCACTCGGGACGGCAACCAACACGACCTGGACGTGCTGATCCTGGCTACCGGTTTCAGCCCCTTCAACTTCATGCGGCCGATGGATCTACGCGGCCGTGACGGACTGTCCATTGACGAAGCCTGGTCGAAGAAGGTCCAGGCCTACCGCTCGGTCTGCCTGCCGGGCTTCCCCAACTTCTTCCTGATGCTGGGACCCAACACCCCCATCGGCAACTACTCGGTCATCGCCATGAGCGAAGTGCAGTCTCAGTACGTGTTGAAACTGATCGACCGCTGGCGATCCGGTACCCTCGAGACTGTGGAGGCCACGGAGGACGCCAAGGCACGCTTCAACGCACACCTGCGGAAAGGTATGGCCAATACGGTGTGGGTCGGTGGCTGCCAGAGCTGGTACCTGGACGAGGACGGGGATCCCGCCCTGTGGCCCTATTCCTGGCAGCAGTGGGAGAAGGAGATGGCGGAACCGGACCTGGGCGATTTTCATCGGCGGGCGCCGGCGGAAATCGTGCCGTTGCAGCCGGCTGAGAAGGCGGCCTAGAGCAGGGGACAGAAGGGGGAGATGTCTCAGGGCCGGGTTCATTCGGCCCTGGCACATGTTTCCCCGCCAGGGTCCTGCCCAGGGCCGACTCAAACAGGGTTAAGTGGCCCTGGCCGTTTTTCCCTGCGCGGAATCTTCATCCGCTTCCGCCGTCTCCGGAATCTGCCGGTACCAGTCCACGCCGCTGTCGTCGCGGGTGCGGGTGATTCGGCGGCGGCCCAGCAGGCAGTTGAGGTGGGCGATGGTCTCCCCCGTGGCCAGGCCCAGTGAATCCGCATCGATCTCGCTTTTGAACAGTGCGGGGAAGCAGTCCACCGCGCGCTTGGGCTCCTCGAGATACGCGAACAGCCCTCTCAGGTCGCTGTTGTGTGACTCGATCAACTGGCTGAGGCGCACGTGCAGGCCGAAAAACGGTGCCTCGTGGGCCGGCAGTACCAGCAGGTCGTCGGGGAGAATCTCGCGGATCCTGGCGCTCGAGCTCAGCCACTCCTGCAGCGGGTCCCCCTTGGGCTCGGTCGGGAACACGCTGACGTTGGGCGTGATCCGGGGGAGTACCTGGTCGCCGGAGATCAGCAGCTTGAGCCCCGGGCAGTAGAGTGAGACGTGCTCCGGGGAGTGGCCGCGACCGACGATCGCCTGCCAGTAGCGACCGCCGATGGTGATGGTGTCCCGGTCCACCAGTCGCCGGAAGCTGTCGGGCAGGGGAGCGATGGCGCGGCCGAAATTGCCGAATTTCTGCTTGTATCGCCCCAACTGCTCCTCCTCGTAACCCGCCGCCCGGTAGAAGCGCAGGGCCACGTCCGGGGCGGGGCGACCGGTATCCGATGCCATGGCCCGGCACATCAGGAATTCCTCCCGCGACATCCACAACTCGCAGTCGAAACGATCCGTCAGCCAGCCGGCAAGCCCCACGTGGTCCGGGTGCAGGTGGGTGCAGATTACCCGGGTGACGGGTTTGCCCTGCATGAAGCCCTTAAACAGCTTTTCCCAGGTCTCCCGAGAGCTCGGCAGCGCCAGGCAGGTGTCGACCACTGTCCACCCATCGCCGTCTTCGAGCAGCCACAGGTTGATATGGTCCAGGGACATGGGCATCGAAAAGCGCGCCCAGTAGACACCGTCCGCCACCTGCACGGGTGAACCCGGTTCGGGATCGGCCGCGCGACCCCAGGGAAACGTCAGGCCCTTGTACTGTTCCGGCGGGTCTTCGGACATGGCGTGGCATACTCCCGGTAGCTGCTGCGGTGGGGCCATTATGGTCGGGGTTCGGGCCGCGCTTGTCCAGCGTCGCGCGGGGCGGCGGGGTTCAGGGCCGGTACCAGATCGCCGACGTCACCGCCCGTTCCCGGATACTGGCGGGCTCCGGGGCGGGCAGGCCGAGCGTTACCGCGTCGTAGGTACTCCAGCGCGGGGTGGGGATCTCGATGACCCGGGCGTAGTAAACCGCCTCCCTGGCGGGGTCGAACTCCGGGTCGGTCCACAGGGTTGCCAACTGAGCGCTGCCGATGCTGTTGCTGTAGGTTGCACTTGCCGGGTCCACCGTGTTCCCCACCGGGGGCAGCCTGCCGGTATGGGGGTCGATTTCGCGCTCACCGGACCAGGTCACGTCGTGAATTTTCTCGTGGGACGCGCCGGATGCATCAACCCAGCCCTTGATGATCTGCACCCGGTCCAGATTGCCGCTTTGGGGGTCGCGCATTGCCCAGACCACGAAGGTGGGCGGCCCCTCCCCGGCGGGCAGATCGCCGCCCATGGGTACGCCATGGCGCTCCGCTTCCGCGATCCAGTCGGCCTGTGCCAGCAGGTTCGGCGGAAACCCCCGTCCCCCGAAGAAGCGCACGGCGATACGCGGTCCCGAGGTGGCGTAGGTCTCCTTGCGCCGCATGGCGTCGAACAGTGATGCGCGGGTATTCTCCTCGGCCCAGACCGCGGCCAGGCCCGCGGCACCCCAGCGAAACCCCCCTGGCATATCCGTCGGGTAGAACGTTGCCGCGCCCATGCGAATGGCCGCGCTGCCGTCCAGCAGCGGCAGTTTGCCGTGGTAGCTGTCCTCTTCCACCGGGGAGCTGGCGTTGTGGCCATCGGAGCTGCCGATCACTCCGAAGCGGTAGGGGTTGAAGCCCTCGCTGTGCGACAGTTCCAGTCCGGTGCGCAGCGCATCGCGCATATAGCCCCCCCGGGGGGACGCGTCATCCTGGCTGACGGCCAGTACCGTGTCGTAGATCTCGAATCCTGCGAACTCGTCCTCGCTCGACAGTATGGGATGGGTTTCGGATGAGCCCTTGACCTGGAATATCTCGCTGATGGGCTCATTGCGCATGCGCCGCTCGGCGTAGCCGGTGTCCATCGCTCCGCCATCGAACATTACCCGGTCGTACATCAGTCCGTCGCTCACATTGCCATTGTGCGGTATGGCGAAGGATTCCATGCCGGCTTCACGCTGGGCCTCCAGTGCGCTCCACAGGTCCCGGGGATCCTCCGAGTCGACAGAACTGAAGGGCAGTTCCGGAACCCGGGCGCCTCGGTAGATCACATTGCGGTGCAGGTTGCGCTCGCCGGGCATGGAGGTCCACTCGTAACCGACGAATGCGGTGAAGCGCCCCGGGTCATTGTGCCGTTCGGCCGTGTCGACGATAGCGCGCCAGGCGCCGCGGGAAATCTCCTCCCACCCCGGCACGATGGCGTTTTCCAGGTCGAAGCCCAGCATGGAGCGGGCCAGCAGCAGGGTATTCATCAGGCGCCCGTCATTCAGCAACCGGTCCCGCAGGCCCCGCCTGTTCAGCGGCAGGTCGGGCTCTGTTGCGCGCAGGACACCGAGATACTCCGAGTGATCGGTCACTGCCGCGAAATCCAGGGGTCGCTGCATCCGTATCCCGTAGCCGCCCGCGTGTTCGATTTCACCGCCCTTCGCAAAAGTGTAGGCATCGTCCGGCGTGGCCCGCACGCCGTTGGTGTAGGCATCGGTGGAGTAGCTGGTGTGGATGTGCAGGTCGCCCCAGTAGAGATCGCGTTGCGGGTTGTAGCCGGTCGCCTCCTTCGCGGGAACCGGGACGGCAGTTGCAGCGCTGAATTCGGGGAACAGGCTGGGATCGTCCACCGGGCTGCAGGCTGCAGCAGCGCCAATAATCGTCAGCGCGGCTATCGACGCTCTTGCTTCTGCCGGGCCAACCGGGAGCCTCCATGGGAAAAGCAATGAGGTTTGAAGAATCAGCATACCCTCGATCTCATAATGCTGGCACTGAACAGGCCGCGGTCAGGCCCTATGATGGGGCGGGACCGTCTGCAGCCATGGATGGCTGCAGCGAGTCTACATGGAAGTATTCACGGAGTGTCCCGCCCCATCATAGGGCCTGACCGCGGCGGTAGGATAACCCGGATAATCTAACCCACACCGCGATGCGAACCTTCCCAGTACCGCGCCCGCACGGCCTTCTTGTCCGGCTTGCCCACCGGTGTCAGCGGGATGGCGTCGACGAAGTCGATGGATTTGGGCGCTTGCACCGAACCCTTGGCCTCCTTGACCAGCGCCTGCATGGCGTGGACCAGGTCGTCGCTGGCCTCGAGGCCCGGCTTGAGCACTATCACGGCCTTGACCGCCTCGCCCCATTTTTCGTCGG
>JAHEEV010000043.1:15569-24906 GCA_024640505.1 Halieaceae bacterium
TGCACCGAACCCTTGGCCTCCTTGACCAGCGCCTGCATGGCGTGGACCAGGTCGTCGCTGGCCTCGAGGCCCGGCTTGAGCACTATCACGGCCTTGACCGCCTCGCCCCATTTTTCGTCGGGTACGCCGATCACCACCACCTGTCCAACGGCTTCATGGGTCGCCAGTACGTCTTCCACCTCCCGCGGGAAGACGTTGAAGCCGCCGGTGACGATCATGTCCTTGGTCCGGTCCACGATGTAAAGGAAGCCATCCTCGTCCAGCCTGCCCACATCGCCGGTGTGCAGCCAGCCGCCGGCGAATGCCTCGGCGGTTTCGGCGGGCATGTCCTTGTAGCCTTTCATGACCAGCGGGCCGCGCACGCAGATCTCACCCGGCTCTCCCGGGGCCACTTCATTACCCTGCGGGTCCCGCAGCGACAGGTGTATCCACGGGCTGGGGCGTCCACAGGAGGCCAGGCGTTCCGGTTTCGCCGGGTCGTGGTCACGCTTTCGCATATTGGCGATCACCATGGGCGCTTCGGACTGGCCGAAGAACTGGTAGAAGATCGGACCCCACTTTTCGATGCCCTCGGCCAGGCGGGCCGGGCTCATGGGGGAAGCGCCGTAGAAGATGGTCTCCATGCTGGACATGTCGGCGGTTGCGGCCCGGGGGGAATCCAGCAGGAAATAGAGCATCACGGGGACCAGCATGGTACAGGTGATACGGTGCTTCTCGACCATGTCGAAAAACTCGTCCGGGCTGAAGCCCTGCATGACGTAGAAGGCCCCGCCGTTCTGCAACACCGGAATGAAGAATGCCGCGGCGGCATGGGAGAGTGGCGTCGCTATCAGCATGCGCAGTTCGTCGGGGAACTCCCACTCGGCCATCTGGATCTGGGTCATATAGGCGGTAACACTGTAGGTGCTCATCACGCCCTTCGGCTTGCCGGTGGTGCCGCCGGTGAAGTTGATCGAGGAAACTTCATGGGGGAGCACCTCGGGGACGACCAGCGGCTGTGGCTCGAAGGTGTCGGCCAGGGCCAGGTAGTCGTCTCCCGCCTCGGTGGGACCGAATCCGAGCAGGTTCTGTAGCGCCGGCACCCGCGCCTGCAGCGCGGCGGCGTGGGCCTCGAACACGGACGCATCGTAGACCAGGGTGTCGATCTCCGCCGCCTCCAGCACATAGGCGTGGTCCTCCAGGGAGCCCAGGGGGTGCAGTGGTGTGCCGATGCATCCGGCGAGCTGCATGGCGGCGATATTGGACAGGACCTCCGGCCGGTTGGCCGAGATGACGGCGACGCGGCTCCCCACCCCCAGCCCTTTCGACTGCAGCGCCTGGACCATCCGGCTGGTGGTCTCGCGTACCTCCCTGTAGGTGGCGACCTTGTCCCCCAGGAAGAGGCAGGGCTCATCGTTGTAGCGGTTCAGGCCTTCCACCAGCAGGTGGGGCATCAGTGGCGGGTGGTACAGGGCATCGGTACTCATGTTATCTCCGGCTGTTACTGTTGAGTGCTGTCAAGTTGCAGACCGCGGCGCAGGATAGTGAACATTTCCGCCGCCTCCCGCTGGCTGATCTCGGTGGTGGAAAACAGGCTGGAGCCGTGGAAGGTCCCCGGGAAGCTGTGCAGTTCGGTGCGCACGCCGGCCTGCATCAGCTTCAGCGCATACAGCACACCCTCGTCGCGCAGGGGATCGAACTCCATCGTGCTGACGTAGGCGGGCGGCAGGCGGGACAGATCCTCTGCCCGGGCAGGTGCTGCGTAGGCGGGAACGTCATCGCCGCCGCGCCGGTAGGCATCACCGAGGTAGAAGTCCCAGCTCAGCTCCGCGTTGGGCCGATGCCACATGGGCGTATCGACGAAGTCGCGCATACTGACCGTTTCCAGCCGGTCATCGAGCTCCGGGATGCCCAGGTACTGGAAGCAGAGCGCCGGGCCGTCCCGGTCCCGGGCAAGCAGTGCGGTGGCGGCGGACAAACCACCACCGGCGCTCTGCCCGAAGATACCGAGCCGGTCGGAATCGATCTGCAGCTCACCGGCATTGGCGCTTACCCACTGCAGGGCCGCATAGCAGTCGTCCAGCCCGGCGGGGTAGGGGTTTTCCGGTGCCAGCCGGTAATCGACCGACACCACCACGATACCCAGGTTGCGGCACAGGGCCAGGCAGGCGCCGTGTTCGCTCTCCAGGTCGCCGATGACGAACCCGCCGCCGTGGATGTGCAGCAGGCCGGGCACGGCCCCGGCCAGCCCCTCGGGTCTGTATATGCGCACTGTCACGGCCGGCGCACCCTCCGGACCCGGGATCTCCCGGTCCTCCACCGCCACCCCGCTCTGGTCCAGCTCCGCGTTGAGTGCCGCGATCATCTCGGTAAAACCGAGGCGGGATTGCACCGGGTCGCTGATATCCAGGCCCGGGTCCGGCAGCAATTCCAGCAAGGGTAGCAGCTCGGGGTCGTAGTCGTAGCTCATGGTGCCTCCTTTTCAGTGTACGGATTGTGCTTGGGGCGTCCCGGCAATCAATGACGCAACGGGCCATAAATACTGGGCGCTGCGGAATCGCCTGATCAGAAATAACAGCATATCTTGTCCGGAATGAAAGTGTCATTCCGGGGCCCGGGCGGTAATACTGCAGCCAGGGTGTATAACCCCTGGTGATCGAGGAGTACAGGCAACATGAAAATAGACAGTTCCCTGATGTTCGAGCCGTCGAAGGTCAGGGTGATGGCGCCGCAGTTGGAAGAGGCGGGCTTCGACGGCGCCTATACCTTCGAGGGCCAGAGTGATCCCTTTATTGCCGTGGCCGCCGCCGCCATGACGACCCGGAAGATGGAACTGATGACCTCCGTGGCGATCGCCTTCGCCCGCAATCCCATGAACCTGGCCTACCTGGGCAACGACCTGCAGAACCTCTCCGGCGGTCGTTTCATCCTGGGGCTGGGCACCCAGATCAAGGCGCACATCGAGCGCCGTTTCTCCATGCCCTGGAGCCGGCCGGCAGCGCGCATGCGGGAGCTGGTGCAGGCTGTCCGCGCTATCTGGGATTGTTGGGACAAGGGCGAAAAGCTGGATTTCGAGGGGGAGTTCTATCGGCACACCCTGATGACGCCCATGTTCATACCCCCGCAAAGCGAGCATCCCAAGCCGCCGATCTACATCGCCGGGGTCGGCCCGCTGATGACGGAAGTGGCGGGAGAGGTGGGTGACGGGTTTTTCCTGCACCCCTTTGCCACGGAAAAGTCCATGAATGAACTCTCCCTGGCAGCTATCGGCCGCGGCCTGTCCAAGGCCGGCAGGGCACGGGAGGATTTCAGCGTTGCGGCCCAGGTGATCACCGCGACCGGGCTGGACGACAAGACGCTGGAGGAATCGGTCTTCGGTGCCCGCAGCCAGATCGCCTTCTACGCCTCCACCCCCGCCTACCTGCCGGTGCTGCAGTGTCACGGCTGGGATGACCTGCACGTGGAAGCGAAGCGCCTCTCCAAGGAGGGCAAGTGGATGGAGATGGCCGGCCTGGTGGACGACGAGGTTCTCAATACCATTGCCGTCGTGGGCACGCCGGCGGAGGTGGCCGGCAGGATCGCGGAACGCTTCAAGGGCAGGGTGGAGCGCATTTCGCCCGTGGCTTACGCGCCCGATGTCGAACTGCTGGCGGAGCTATGCCGGGAGATTCGTGCGGTCGTGAAGCAGTGAAGGGGTAGCGCATGAACATCGAGGAGAGGCTCGCCCGGCTGGAAGCCATCGAGGCGATCAGGACACTCAAGGCGAGATTTCTCAACGCCTGTGACCGCCAGGACCCGGAAGCCGTGCGGGACTGCTTCGCCGAAGGGGAGGTGATTATCGATATGTCCTATTTCGGCCACTGCGAGAACCGGGACGAGTTCGTGGACGGCATCTACGTGCCGCGGGGGTGCCACGAGCATGTGCTCGACCTGCATCAATGCGCCAACCCGGAACTGGAGATCCTCGACGAGACCAGCGCCCGCGGTGTCTGGTCGCTGAATTATCGCAATATCAATACCCTGGAGCGGACGGTGACCCTGCTCAGCGCGCTTTATCATGATGAATATCGCAGGATCGACGGCGAGTGGAAAATCAGCCGCTCCCGTACCGAGTACCGCACGGTGCTTAACTGCACCTATGAGCCCGGCACCCTGGAAGTGCAGGTGGCGGCCCGCTCCCTGGCGGTGTAGCGCCTCAGCCCGAGGCGCTCTCGTTCGTCAGTCCGGGGTGGCCGCGACCGTGAACACCTGCAGCATCCCCTTCGCCAGCGCCCCGGGCACCTCCGCCACCCAGGCGTAGCGCCCCGGCTCCAGGTCCACGTGCAGATACCCGGTCTGTCCTGCCGGCATCTCGTTGATACCGCCGAGGAACATCACGGGCGCGGGGGTCTGGAAACCGTCCGGCCGTGACCAGTCCATCCAGGCTTCGAGTCTGGCCAGGTCGGTATCGCCGTCCAGTCGCGCCAGGTGCACGTCGTGCCCCTGGAAATTTTCGTGGGCTTTCTGGTCCTTGAAATGAACGGCGATGGTCTGGCGGCCGGGAGCGGGCTGGCCGTCCAGCTCGATGCCGCCTGCCGCGGAGATCGTTATCCGTAGGTCAGCTTCGGGTTCCGGTGCACCGGATATCTCCTCGCGGACGGTAAACCCGTGGACCATCGCCGTGACGTCCGGGTCGGGATTGTAGGAGTGAAAGATGCCATTGGTCTTGATGTAACACTCGAGCAGGTAGTGGCCGGGCTCCAGGTATACCGTCGACTCCGCAGTCTGGCCCGGCCCCACCAGGCCCGTTCCGCCCAGCAGGACGACCTCTGCGAACCACGCGGGCAGTTCGGCGAACGCTTCCATGGCGGCGTCCGGCTTGCCCTGGTTGATCAGGTCCATACCCCGCTGGAATACCGGCGCGACCTGCGCCTGCTGTTCGTTGACACGGATACCCTGCGGCAGGCGCTGTATGAGTGCGAAGTGGACCATGCCCGACTCGTTGCGCAGCCGGAATGTCAGCCAGCCACCGGGAACCTCGTTCGGGGCGACGAAGGTCAGTCCCCTCGCGATCACGTCCACCACCTGGCGCCCGGATTCTGCCCGCAGGGTCGCTGGTAACAGCAGCAGGGAAAGCATCAGCGCGCCGGAAAGTAGCCGTTTGTTCACCTGACTCTCCTCATACATCAGTGGTGACCGTAGGGGATTCTTTCACTGCGCACGCCTGTTGTCACGCCCCGGCTGTTTGCACGCTGATTGTTGACGGATCCCCGGGGCTCGACCGGATGCGCCCGGATCGAATGCGCGTATACTGGCGCCATAATGAGTCTCGGGACGACCAGGTACATGCCAGCCCAAGTTTCAGCCATCAGCCCGGTGGGGGGTTCCCTGCGCCGGCTTTTAAGTGTCACCCTGCTTATCCTGCTCTTGCCGACCCTGCCCGCGCAGGGCTCGACGGTGCAGGTGCCGCTCTCCTTCGAATACCCGCTGCTGGAGCAGCTGCTGGTGAGGCAGCTCTTCAACACGCCCGATGGCAGCGCCGAAATTCTCAACGACAGGACCGGCTGCAGTCGTATCGACCTGTCGGACCCCCGTTTGGGCCCGGCGGGGGAGGATCTCGAAGTGATCACCCGGGTGAAGGCCCGGCTGGGCGCGGGGATTCCGGGGGCGTGCAGTGAAATACTCACATGGCAGGGCCAGGTGGCCTTTACGGGCCGCCCGGTAATTGAATCCAATGGCACCTCCCTGCGCTTCGAGCCCCGGGAGAGCTGGCTGATAGACTCCGATGGCAAGGAGATCCGCTCAGGTAGGCTGCGGGAGGTCGCCGATGCGAGCCTCAGGGTGTTTTTCGGGCGCTTCACGCTCGATCTAGCGCCTCACCTGCGTTCCCTCGGTGATGTCCTGCCGGATTTTCTTCCCCACCGCTCCACCGAGCAGCTGCAGTCTATTGTCAACGGTCTCGGGTTCAGCGCGCTCAGGGTGTCGCCGGCGTCGCTGGATGTTTCGATGGACTTCCCCATTGAGGCCGTGCCCCAGCCCCCGCCGAAGCCCGAGGGAACCCTGAGTCCCGAGGAGATGCGCCGGTGGGAGGAGCGATGGCAGCTGATGGATGCCCTGCTCGCCCTGGCGGTGAAGTACTACGCTTCGGCCACCGACCTGCAGGCACTGCGCAGCGCTTTGCTGGAGATACTGATCGACAGTCGTTACCGGCTGGGGGAGGCCCTGGTCGAACCGGTAAGCCCGTCCCACGACCCGGTGCGCGCCTGGTTTCTGGACAGCTGGCAGCGCCTGGACCCGGTCATACGCCGTATCGCCCTGGAACAGGAGGGTCAGGAGCACCTGTTGGTCTTCAACGTACTGGCGGCCACGGATGCACTCCAGGCCCTGGACCAGCTCGGCCCCGGCATCGGGCTCGATATCTCGGCCGATGGATTGCGGCGCCTGGCGCGCCTGATCGACGCCAGCTACGGCGAGGAGCTGCTGCGCTACAGCGAAGAGGTGGACCCGGAACTGCAGCGCCTGTTTCAGGAGCAGTTCGAAACGGAGAGGCCCGGGTCGGAGATGCCTGAACCGCAGCTGCCTGAACCTGCGGCCTTCCGCTTCGACTTCTCACTCTTTCCGCGCGCCCGGGCCGCCACTCCAACCGACCGCCTCGCCAGCTGGGCGCCGGGACGGGATGACCTGGATGATTACCTGCCCCTGGTCTCGCAACTGCTGCAGACCACGACCGAGGAGGTCTCCAGAAAACATGGACTCGCGAGTGAGCACAAGTCGCTGTTCAGAAACCTGGTTTTCGCCACGGCCTGGCAGGAAAGTTGTTGGCGACAGTTCGTGGTGAAGGACAAAAAGCTCGTACCCCTGCGGTCCGGTACCGGCGATGTCGGGCTGATGCAGATCAATGAGCGGGTCTGGCGCGGATTTTATGACCTGCAGAAACTGCGTTGGGATATCGGCTACAACAGCGGCGCGGGGGCCGAGGTTCTGCTGGATTACCTGCTGAAGTACGCGCTCCGGCAGGGTGAACAAAAACGGCCGGGCGGCCGCTCCAATCTGGCGAGGGCCAGCTACTCCGCCTACAACGGCGGGCCCCGCCAGGTGTCTCGCTATCGCAGGAACGATGTGCCCGCCGCTCACCGGAAAATCGATGCGGCATTCTGGGACAAGTACCAGCAGGTTGCTGCCGGTAACGAACTGCGTGTGGCGGTCTGTCTGGGAGGCGAGCCGCCCTCCCGGGGACCGGCACCGGTGACGCCGGCGACGAAAAAACCGGCCGGGGTACAGGCTGCAAAAAAACCGGCGTCGCCACCCGCCGGCACCGCATCAGATGGGCAATGGGTCCGGGCCCAGCGCGCGGAGCATTTCACGCTGCAGCTGGGCGCCTTCAGCGAAGCGAAATTCGCCGCAGATTTTATCCGGCAGGAGTCCCTGTCCGGGCCGGTACACGTCTACCCGATGCGCCAGGGCCAGGAGACGCGCTACCTGGTGCTCTACGGCAGTTACGGGCAGCGCGGCGACGCCGAGGCGGTGAAGCGGAAGTTCACGCGCTTCAAACCCTGGCTGCGCCGTTTCGGGGACCTGCAGGGCCGCTGAAGGGGGCTTCCGTCACCGAAGGTGGTGGTGTTCTCCGCGGCAACCCGGCGGCGCAGTTCCAGCACCTGGTCAGCGCCAGGGTCCGGAAAGTCCCTATCCGCGAGGGACCTCGCCCGGGAGCCGTGATCAGGTAAAGAGCCTGAAAATAAGAGGAATGAGGATGGCCGTGGCGAGTGCATTGAGGCCCATCGCCAGCCCCGAAAAGGCGCCCGCCACTTCATTGATCTGCAGGGCGCGAGCTGTGCCGATGCCGTGTGACGCAACGCCCATGGCCAGCCCCGTGGCACGGGAGTCGGTGATGTGGAACAGTTTCAGCAGTTCGCTGCCGCAGATGGCGCCGATGATACCGGTCAGAATGACAGCCGCCGCCGTCAGGCTGGGCAGTCCGCCCAGCTGTTCTGAAATACCCATCGCGACGGGTGTGGTGGCTGATTTAGGGGCCAATGACAGCAGGGTCTGCTCCGACGCACCCAGCAGCCAGCCGATGCCCACGGCGGAGAGTGCCGCCGTAACAGAACCGGAGATGACTGCCACGCAGATCGCCAGCAGCGAATTTCTGACCTGCTGCACCTGTCGGTAGAGCGGTATGGCCAGCGCAACCGTCGCCGGACCCAGCAGGAAATGCACAAACTGGGCGCCTTCGAAATAGGTACCGTAGTCGGTATCGGTGATCGTCAAGAGGCAGACGATAGTCCCCACCGCTATAAGCACCGGATTGACCAGCGGGTTGCCCCCGCTTTTTTTGTGTAACCAGGCGCCCGCCTGGTAAGCCACGAGCGTCAGGGTCAGCGCCAGCAGGGGGCTGGCTGCGAGATAAACCCAGATCTCCTGGAGACTGGTGCTGTTCACGTGTCTCCGCTCCTGCTGCCCAGTCTTTGCATTACCCAGCCGGTGACGAGGAGGGTGATCAGTGTACTGAGAACCAGCGACAGGGCGATCGGCAGCACTTCGCGACCCAGTAATTCCGCATGCAGCATGACACCCACCCCGGCCGGTACGAACAGCAGTGACAGGTTGGAAAGCAGTCCCCCCGCCATTTTCTCAAGGCCCTCGGGAATGCCGCCCCGGACCAGCAGGGCGATGAACAACAGCAGCATACCGATAACCGGGCCCGGGAGAGGGAGACCCGCGGCGACCACCAGGATTTCCCCGATCAGCTGGCACACCAGAAGCAGTATGAAGAGCGTCAGCACAAGCCCTACCCGCCCACGGTCCGCTCGGGCAGCCGGCAGACTTTCTGGTGCTGCAGTTTCAACAGTTTGGGGATCTGCATAATGTTGTCGCGATCCTTGTCCTTGTCCGTTTCGGAAAGTTCATCCCAGGGAATGAGGTCCGGATGCAACATCCTGTCTTCATCACGCTTTTCACCGTAGCTGTAACCCGCAAGGTGTTTGTCTGCCATCCAGCGACGGTGCTCGAGCTGAGCCAGGGCTTCCAGCATGGCATCGTCGGGCGGAAAAGTTACCTCCGGAGAAGCGGCGTCAAGGCCGTAGGCGATGCAGTTGCTGATACGGAGTTTGACGTCGATATGCGCCGCTGCGTGCCGGTTGGCCTGCTTCTTGTGCTCCGGGAGATCCGACCAGCCGATGAGCGAAGCGTTGGCTTCGACGGTGTCGCCACGGGCAAGCTGGGTCTGTACGTAGGCGTTGTGCAGGGTGCGGGCCAGCATGTCCAGCGCCTCGTTGACGACCACCGCAATGGATATGGTTTCATCGAGGGTTTCGAAATATTCGATGGGCTCGAAATCCGGCAGGGGACGCTTGTCCAGTGAGATCGGGAGGAAGTCGTC
>JAHEEV010000164.1 GCA_024640505.1 Halieaceae bacterium
GGTTCCAGGGTGGATGTTCTGATCTCTATGGTCATGCTGTCACCTGCTGGCTGTTTAAAAAATAGATTCAGGAGTTATCGCGATCTTCGCCGTAGCGCCACTTTTCCATGTCCGCGTCGACCTGCGCCGCCTGCTCATCGGTCATCATGACAACCTTGTTGTGCTGGCAGAAAGCGGCGAATGCCGGCTTGGGGAGTATCATTTCCACATAGAGGGACGGATCTCCAATGGCAAAATCAAATTCGATGAATTTGTCTTTCACGACCCGCCGTACGCGCACATACCGCGTAAAATCGGAAAATTTCTTTTCAGGCAACTCGCTTTCCATTTTCGACACCGGCGCTGTTATGGATTATCGCGCTGCCCCAAAATAGAGCAAATGCTGTACCAAGAACGGAAATTCTATATTTATCAGCCCGTTAACTATATTTTCTTGATTTCGACCGGGCCCGATTGCGGTGATTTCATGAAATGATGAACACATTTGATGAAATGGTTTCATCAAATCATGAAATACAGCCGGAGAGTACTTAGCATTTGTTTTTCTTCAAGCGGTAATCGAGAGCCGCCCGGGACAATCCCAGCAATTTCGCCGCCCGGGTCACATTTCCCCCGACCCTGTCCAGGGCCCGCACAGTCATCTCTCGCTCTACCTGCCCCAGTTCGCAGCCGGCCTCGAGCATCTGGTCGACCGTTTCGACAAGCCAGCCGGGATCACCACTCGCCACTACCTGTTTAACCGACTCTTTGGCAGCCAGGTGGGGAAAGAGGTGCGCCGCCTCGATATAACCCCCCTGCTCCACCAGAATGATACCCCGTTCCATAATGTTGCCGAGTTCTCGGATATTGCCGGGCCAGTGGTAGTCTCTCAGCATCTGCATGGCTTTATCGGTAACGCCCTGGATGGATTTGCCGTGCAGTGCGCCGTATTTGGCGATGAAATGTCGCACCAGCTCCGGAATATCATCCAGCCGCTCACGCAGCGGCGGCACCGTCACGGAATAGACATTGAGCCGATACAGCAGGTCTGACCGAAAGCGCCCCTCTTCCACGGCCCGTCCCAGGTCCTCGTTGGTGGCCGCCACCAGGCGAACATCGACCTTGCGCGTGCGCGTGTCTCCCACCCGCTCCAGCTCATTCTCCTGCAGCACCCGCAGCAGCGCCGCCTGCGCCTGCAGGGAAAGCTCGCCCACCTCGTCCAGGAACAGGGTTCCGCCGTGGGCCCGCTCGAACCGACCCGGCCGCGACTGGTCGGCACCCGTGAAGGCTCCCTTCTCCACGCCGAACAACTCCGCCTCGATCAGATCCCTGGGAATGGCGGCACAGTTGACGGCCACAAAGGGTTTGTCCCGGCGGGGACTGCCCTTGTGCAGGGCCGTGGCGAACATATCTTTGCCCACGCCGGTTTCACCGAGCAGAAGCACGGTCACTCGGCTTTCTGCGGCCTTGGCCAACAGTTCCCTGACCTGGAGAAATTTCTGCGAACAGCCCACCAGGTCACCGAAGCTCTGGTCCTTGGTAAGATTCTCCCGCAGGGAGGTGACCTGTGACTGAAGTTCGAACAACTGGTCGGCGATGCGGTCAGGCCGGTAGTAGCGCAAGAGCTCCTCGCAATCGTCCCACTCTTCGACAGGCCGCCCCTCGATACGACATATTTTTTCGCCACAGCCGACACAGCCCTGTTCCCTGAACAGGATCTGGCGACCCATGAAGTGCGAGGTATAGCCAGTGGCGTAACCGATCTGGGCCCAGCACACCGGTTCGTAGCTGACCCCGTATTCGGCGAGAAAGATCTCCGCCTCAAACGAATTCTCCCAGTTGAATATGCCGTGGAAAGTCTGTCGCTGCTCGTCCATTTCAAGCTTGATAGGCGTCACCTTCACCTGGCCGGTAACCATATGCGACTGGGGGCCTACCGAGAATATGTCAAACAGCGGCGCATCGGGACGGAGCTTTTTCGCCGTGGCGGCATCCTGCTGGCCTGCAATATAGCCCATGCGGATCAGCAGTCCCTTGGCCCGGTCCATACCCAACGAGTCGATCAGTTCCCTGCGCAGGGCCTGCATCTCGCTGCTGCGCAGGAGGATCATCCGCTCTTCACCCAGCCAGATGCGACCTTCTTCGTACTCGAAGCGCAACAGGTTCTGGATGTCGTCAACAGCCGGCAGCTGCGGCAATTCGTCGTTCATGCTGTTCCGGTTACCACGTTTATTGTTGTCATCCTGCCACACCTCATGGGCCCGAGTTGCGGAACGCTGTAACTTACACCGGGCGAGCGCGCTTTACAAAAACACCACGTCGAAATAACGGCGCGCCCTGCTCACGGGCGGACACTAGCGATCGGCGGCAAGGCGTCGCTTGAGCAACGCCACGGAAGCCCCGGGATTCATCAGGCGGATGGTCCGTGACTCCAGAGCCTTCTCATCAGCGGCATCGAGTATCACTTCACGCAGTTCCTCGACAGATAGCTCGCTGTCCAGCGCGAGCAGCTTCGATGCCAGGTTCAGCACCTGGGGCGAAGCCATGGAGGTGCCGCTGAACCTGATGCGGTCGCCACCCGGCACGAAGCTGTCCACTTCGAATCCGTTGGCATAGATATCCACCTTCCCCAGGCTGGTGAAACTGGTTTCGTCCCCGGCGGCATCGACAGCGCCCACCGAAAGCAGGTTGGGGTATTCGTAACTGCTGGGATAGAACTCGTCGAACTTCACATCGTTGTCGGAGTTCCCGGCGCTGGTAATAAACAGAATGTCGGGCGAACCGCTGATGGCCTCCCGGAGCGCCTTATCCCCGATAGTGTAGATCTGTCTTGCGAGCGCTTTGCGCTCTTCCGGCGTGCCGCCCGCATTGTGAGCCTCCAGGGCTTCCTCAATACTCCGCAGCGAACCACCCCAGCTCATGTTCACCGCCCGCACACCATTGGCCCGATAGTAGGCTGCCAGATCGCGATACATCCGGGCTTCTGCCCGGGCCAGCTCGATGGTGGGCTCCTCCGGGATCTGCCTGTAATCGTAGGTCATGCGCGCAACCAGCAGCCGGGCAAAGGGGTTTGATTCCAGTGCGATTCCCGCCACATGCGTACCGTGGGCGTAACTGCCATACAGGTTGATGGATTCGAGAAAACCCTCGACCTCTTCCTGCGGCAGCTGCGAGAGTCTTTTCCGCAAATCCACGGCTTCCGGACTGTCCACGTTGGAAATAATGTCACCCAAACCCTTCATCTGTTTCTGGAGGCGCTGCTCGTCCCCTCCGAGGTCACCGATGGGATAGAGCAGCGAGTCTGTCTTGTTGGAGTGCAGGTCATAGGCCACACCGTGCACATCATCGACGTAACCGTTGTTGTCGTCGTCCAGGCGATTGCCGGGAATCTCCCGGGTGTTCGTCCACAGCTGGCCGTTTCGCGCGAAAATATCTGCGTCGACCCCGCTGTCCCAGACGGCAACCACGACCGGCGTGGCGTCGCTGTCGGCGACAAGCTGCACCTTGCGCGCCTCCCAGATATCCTCTTTGGCGACCTGATTGGCAGCGATCACCGCGGCGTAAACCTCATTGATCATCGCCGCGTCCGGGATGAAATAATCCAGGGTGAAGGCGGAGCCAACGAGGGAAGATGCAATGTCGTAGCTGATTTCGCCCCCGGTCTTGTCGACAATGGGCTGGTAGGACGAATCCAGGTTGCCCAGTACGAAGGCGCGGGTAAGGATCTCCGTGCTGCCTTTGGTGCTCTTGAGGTTATCCTGCACCACCGCGAAGGGAAGGCCTGCAAGCCGTGTTTCCAGGTTGCTGCGAACCGTCGCCGACAGGTCAGGGGCCTGCGCCAGCTTTGCATTGGCCAGGGCCTCCCCGTAGATCCCCATCGTCAGTCGGTTGGCCTCTTTTGTTTCCAGCGCGCGACGCTGTTCCAGCAGGTCAAGGTAGTCCTGCCAACGCTCCTCGAGCAACGCGATAGAGCCAAGCAGCCCGTAAAAATCACGCAGTGTGTTGTCATCGCGGATGTCATAGCTTGCCACGTCGCCCTCGATATCCTTCCGCACCTGTTCTGCCAGCGACAAGAGGGTCGAACGGTGCTCGGGGAGATAGAGGTCGACAACCGGAATCTCAAGCCGGTAACTGTGACGGGGCAGGTCATCCTTCTTCTCGATAACCGGCTTTGCAGCTGTCTGTGCCGCCGGCGCAGCCGGGGAGGCAGATGATACCCAGGCCAACCCCACGACGAGCATCAGCCATGAACAAATAATCTTTGGTGCCATAAATCCTCCTGCGCAAACGATCAGGCAGTATAGGTGAACCTGTCCGTACTGCCAAAATGCAAGACAGTGGATGCAGCCCCGCCCTCCGGACATCCGCAGGAAGATTTTGTCCTATACTCGATAAAGACACCCAGCCAGCGAGTATCAAGTGAGCGAACCCGAAACGCCCATCAGCGCCTGGTTTACCGGACCCAAGAGTGAAAACGGCGAGCGCCTGGCCCAGACCATCAAATGGATCCTCTCGGATCACCTGTACTGGCGGCGGAATTACTATCCCGAAGATGGCCTGGTCGTCACGTCAGAGCAGCGGCGGAAACAGGACCACTGGAACGATCTGTTCAACGACCGCCTGTTTGAACTGCTGGCTGCACTCAAGGGCGACTTCCCCTTTTTCAGCCCCCGCTACGTGGCCCATATGATCGCCGAGCAGACCATGCCCAGCGTGGCCGGTTACTTCGCGGGCATGCTGTATAACCCCAACAACGTCACCTCGGAAGCAGCGCCCGTCACCGTCAGGCTCGAACTCGAGGCGGCGGCCATGATATCGAGAATGATCGGCTTCAATCCTGCGACGAGCTGGGCTCACCTGACTTCCGGGGGCACGCTGGCCAATACCGAGGCACTGTGGGTGGCGCGAACGGTTCGCTACCTCCCCTTCCTGGTACAGGACGTGGCAGAGCAACTGGAACTCGAGCATTCCGCCCGGACAATGACCACTGCAGAGCTCCTCGCCCTGAGCCCGGAGCAGGCGCTGGCAATGTTCGCCCGGTTGTTCCGGGAGGCTGAGAGCAGATCCACAGCCGGGGAGGATTTTTCCGCGACGGTTATCGAGACCCTGTGTGCTTCCCGGCACAATGTCACCGAGTGCGGGATGGCCGCCCTCACCCGCCATATCGGCTCCGAGCCCGTGATCCTGGTGCCGGAAACCTATCACTACAGCCTGCCGAAAATCGCCGACCTCCTGGGTATAGGGCGCCGCGCCATGCTGAGGGTGCCGGTGGACGGGCGCTTCCGCATGGATCCGCAGGCACTGGAAAACCTGGTGGGTCAGGTGGAACGGGAAGGTAAGCACATCCTTGCGATCGTCGCCGTGATGGGGACCACGGAGGAAGGGGCCATTGATCCGCTTCAGCACATCATCGAACTGCGTCGACGCCGCGAGGCTGAGGGCCTGTCGAGCTTCTGGATTCACGCGGATGGCGCCTATGGCGGCTACCTGAGGACCCTGCTGATACCCGAGCCCATGGGACTCGGGGAGCCCCTGCGCGAAGTGGATTTCAAAGGCAAAAAAACCTGGCTGCCCCTGGAGCTGCCCGCGACGGAAACCTTCGATGCACTCGAGGCGCTGGCGGACTGCGACTCGGTGACCGTTGACCCGCACAAGCTGGGTTACGTGCCCTACCCTGCCGGGGCGGTCTGCTTCCGTTCGCAGCTGGTAAAGCCCCTGCTGCGCCAGGATGCGCCCTACATTGAGCCGGGCATGGCGGGACCCGATGAGGAGTGCCAGTCCGACAAGATCGGAGTCTACATACTGGAGGGCTCACGACCGGGGGCGGTGGCCGCCTCCGTTTGGCTGAGCCATTCGACCATACCGCTGGACGCAAGCGGCCACGGCCGGCTCATCAGGCAGACTATTCGCAATACCTGCGAGTTGCACGGTCTGCTCGAACACTGGGAGGAGCTCGCCGGACCCGGGCCTGTCGAGGCCAAAACCCTTTGCCCGCCCGATTCCAATATTCTTTGTTACGCCTTCAGGCCGAAGCACCCGGCAACCCTGGCCGACATCAACCGCCTCAACAACTCGTTGTTCGAACACTTCAGCCTGCGGCCTGAGCAGCGCAGGCAGGTCTACAGCCACAGCTTCTTTATCAGCCGCACGGTGCTGTCGGCCAACCACTACCGGGAGGAAACCGTAACGCCGTTCCTCGATCGGCTGGGCGTCTCAGTCGAAGATTACCGGCAACAGGGCGTGGTCCTGCTGCGATCGACCCTGATGAACCCGTGGTTATCGGAAACGCGGCGCCACGGGCGGGACTTCCTGGTCCAGCTCGTCGCAGAGCTCTACGAAAAAGCGGTGAGCCTCACCTGAAAAACGCCGCCTGAGGCGACCCCTCACCCGAGCCGGCCTCTCACCCGTGCTGTAGAAAATCCAGGCAGGCGCGGTTGAACATCCCCTCGTGCTCCACCATCACCCAGTGGCCGCACTCGGTAACCAGAATCAGGCGCAGTTGCCGGATATTGTGGGCCATGGCCATGATACCGTTCTCCGGCATCATCTTTTCGTTCATGCCCCAGAAGCCGAGAACGGGACAGTCCAGTTCATGGAGACGGTCGACCAGCACCGGGACCTGCATGGTGGCCATGACATGCCCGTTCATGATCTGCATGACCTGCATGCGCTCCTCCACCAGCTCATCCGTGGCGTGGTCGGGGTTGTGCATCAGGCCTGTGGCAAAGAGATCCTTCATGACCGCCGGCGTTACCGG
>JAHEEV010000165.1 GCA_024640505.1 Halieaceae bacterium
AGCTGGTGGAGGCGGGCATGGGCGCAGCGCATCACTACCTGCTCTACCCCAATCCCTGGCCCAAGGCAGGGCACCTGCAACGCCGGGTGCACGGCCATCCCGGCTTTGCCTGGCTGTTACAACTGGGCGGCCTTGTGGAGTTGCGCAGTAACTGGCAAATCTATGTGGAGGAGTTCGGCCTGGCCATGCAGCTGGCAGGCTACCCGGGTCGGGTGGCCGTGGTCCCACGCCCCGGGGACAAAGGCCGGGACCTGACCCTGTTTGAACGCAAGTACCGTCGCAGCGGGCATACGCTATGGTCCTTCCAGGTCGATCTGGGGTAGCGACGAGACCAATGCTGCCAACCGTCTGTCGCAACGCCCTCCGTGACCATCCCGGGCATATCGGCTAAAGTGAACAGGCAGGAGAGAGGTAGAGACATGAAGGCGCAAAAACACGACCAGATCTGGGAACGGATTTTCAAAGAGACTGCCATGCACGCTCGTGAGGAGCCGATCCTCGCGAGCTTCCTGCATGCCACGATCCTGAATCACTGCGAACTGGAACAGGCGCTCAGCTTTCACCTGGCCAACCAGCTGGACAGCCCCACCGCCTCCTCACTGTTGCTGCGGGAAGTGATCATGCAGGCTCTGGAAAGCGACGCGTCCATCCGCGAAGCGGTACGGGCCGACCTGCAGGCCGTGGTGGACAGGGATTCAGCCTGCCACGAACTGTACATCCCTTTCCTCTATTTCAAGGGTTTCCATTCGCTGCAGACCCATCGCATTGCCCACTGGTTGTGGAACCAGGGCCGCCAGGCGCTGGCGCTGTTTTTCCAGAACCGTATGTCGACCGAGTTCGGCGTGGACATTCACCCGGCAGCGCGCATGGGCCAGGGTATCATGCTGGATCATGCCACCGGCCTGGTCATCGGCGAGACCGCCGTGGTCGGCAACAATGTCTCCATCCTGCAATCCGTGACCCTCGGCGGCACGGGCAAGGACGAGGGCGATCGCCACCCGAAAATCGGCGATGGCGTGCTCATCAGCGCCGGGGCCAAGATCCTGGGCAATATCCGTGTCGGGGATGGCGCCAAGGTGGGCGCAGGCAGTGTGGTACTGGAAGACGTACCCGCCCACACCACCGTGGCGGGCGTGCCCGCCAAAATCGTCGGGCGACCCTCCTCGGATCAACCTGCCCTGGAGATGGATCACGACTTCTGCTGCGATGAGGCCGCCGCCCGCTCGAAGTCTGCCTGAGCCGGCCGGGATCGTCCCGGCAAACCCGGACTAGGCCTGGTGATACTGGGGTGACAGTTCCTGCACGGCATCGACGAAGGCGGTGACGTGGTCCGGATTGACACCGGGCGTGATGCCGTGGCCAAGGTTGAAAACGTGGCCGGAGCCATGCCCGTATCCCGCCAGGATGGTCGCTACCTCCTCTCGAATTCGCTCGGGGGAGGCGTAAAGCATGGTGGGATCCATGTTGCCCTGCAGGGCGACCCGCGCTCCCACCTGTTCCCGGGCAGTCGCAATGTCCGTGGTCCAGTCCAGGCCGACCGCCTGGGCACCGCAATCGGCGATGGCGTTCAACCACTGCCCGCCGCCCTTGGTAAACACGATCACGGGCACCTGGCGGCCGTCCGCCTCGGCGGGCAGACGGGCGAGAACCCGCTGCATATACTTCAGGGAAAATTCCCGGTAGCCGGCTGCACTCAGGCTGCCGCCCCAGGTATCAAAAATCTGCAGCGCCTGGGCGCCGGCCCGTACCTGGGCAGCCAGGTAATCCGCCACCGCGTCCGCCAGGAGGGACAGCAGCTGGTGCATCAATTCCGGGCGATCGTAAGCCATGGTTTTGATGTGCAGGAAATCCCGGGAAGAACCCCCCTCCACCATGTAGGTCGCCAGGGTCCAGGGGCTACCCGAAAACCCGATCAGCGGCACCTGCCCGCGCAACTCGCGGCGGATCGTGCGCACCGCATTCATCACGTAAGCCAGGTCATCATCCGCACTGATCGCGTTGAGCCCGGCCAGGTCCGATTCGCTGCGCACCGTCTTGCGGAACCTGGGCCCTTCACCCTCCTCGAAGTAGAGACCCAGGCCCAGCGCGTCGGGCACGGTGAGGATATCCGAAAAAAGGATAGCGGCATCCATCGGGTAACGCCGCAGTGGCTGCAGGGTCACTTCGCAGGCCAGCTCGGCGTTCTTGCAGAGGTCCAGGAAGGACCCCGCCTGCTTGCGCGTTTCACGGTACTCCGGCAGGTAACGGCCGGCCTGGCGCATCATCCAGATAGGGGTTCTGTCCACCGGCTGGCGCAGCAGTGCTCGCAATAAACGGTCGTTCTTGAGTTCACTCATCGATTCTGATGTTCCCGTACCCGAGACCTTCAAACACCCAGGTAGTCGAGGATACCCTCGGCCGCCTGACGCCCCTCCCAGATGGCCGTGACCACCAGGTCAGAGCCACGCACCATATCCCCGCCGGCAAAAATCTTCGGGTTGCTGGTCTGGAACTTGTACTGCTGGAACTCCTCGGCGACGACGCCGCTCCAGTCATTGGTCTGCACATCGACTTCCCCCAGCCAATCGGGCGGGCTGGGCTGGAAGCCAAAAGCGATGATGATTGCATCCGCCTCCAGCACTTCCTCGCTGCCCGGGATGGGTTCCGGCCGGCGGCGCCCGTCCGCACCCGGTTTACCGAGCTTGGTCCTGATCAACTTGATCCCGCAGGCCTGGCCAAAGTATTCCACCACTTCGAGGGGCTGGCGGTTGAACAGGAATTTCACCCCTTCCTCCCGCGCATTCTTCACCTCCCGGCGGGACCCGGGCATGTTCTCTTTGTCGCGGCGGTAGGCACAGGTAACGCTCTCCGCCTGCTGGCGCACCGCGGTGCGCACACAGTCCATGGCGGTGTCGCCGCCACCGAGCACCACTACCCGTTTGCCCTTGAGGTTCACGTAGGCCTCGGATTCCTGCTCGAATCCCAGGTTGTGGTTCACGTTGCCGACGAGGTAGGGCAGCGCTTCATAGACGCCGGGCAGATTCTCGCCAGGAAAATTGCCCCGCATGTAGGTGTAAGTACCCATCCCCATGAACACCGCATCGAACTGCTCCATCAGTTCATTGATCCCGATGTCCTTTCCAACCTCCGTGTTCAGGCGAAACTCGATCCCCATGCCCTCGAAGATCTCCCGCCGGCGCGTCATGACCTGCTTCTCGAGCTTGAACTCCGGAATCCCGAAGGTGAGCAGCCCGCCGATTTCCGGATAGCGGTCAAATACCACCGGCTTCACGCCGTTGCGTGTCAATACGTCCGCACACCCGAGCCCCGCCGGACCGGCCCCGATAATGGCGACTTTCCTGCCAGTGGGCACTACCTGTGAAATATCCGGGCGCCATCCCATAGCCAGCGCCGTATCGGTAATGTATTTTTCGGAAGCGCCAATCGTGACTGCGCCAAACCCGTCGTTCAGCGTGCAGGCGCCCTCACAGAGCCGGTCCTGTGGACACACGCGCCCGCAGACTTCCGGCAGCGTATTGGTCTGGTGGCTCAATTCGGCCGCCTCGAAGAGGTTGCCCTCCGCGACCAGCTTCAGCCAGTTCGGAATAAAATTATGGACCGGGCACTTCCACTCGCAGTAGGGGTTGCCGCACTCCAGGCAGCGGTGGGATTGCTCCGCTACCTGCTCCTGGGTATACGGATTGTAGATCTCCACATACTGGGTCTTGCGCGCCTGCAGGGCTTTCCTGTCGGGATCCCCGCGACCCACGTCGATAAACTGGAAATTATTCGCTAACCGCTTACTCATATCAGTAACCCCGCTCTAGTCGGTATTGCGCAGGCGCGACAACAGGCGGTCCAGATCAGCCGCCTTGGGCTTGACCAGCCAGAATTTGCCGACGTAATCCTCGAAGTTGTCCACCAGGTAGGCGCCCCATTCGGAGCCCGTTTCCTCGACGAACTCGCGGATATTGTTCCTCAGGTGGTTGCGGTAGGGCTCCATGTATTCCGCATTCACCCGATGGATCTCCACCAGCTCGCTGTTGTATTTGTCGATGAAGCTGCGATCCTGGTCCAGCACGTAGGCGAAGCCGCCAGTCATACCCGCCCCGAAATTGACCCCGGTAGTACCCAGCACGGTGATGGTGCCGCCGGTCATGTACTCACAGCAGTGGTCTCCCGCGCCCTCGACCACGGCATGCGCGCCGCTGTTGCGGACGCCGAAGCGTTCACCTGCGATACCCGCGGCGAAAAGACGGCCGCCGGTAGCGCCATAGAGGCAGGTATTTCCGATAATCGCCGTCTCCTGGGACTTGAAGTGGCTGTTTCTCGGAGGGTAAACCACCAGCTTGCCGCCGGCCATGCCCTTGCCCACGTAGTCGTTCGAATCGCCTTCCAGGTACATGTGCAGGCCGCCCGCATTCCAGACCCCGAAGCTCTGGCCGGCAGTGCCGGTCAGGCGCAGCACAATCGGGTCGGATTCCATGCCGGTATTGCCATAGCGCTGGGCAATTTCGCCAGACAGTCTGGCGCCGATCGAGCGATCGCAGTTGGTGACCTCGAATTCAAACTCCCCCCCCCTGCGGGCCTCTATGGCCGGCAGGGTCGCGGCTACCATTGCCTCCGCCTTCTCTCCCCGGTCGAAGGGTACGTTGGATGTCACCTGGCAGAATTCCGGTTGTCCGTCGGATGCCTCGTCCTTGTGCAGGATCGGCGAGAGATCCAGACGGCTCTGCTTCTCGGTCGTCCCGGGCAGGCACTGGAGCAGATCCGTGCGCCCGATCAGGGCTTCCAGGGAGGGTACGCCGAGCCGGGCCAGCCATTCCCTGACTTCCGTGGCAATGAAGGTGAAAAAGTTCACCACCATATCCACGGTGCCGTTGAAATGCTCGTCGCGCAGCTTCTGGTTCTGGGTGGCAACACCCGTGGCGCAGTTATTGAGGTGACAGATCCGCAGGTACTTGCAGCCCAGGGCCACCATGGGGGCCGTGCCGAAGCCGAAGCTCTCGGCGCCCAGGATCGCCGCCTTGATAACATCCAGGCCTGTCTTCAGCCCACCATCGGCCTGCAGTCGAATGAAACCCCGCAGATTGTTGCCGCGCAGGGTCTGCTGCACTTCGGCCAGGCCCAACTCGAACGGTGAGCCGGCGTAACGAATGGACGTGAGCGGGCTGGCGGCGGTACCACCGTCATAACCACTGATGGTGATCAGGTCCGCGTAAGCCTTGGCGACGCCGGCAGCGATCGTCCCCACCCCCGGTTCGGATACCAGTTTTACCGAGACCAGCGCCCCGGGATTCACCTGCTTGAGATCAAAGATCAGCTGGGCCAGATCCTCGATGGAGTAAATATCGTGGTGTGGCGGGGGTGATATGAGCGTCACGCCCGGCACCGAATAACGCAGCCTGGCAATCAGCTCGTTGACCTTGCCGCCGGGCAGCTGGCCGCCCTCTCCGGGCTTGGCGCCCTGGGCAACCTTGATCTGCAGCACTTCGGCGTTAACCAGGTAGTGTGGGGTCACACCGAATCGCCCGGAGGCTATCTGCTTGATCTTGGATACCCGTTCAGTGCCGAAGCGCTCGGGATCTTCACCGCCTTCCCCGGAATTGGAGCGCGCACCCATGCGATTCATGGCCGCGGCCAGGGCCTCGTGAGCCTCCGGACTCAGGGCACCCAGGGACATCCCGGCAGAATCAAACCGCGGCAGGATGGCTTCAACCGGTTCGACATCGTCGAGCGACAGGGGCTGGTCCGTCTCCACCGGCCCGAGCAGATCCCGCAGTGTGGCTACCGGCCGTTCGTTGACCAGGGTGGCGTAGCGCTGGTAGATCGCATAGTCCCCGCTGGATACGGCTTCCTGCAGGGTCATCACCACGTCGGGGTTGAAGGCGTGATACTCCTGTCCGTGGACATACTTGAGCAGCCCGCCCTGCTCGATGGACTTGCGGTAGGACCAGGCACGGGTGGCAAGCGCTTTCTGGTCCTGCTCGAGCTCGGAAAAACCGGCTCCCTCGATGCGCGAGGCGACGCCACGGAAGGCGACGTCCACCACCGACCGGGACAGCCCGACCGCCTCGAAGAGCTGAGCACCACGATAGGAGCTGACCGCCGAAATGCCCATCTTGGACATGATCTTCAGCAGACCCTTGTTGATGCCCTTGCGATAATTCTTGTAACAGGCACTGGGTTCCCCCAGCACCTCGCCATCCCTGATCAGGTCATCCAGCACACTGTAGGCAAGGTAGGGATAGACAGCGGTGGCCCCGAAACCGATCAGGCAGGCGATCTGGTGGGAGTCCCGCGCGCTGGCCGACTCGACCACGATATTGGCATCGATGCGCAACCCCTTCCTGATGAGGTGGTGATGCACCGCCCCGGTGGCCAGCAGGCTGTGCAGCGGCAGGCGCTCGCGGTCGATCGCGCGATCGGAAAGAACCAGGATGGTATAGCCATCGCGAACGGCTTGCTCAGCAGCGGCGGTCAGGTCGGCAATGGCGCCGTGCAGGTCCCCTTCAGAGGGATTATAGGTGCAGTCGATTTCCCTCACCCGGAACCCCGGCCGATCCAGCTGTCGCAGGGTGGTGAACTTCCCCTGGGACAATACCGGGGAACTCAGGATCACCCGGTCAGCGTGTTCCGGCCCTTCGTGAAATATGTTCTTTTCGCCGCCCAGGTCAGTCTCCAGGGACATGACGATGGTTTCCCGCAGGGGGTCGATGGGCG
>JAHEEV010000006.1:0-14633 GCA_024640505.1 Halieaceae bacterium
TACCAGGCTTTCGCGGCCTCTTTGGACGGGAACTTGACGACGATGGTGACCGGCGAGGGTTCGCCCTCGATGGCCTCGCTGGCGAAATCAGCCATGATCAGTTCGCCCTCGAACGGCACCAGGGTCGGCGCTACTGCCGGTGGGTACGCGGCATAGCCTTCTGGATCGGTGATTTTGTAGTTTGCTACGAGATAGGCCGTCATGGGGAAAACTCCGTTTGCGGGCTGCTTGAGTGCAGAATTGCGTGATGGCCCGCCCGAGAGGATTCGAACCTCTGACCTCTGCCTCCGGAGGGCAGCGCTCTATCCAGCTGAGCTACGGGCGGAATGATCGCGTTAGCGGAAGGACCGCAACGGGGGGCGAATAATACCCGCATGCAATGATCCAGTCTAGCGCCCGTCGATGCAACCGGGCCGCAATTCGGCAGGGGGCGCGATTTTGCGGCGCCTGCGCACGCAGATGGGACATAACGCGAGACTCCACTACAATGTCGGTCCCATGACTATTCTGTTTACAGCGCTCTTTTTGGCGATACCCGCGGGTCTCCTCTGGCTGACGCATTACCAGGGCTGGGCGCGCAAGCTGGGGATTATCGCGCTTTGTTACCTGGCGGGGCTGTTGGTGGGGAATTTCGGGCTGATCCCTGAAAACATCCTGCCTGTACAGGAGGCCCTCACTGACGCCTCGATTGTTCTTGCCCTGCCCCTGCTGTTGTTCACGCTGGATATCAGGCAATGGAGCCGCGTGGCGGGAAAGGCGATGTTGTCCATGGTGTTCGCAACCACCGCAGTGGTCACCCTGGCGACCCTGTTGTTCTTTGTTTTCCGCGGCGATGGTGAGCAGTCCGCCAGTCACTTCGCCGCCATGTCGGTAGGGGTCTATACCGGGGGTACCCCCAACCTCGCCGCCATCAAGGCCGGCCTGGATATTCCCAACAGCGAGTACATCGTGTTCCACAGCCTGGATACCCTGGTGGGAGCGGCTTACCTCTTTCTGATGCTGACGGTGGGGGTTCGATTCTTTCGCCGGTTGCTGGAGAAGCCGGCAATGGCGGCAGGGGGCGGAGTTGAAGAAGACCATCACTTCGATAGCGATGACTTCACACCGTTATTGCGAGCGGACAATTTTCCGGAGATCGCCAAGGCAGCTTCACTGTCCGCGCTCGTTGCCCTGGCGGCTCTCGGCGTGTCCGAACTGGTCGCCGTTGTGTCGGCAACAGAGAGAAGCTCAGCCACGATGATCGTGGCCCTGACCAGCTTTGGCATTCTTTTGTCACTGGTGGCCCCGGTAAGGCGAATGCACCTGTCGTATAAATTGGGCATGTATCTCATCTACATCTTCAGCTTTCTGATAGCCTCCGTGGCCAGCCTGGATCGTCTCGCGGAGGTGAACCTGAGTATTACCGTATTCCTGTTCGGAACAGTGCTGGGGAGCGTTGTGCTGCACGGCCTGCTGTGTCGGCTGGCGGGAATCGATAGCGATACCTTTATGGTCACGTCGGTGGCGGCGGTCTGTAGCCCGCCCTTCGTGCCAATGATTGCGCGGGCGCTGGGGAATCCTGCCATTATTCTGTCGGGGATGACCACCGGCATCATCGGCTACGCGTTGGGCAATTACCTGGGCATCAGCCTGGCTTTGCTCCTGCAGCGGCTATGAATCGACTTTCTGGAGATCCGGATATGCATAAACCTATGCCAGAGCAAGGTCGCGACAGTGACCAGATTTTGAGTGATCTGGAAGCCTTCAAGGAGAGGGATCCACGGTATAAGGATGGTCGGGTGTGGAGTCTGGTCTATTACCTCGACGAGGAGCACGCTGCCTTTCTGAAAGATTCCTACCATCGCTTTGCCTGCGAGAACGGCCTTAATCCCGGCGCGTTCAAGAGCTTGAAGAAAATGGAAACCGAGGTCATCAGTGCCACGGCGGACATTCTCAACGGAACGGATGAAGTCTGTGGTGTTGTCACCTCCGGGGGCACCGAAAGTTGCCTCATGGCCGTGAAGACCTACCGTGACATGGCGCGGGATCAACGCCGGGTAAAAAAGCCGGAGATGATCATGCCGACCACTGCCCATGTGGCCTGGTTCAAGGCTTCGGAGTACTTCGGGGTCAAGATCCGCCTGGTACCCCTCAAGCGGGACTTTACCCCCGACCTCAAGAAACTGAAGCGCATGATCAATCGCAACACGGTGATGATACTGGGCAGCGCACCGGAGTATCCCCATGGCACGATTGACCCCATCGAGGCGATGGGGGCGATCGCCCGGAAGAGAAACATTCCCTTACACGTGGATGCCTGTGTCGGCGGCTTCATTCTTCCTTTCATGGAGATGAATGGGGAATCGCTGCCCCCCTGGGATTACCGGGTTCCCGGCGTGACCTCGATTTCTGCCGACATTCACAAGTACGGCTATGCGGCCAAAGGGGCCTCCACCATCACCTATCGCAACCTGGACTACCTGCGTTACCAGATGTTTGCCTACCAGAACTGGCCCGGGGGCGTATTTGCCTCGTCGGCACTGCTAGGCACCCGTCCCGGCGGCGCCTATGCCGCGGCCTGGGGTGTCCTGCAATATTTTGGTAAAACAGGCTATCGCAAGCTGGCCCAGGAGACCCTGGAAGCGGTCAATCAATTGAAGGCGGGTATCGCCGGGATTCCGGAACTCGAGGTGATGGGGGCACCGCAGGGTCCTCTGCTCTCTTTCCGATCCGTTGACCCGGCCGTGAATATCTATGCGGTGGGTGACCAGATGGACGCGAAGGGCTGGCAGGTAAACCGGAACCAGTTTCCCGCCGGGCTGCATGCGATGGTCACGGCTCAGCACCTGCGGGTGGTCGAACCCTATCTGGACGATCTGCGGGTGGCCGTGGAGACGGTCAAGGCAAATCCTGAACTGGCGAAGGAGGGCGGCGCGGCGACTTACGGTATGATGGCACACGTTCCACTTCGCGGTATGGTCAAAAAGAAAGTGCTGGAAATGTACTCGGAGCAATACCGCGCTGGCGGTGGGGAGCTGGATCTGGCGGCAGCCGCCGCGACCGGCGGTGGCAAAGGCCTGCTGGATCGACTGGTCCAGCGCTATGTCGACCACCGCTCGCGCAGGAACGCGTCCTGACGCGCAGCTGCTAGCAGCTTCTATTCAGACAGTGGGTCGGGTACTGCGCCGGAAACGTCAGAACTTCCAGCGCAGGGTCAAGCCGATCGTGCGCGGCTTGTTGATCGACAGGCGTTGTTTCGAGCCCCACCGGTTGTTGTAGAACTGCTCGGCAACCTCATCGGTGATGTTGTGCACGAACACCGTGGCACTCCACTGTTCGGCATCCAGACCCATGCGAAGGTTGCCGATATCGTAGGAAGGTTGATCGGTGGGTCCCTGGGTGAACACGATGGATTCGGTGCCCGCGAGGGAGTTCACTGAGTCCCCCACGTAGGCCCAGTCCAGGCGTACGTAGGGCTCGCCGCCCAGCCACTCGGAGTCGAAGGTGTACTGCACGGCGATACTCGCCTTTTCCTCCGGGGTGATGGGCAGTTGTGTGCCTTTCTCCACGTCAGCCACGGTCTCCCCGTCTTCGGTAGTAATGAGGCTGTCTTTGGAGATCTCTGCGTTGATCACCGCCAGGTTTGCGGTGATGTCCCATCCCGCGGCCGGGATCCAGGTTATCTCGGTCTCGAAGCCATCGATTTCCGCCTCGGAGAAATTGACGATACCCAGCGAGAAGACAGTGGGATCATTGACCTGAATCTGTATGTCTTCCCACTGCATGTGATAGAGCACCGCGTTGAAGCGCAGGCTGCTGTTAAACCAGGTGCTCTTGAAACCCAGCTCGTAATTCTTCAACAGATCGGAATCGTAGCTGGTAGGCAGAATGGAGGCCGCCCTGAGGGAATTGGCGCCGCCTCGCCGGAATCCCTCCGAGTAGGTGGCATAGGTCAGGATGTCGTCATTGAATGTGTAGGTGACGTTGAGCTTGGGAACCCAGTCAGAGTTCTTCTCTTCATCGGTTTCGTTGTTGGTGAAATAATCCCGCTCCTCGTCCGGGGCGTTGCCCTCCATCAGGGCGCCCTGTTGCAGGGTGAACTTCTGGTCGTACTCGAACCAGCGGGCACCGGCGGTAAAACTCAGCTTTTCGGTCGCCTCCCAGGTCGCCTCACCGAACAGGGCGATCTGCTCCACCTCCAGGTCGTAGGCGCCAAAAAACCAGTTGTCCGAAGCGCTGTTGTGGAATTTGTCGTAATTCGGGTTGTAGTAGGGAGAGTTGGCCAGGTAAACCAGATAATCGTAACCCTGGTTGGCGTAGTACTCGGTGTTGCTGAAGTCGCGTACGGTGGAGGTGAAGAGCTGCTTCCGTTCCAGGTTGCTGTAGAAGAAGCCCACCAGGCCGCTCCAGCGGCTGGTCGATTCCGCCGGGGTGGTCAGGCGTCCTTCGAACGTCCAGCGGTCGTCCTCCTGGTCCTGGATGCCATAACCGCGCGGCGCACCCGTGAAGTCATAGATGATGGTGTAGTACTCGCCGTTGGAGTACGTTGGGTCGTACTTCTGGTCGAAATCGTGCAGGTAGTCGGTGGCGTCAGCCTCGTAGTGCATTTCCCGGTTGAAATAGCTGGCCGTGAGGACCGTGTCGGCGAAGCCCAGGTTTCCTTCCAGGGTCAGGCTGAGCTGGTACCATTCGTCGTCCAGGCTTTCATCCTCGAAACGCACCTGTTCGCGATCGCCGACATCCAGATTGGTGTCGCCGAAGCCGTCCACCTCGAGCTTCTGGTAGACCCCGGCGATATCCACGGTCCAGTCGTCGTTGGCGAACCAGCGCAAGGCTGCACGGGCACCGGTGGTCGTGGAGGAGTTGACGTCATCGTCGACTTGATCGGCGTTGTCGAATCTTGGCCTGACCGGCAGGCCGGCGGCGATGCGATTTTCCTCCCACTGGTCATCCTGGCTCTGGCCCAGGACGTTGTCTATATAGCCCGCCTCGTCGGAGCGGAAGCCCACCAGGCGTATGGCGAGCGTATCCTGGGCCAGTGGAATATTGACCATGGCGGCCACATCGTTGTCGAGGTCGTCACTGTCCTCGACGTAACCCAAAGTACCTTCGACCCAGCCATTGAACTCGCCCGGATCCGGTTTGTTGGTAATGATCCGCAGGGTGCCCGACTGGGACGCGTCGCCGAACAGGGTTCCCTGCGGGCCGCTCAGGGCTTCCACCCGCTCGATGTCGATCAGCCGGGGGTCCGGGTTGAGACCGGCCTGGGTAATGGGCTGTTCGTCGAGATAGACGCCCGCGGAAGGGTTGGTGCCAAACTGTATGCCCGAGGCCGCCACGCCGCGAAAGACCACCGACGTTCCCGCCGGTTCCCGGCGCGCGAAGGCCAGGCTGGGAATCTTGTTGGCATAGTCATCGATGCCGAGAAAGCCCTGCCGCTCGATATCTTCAGTGGTGAAGGCGGTAATGGCCTGTGGCAGGTCCTGCAGGTTGGACTTGCGCTTGGTGGCCGTCACGATGACTTCTTCGAGCATCGCGTTCTGGGCATGCACCCCCTGGGCGGTGCCGAGAATCGCGGAGATCATGATCGCCAGCGTCTTTTTTCGCGGGTGAATGGTGTCCGGTGTGTATACAACGGGCCGGTTGGTTTTATTATTCATGTCGCTGCCTTCATGGATCACCGTATCCTGATCGTAATAGAAGGCGCGGTAAAAGCCAAGTACCGCTCTAGGGTAGGTTTGATGTGCCGATTACCGTCATCGGGTTACCGGTTGACTCGGTATTGGCGGCAATCTATGGTTCGTGATCTGCAATTTTGAGACGGTGGGAAACGGCATGGATATTGGCGTGCCCTTGCGCGATCTGGGTGAATACGACATCGCCGGACTGCGGGATGTGCTCCTCGCACAGGATGAGTCCACGTGGTTGGGCAACACCTATCGCCAGCAGGAGTACGAGGTCCACCAGCAGACCCAGTCCATCGTGATGATATTCACCGATGGCTCCGGCTGGCCCAACATCGAGGTGCACCGGGAGGCTGGCTGGGATGTACTGGCGGAGCAGGCGGTGCCCCTGATGCACAAGATCCTGGAAGATCACTACCCGCCCGGCGGGACGATCATCCGCGCGATGGCGGCCCGGCTGCAGGCGGGCGGTATCATCAAGCCCCACCGGGACAAGCACCCCTCCTTCCACTATGGGCACCGTATACATATACCGATCTACACCAACTCGCGGGTTCGCTTCATGATCGACGGCAGGCCCTACCGCATGGAGGTCGGCCGGGTGTATGAGATCAACAACCAGGCGCAGCACAGTGTGATGAACAAGGGCAGGGAGGGGCGAATCAACTTCATATTCGATTATGTCCCGCCCCAGCACGTGGCCCACAGCAGCCAGGAAGCCGTCCCCGGGGAGTCGCGCCTGTCGTGACCACATTGATTGCCACGTCAGTGGTTCGGGGCAGTAACCAGGGTGAGAGCCACGGCGGCGTATACCTGGTCGATTTCGAGAACCAGGCCATCGAACAGGTCATCGACTGGAATACGGTGGACATCGACTGGCAGGGAAGAGGCTGGGACCGGGGTCTGCGCGGTATCGCCTTCGATGGTGAGCGGGTCTTCATCGCGGCCAGCAACGAGTTGTTCGTCTACAACCCGGCATTCGAGTTGCAGGCCTCCTATACCAGCCCCTACCTGATGCACTGCCATGAAATATTCGTTCACCAGCGCCGTCTCTACCTGACCTCTACCGGTTTCGATGCCATCCTGGGCTTCGATCTCGACGAGAATCGCTTCTGTTTCGGCCTGCATATCGTCGGCGTCGGCGGAGGCTACCAGGGCGGTCCCTTTGACCCCAACGGGGAAATGGGTCCGGCGGCCGGCAATCTCCTGCACCTGAACAATGTGTATTGTGATGCCGCCGGCATGTATATCAGCGGACTCAAGACCGGCGGCATGATGCGCTTCAATGGCCGCACCCTGGTGCGGGTCGTCAGCCTCCCCCGCGGTGTGCACAACGCGCGACCCTACGGCGAGGGTGTACTGTTCAATGACACCCAGGCAGACCGGGTGCGCATGGTGGGGCGTGACCGGGAGATCAGTTTCGAGGTGCCGCAGTTCCGGCCGGAGCAGTTGACCCACACCGACCTGGATGACTTGCGGATCGCCCGGGCCGGCTTCGGGCGTGGTATGTGCCTGGTCGGCGATGACCTGGTTGCCGCCGGCTCCTCACCCTCCACGATCGCCCTGCACGACCTGGCCGAGGTCAAGACCCGCAGCATCGTGACCCTGACCAGGGATGTTCGCAATGCCATCCACGGGCTGGAGGTCTGGCCCTTCTAACCGCGCTGCAGGGCCGGCTCCAGCACTTCCATAAGTTCTTCCAGGTACGGCTCGTAATGGCGCCAGAAATCTACGCCGGACGTGTAGATCGGCTGGCGCACCTGCTCGGAACTGGCAGTCCGGACGGCTCTCTCGGTGGTGTGGAACTCGAGGCAGTTGTCTTCCCAGGGCAGATCGAGAAACTCCAGGATACGGTGCACCTGGGTTTCCAGGTCCGCGACCGTGTCCTCGTACTGGACATGCAGGACCTTGCCCGGCAGCACCCGATCCCAGTGGTCCATCATGCGCAGGTACTGCAGATAGTACTCCCCGATCTCGGTCTGGTCGTAGCTGAAGGTCTGGCCCCTGGCGTACAGCTGCCGCAGGTTGCCCACGCAGGCATCCAGCGGATGGCGGCGCGCATCGATGATCTTCGCGTGCGGCAGAATACTGTGGATGAAGCCGATGGTGGGGAAGTTGTTCGGCATCTTGTCGATAAACCGCGGCCTGCCCTCCACCCGGTGCATCTGCGCCATCTCGAGATAGTTCTCCCCGAGCCGGTGGAAGTGGCGCGGCTCCAGTTCGGACAGCACCTGGGGATAGCGCAGGCCGTCGGCGCGGTTCCTGTTCAGGGATTTGGTCAACCGGCCGATATAGGGCAGTTCGCTGGTGCCCTCCACCTGGCTGTGACTGGCGATGATCTGCTCCACCAGGGTGGACCCGGAGCGGGGTATCCCGAGGATGAATATGGGGGAGTTATCGGGGTTGCCGGCGTTGCCGTGCTGCGCAAAGTAGTCCGCGGTGAAAAACTCTACCAGCTCGTCGTTGGCCGTCTCGGTGTGAACCGGGTCGTAACTGACCAGCATGCGCTGCCTGGCGTTGCCCTCTTCATAATAGTGCCACGCCTGTTCGAAATCCCGTCGGTCCTCGTGTGCCTTGGCCAGGGCGAACAGGAAATTGACCGCGGAGGTGTCATTGAGATCCTCCCTGGCAACCCGCTGTTTCATGTCCTCGATCTCGGCGTCGTCGAAGCGATAGGTCTTGAGGTTGGCGAGACTGTAATACACTTCGCCGAAATCCGGTTCGATTTCCCGGCACTTGTGGTAGGCGGCAATACCCTCGTCCTGTCTCCCGAGGGTTTTCAACTGGTGTCCGAGCCCCAGCCATGCCCCGGCGTGCCCGGGTGCCAGCTCGATGCAGCGCTGGTAGGCGCGGGCTGATTCTTCCGTGAGGGCTGCCGGACCGAGCACACCCCCGAGTCGATAGTGCGCCTTGGGATTGTCCGGCTGCCGCGCGATCAGATCGCGATAGACCTCGATGGCGTCCTCGTGCCGGTCCATCTCCTTCAGGACCCTGCCCAGTTCGAACATGGCGGGTGTGTGGTCCGGCGCCTTGGCGAGGGCCTGTCGCAACAGGTGCTCCGCCTCCTCCAGTTCTCCCGCAGCGGCTGCGATCAGGCCCAGCATGCGCAGGGCGTCCACATGCCCGGGCTGTTTCTGCAGAACCTGGCGGCAGAGTTTCTCGGCTTCCTGGAGGCGTCCCGCCTTGTGGTGTTCCGCCGCCCTGGCCATCATGCCGCGCAGGGGGGACAACTCGAAGCTGCGCTCGAAGGCGGCATCCGCCTCCTGCCCGCGTCCTGCCATGGCCAATGCCTTGCCCAGCTGGAAATGAGCGGCTTCCAGTTTGGGGTCCAGCCGCACGGATTTTTCCAGCAGCGGGATCGCCTCTTCCGCCCGTTGCTGTCGCAGCAGCAGGGTGCCCAGGTCTTCATAGGGCTTGGCAAAGGTGGGAGCCAGGTCGATCACCTGGCGCAGCACTGCTTCTGCCTCCGCGAGTTCCCCGCGTTCTCCGAGGGCAGCGCCCATCAGCCCCAGTATATTGATGTCACCGGGGTAACGGGCGAGGGTTTTACGGCAGCTTTCCAGTGCCTCCGCGGTATTGCCCGCCTCCAACTGGCTGAGAATCTCGTCGAAGAGGCTGCGGGGTACTCTGTTTGGCTGCATATTACGTCTGTCTGGTCGGGCGGCGGCAGGTCGACATGTTAGAGCTTAATCGCCCGGGGCTCCAGCCTCCGGTCGGTTCGATCCATGTTGCCGTTGCCTCAGTACGATCCATCCGGCGATCAGCACGCCGACGGTGACGATGGCAATGATGATGGTGGCCAGCGCATTGACTTCGGGGGTTATACCCAGCTTGACCTTGGAGAATATCACCATGGGCAGGGTGCTGGCACCGGCTCCGGATGTGAAGCTGGCGATGACCAGGTCATCCAGCGACAGCGTGAACGCCAGCAGCCAGCCGGCGATCATGGCCGGCGCGATCAGCGGCAGGGTAATGTCTCTCGCGACGGCAAAGGGCCGTCCGCCGAGGTCCATGGCAGCCTCTTCCAGTGACTGGTCCATGGCGGCCAGGCGCGACTGCACGATAACGGCCACATAGGCCATGGAAAAGGTGATATGGGCGATGGTAATGGTGTTGGCGCCCCGGGAGTCCGGCCAGCCGATGAGTTCCTTGAGGCTGACGAACAGCAGCAACAGGGAGAGGCCGGTGATGACTTCCGGCATCACCAGTGGCGCCGCGATCATGCCGGTAAACACCGTGCGCCCGCGGTAGCGGCCCATGCGATTCAACGCGAGCCCCGCCAGGGTGCCCAGTAGCGTCGCCAGGGTCGCGCTGACGACGGCAATCTCCAGGCTCAGCAGGGCGGCGTCGAGTATCTGCTGGTTTTTCAGCAGGGCCGTGTACCAGCGGGTGGAGAACCCCCCCCAGACTGTCGCCAGGCGGGAGTCATTGAAGGAGTAGACCATCACCACGAAGATGGGCACGTACAGGAACGCGAAACCGAAGCTCAGCACCGTGTACAGGAAGGTGGAAGGCCGCTTCAACTCTCTACCTCCTGCTGCATTCGCTGGAACAGCATGATGGGCAGGATCAGGATGAACAGCAGCACGACCGCCACGGCCGAAGCCAGGGGCCAGTCGCGGTTGACGAAGAATTCATCGTACAGGGTACGGCCGATCATCAGCGAATCCAGGCCGCCCAACAGGGCCGGAATGACGTACTCTCCCAGCGCGGGGATGAACACCAGCAGGCAGCCGGCGATGATACCCGGCCTGGCCAGGGGGAGGGTGATGTCGCGAAATACCTGCAGTGGGTGCGCGCCGAGATCGGCTGCCACTTCGTGTACATCCGGGTCCAGCCGCTCAAGAGTCGCGTAAAGCGGCAGTATCATGAAAGGCACATAGGTATAGACGATGCCCAGGTAGACGGCGCCATCGGTATACAGCAGCTGCAGGGGCTTGTCGACGATGCCGCTGGAGACCAGCAGGTTATTGATCAACCCCTGTTTGCCCAGCATGATCATCCAGGCGTAGACCCGCAGCAGGAACGAGGTCCAGAAGGGCAGGATGACCAGTAGCAGGAGGAAGTTGCGCCACGGGTAAGGCGTGAGGGCGATGGCGTAGGCCATGGGAAAGCCCAGCAGGAGGCACAGCAGGGTGGAAACGAACGCGATCTTTATCGACTTCAGGTAGCTCACCCAGTAGAGCTTGTCCTCCAGCAGGAACCGGTAATTGTCCAGCGTGGCCAGCAGCCTGTCGCCGGAGTCTGCCGCCCAGTCGAAAAAGGGCGTGAAGGGGGGTTGTGCCACCAGCGGGTCGGCGAAGCTGATCTTGAACACGATGGCAAAGGGTGCCAGGAAAAACAGCAGCAACCAGGCATAGGGCAGGGAGATGACGATAGTGCGCCACAGTCTGTCCCGCTTGCCCGGATTGGCGATCACCGTCACTCGGTCATGACCACGCTGCAGCTGGAATCCCAGCTCAGGAATACTTCGTCGTCCCACTCCAGCAGCAGTTCCGCTGAGCGCTGGTAGTTCTGCGCACTCACCTGGATGACCCGACCTGCTTCCGAGCGCACGCGATAGATGGACCGGTTGCCGTAGTAGGCGAGGTCCTGCACCACGCCCCGGGTTACCGTCTGGCCGGCACCTTCTGGCGGCTTTTTGCTGATCAGCACTTTCTCCGGTCGGATGCCGACCTGGCAGCGACTCCCGCTCGCCAGGGTCTTCGGATGGCGGGTCTGGATGCGGGTGCCGGTGCCGTCCAGTTCAACGGTTATATCCTGGTTCTCCCAGGAGATAACCGTGGCATCAAAGATGTTGATGCTGCCGAAGAAATCCGCCACGTAGAGATTGCGCGGGAATTCGTACACCTCGCTGGGTGTGCCGATCTGCACAAAACTGCCGGCCCGCATGACCGCAATGCGGGTGGCCAGGGTCATGGCCTCCTCCTGGTCGTGGGTCACGACCACGAAGGTGATGCCCAGCTGGTCCTGCAGGTTCATCAGCTCGAACTGGGTCTGCTCCCGCAGCTTCTTGTCCAGTGCCGCCAGCGGTTCATCCAGCAACAGTACCTTGGGACGCTTGATCAGCGCCCGCGCCAGGGCCACGCGCTGCTGCTGGCCGCCGCTCAACTGCTGCGGTTTGCGGCGTGCCAGTTCCGGCAGTTGTACCAGTTCCAGCATCTCCTTAACGCGCTGCCTGACCGTGTCGCGAGGCAGTTTTTCCTTTTTCAGGCCGTAGGCGATGTTCTGCTCCACGGTCATGTGAGGAAACACGGCATAGGACTGGAACATCATATTGACCGGTCGCTCATACGGCGGCATGTCGGTGATATCCAGCCCGTCGATCAGGATGCGTCCCTCGCTGGGCTCCTCGAATCCCGCCAGCATGCGCAGCAGGGTCGATTTACCGCACCCGGATCCGCCCAGAATGGTAAACAGTTCGCCCCGGTAGATGTGCAGGTCGATATTGTTCACGGCGGTGAAGTCGCCGAAGCGTTTGGTCAGGGACCGGACTTCGATAAAAGGCTGCTGTTTCGGGTCCCGCCAGGGCGTCCCGCTGCAGGCGCCTCCCGCGACTCCAGTCCTGTCTCCGGACCCGGTATTCATCGATGCAAATTCTTCCTGTCGGTCATAAGCCTGTCTTGATCTTGGTCCAGGTGCGGGAGCGGCGGCGCTCCAGCTTGGGCTCTAGAATCTGGGTCGGGTGCAGGCGTTTCATGGTTTCCTTGTCCGGGTAGATCGCCGGGTCCCCGGTGATCCGCGGATCCACGAGCGCCGTGGCGGTGCGGTTGGCGTTGGCGTAGCCGGTGTAGTTGCTGGCCCTGGCGATCACCTCGGGGCGCAGCATGTAATCGATGAATTTGTAAGCGTTATCCGGGTGAGGTGCGTCCGCCGGGATATACATGACATCGTACCAGTCGGTTCCTCCTTCCCGCGGAATAGTGTAGCCCAGGTCGATGTCGATACCCGCCTCGGCGGCGCGGCTGGTGGCGACCGAATAGTCGCCGGACCAGCTCATGGCGATGCATACCTCCTCGCTGGGCAGGTCCAGCAGCATCTTGGTGGAGCTGAAGTACTTGATGTAGGGGCGAACCGCTTTCAACAGCTTTTCCACGTCCTGCAGGTGTTCGGGCTCCACCGAGTTGGCGGGGTACCCCAGGTATAGCATCGCGGTGGGAATCACCGACGTGGGGTCGTCCAGCAGGCTGACCCCGCAATCGGCGAACCGGGAGACCACCGCCGGGTCGAAAACCAGGGCCGCACTGTCCAGCGGGGCATCCGGCATTCTCTCCATCACCATCCTGCGGTTGTAGGCAAAGCCGGTAGTGCCCCACATGTAGGGCACACCGGCGATCGCTTCACCGAAGTTGGCGGCTATTTTGTCGATGATATCAGAATCGATGTGCCGCCAGTTCTGCAGCTGGGTCACGTCGACCGGCTGGTAGACCCCGATGGATATCAGTCGTGCGGAGAATGCGGCGGAGTGTACGACGATGTCGTAGCCCGAGTTGCCGGTCATCAGCTTGGTGTCGACGATCTCGCTGGAATCGTAGATGTCGTAGTTTACCTGGATACCGAATTCGTTCTCGAAATCATCGAGGATGCCCGGGTCGATGTAGTCGGCCCAGTTATAGATATTGAGAACGGGTTTGGCTGCTGCATGAAGCGGTCCGCCGCCGGCGAGTAACAGTAATGCAAGCAGCAGTCCCGCCTTCATCACATGCCGTCCAGGCCACGCTTGGCCAGTGCGCTGGCGATGATCATGCGCTGCATCTCGCTACTGCCTTCCCAGATTCGGTCGACCCGCACCTCGCGGTAAAAGCGCTCCACCGCGTTGTCCCGGCGGTAACCCCGCCCGCCCCACACCTGCAGGCAGCGATCCGCCACGCGATTGGCCATCTCCGTGGCGTAGAGTTTGGCCATGGAACAGCGGGCGTGCAGCGACTTCAGGTCCTCGCCCCGGTCGTGTGCCTGCGCGGCCTCGTAGACCATCAGCCTGGCGGCCCACAATTCGGTGACACAATCCGCCAGCATGAACTGGACGGCCTGCTTGTCGATCAGCTTTTCGTCGAGAATCTGCCTCTCCCTCGCCCAGGCCGTGGCCTCTTCGATCATGCGCGCCGCGGCGCCCAGCATGCGCGCGGCGATGGTCATGCGCTCATGGCGAAACCAGCTGCGACTGTAGTCCATGCCGGAACCCGGCCCGCCGATCCGATTGCGCGCGGCGACGACCACATCGGTAAAGCGGTAGGTGGGATGATGGGAGGGGAAGGTGTGGGAAAATAGCGGGTTCTCCACCATCTCTATCCCGGGACTCTCCTTGTCTACCAGGAACAGGGCGTCCTCGCCCTCATCGGTCTTTGCCTGCAGGAAGAAAAAGTCAGCCAGGTTGCCGGTAGTAACGAACCACTTCTCCCCCGTGATCCGGTAGCCGTCACCGTCTTTACGGGCCAGTGTATTGATGACCTCCTGGGAGCCGGACTCCGCCTCGGTGATGGCATAGGCCTCGCGGCGTCGCCCCTCGAGCAGGGGGCGGATGTAGCTCTCCAGCTGGTATTCGCTGTCGGCACAGGCCTCATACATCCAGGACTGTGCCTCCGGGAAGCACCAGCACAGTGCATTGGTGACACGTCCCAGCGCCTCCCAGGCGACCACCTGGTCCACCATACCCAGCTGCAGACCGCCCTGGTCCCGCGGTGCATCCATGCCCGGCAGGCCCAGTGCGACGGCCCCATCGTGAATGCCCTGCAGAATACCGGGGGGCAGCTCCCCGCCGTTCAGTTCCGCCTCGACCTCCCAGGGGATCAGCTCCCGGTCCACATAGTCGCGCACGGTTTCCTGCCAGCTGCGGGATGCTTCGTTCAGTTGGATGTCCATGTGTCATCAAGCCTCAGGAGCGATGTGTTGCGGGAAAGCGCTGGCCAGGTAGTGGCGGGCAACCCGCCGTGCCTGTTTGCGGCTGAGGTGGCGCGGCGCTACCAGCAGGTC
>JAHEEV010000006.1:14733-31291 GCA_024640505.1 Halieaceae bacterium
CTCGAGGTGGCGGTGCTGGAGCGCAATCCCTACATCGGCGGCGCGACCGTGAGTCGTGAATTGCATTCGGGCTGGACCTACTCCAACTGTTCCTATGTCTGCAGCCTGCTGCGCCCCGAGATCGCCAGGGACCTGGAGTTGCCGCGTCACGGCCTGCAGGTCGTGCCCTATGGCGGCGGTGTCACCTTCAAGCAGGATGGCGATCACTTTGGCAACTACTACGACCACGAGCGCCAGTACCGTGAAATGGCCAGGCACTCGGTGCGCGACGCCAATGCCTACGAGCGCTATACCGCGGATGTCATGAAACAGACCCGCCTGATCAGGCCCTTCCTGCTCAGGCGGCCCCCGGACCCCACCTCCCTGAAATGGCGGGACCTGCGCGATCTTGCCGAGTTTGCCGGTGCCTTCACGGCCATGGGTGAAGAGGGCCTGGCGGATACGCTGAAATTCTGGACCAAGAGTGTCGGCGACTACCTTTGCGAGTATTTCGAGTCGGACGTGATCAAGGCCCACCTGGCAGGCAGCGGGATCATCGGCACGGCGCTGGGTGTCTTCTCCCCGGGGACCGCCTACGTATTGCTGCATCACTACATGGGGGATGTCGACGGCAACGTGGGGTCCTGGGGGTTTGCCCGGGGCGGTATGGGTGCCGTCGCCGGTGCGCTGGCCAGGTCGTTCCAGTCTTTCGGCGGCGAGATCATCTGTGACGCCGACGTGGACCAGATCATCGTGAATAACGGCAGGACACGCGGTGTGGCGCTGAAAAACGGCACCGAGTATCGGGCGGATATCGTGGTCTCCAACCTCGACCCCAAGCGCACTTTCCTGGACGTGATGGATGCGGCAGACCTGCCCGCCGATGTCGTGCACAGGGCAGAGAATTTCAAGATCAGGGGCTCCTCCGGCAAGCTCAACATCGCCCTGGACGGCCTGCCCACCTTCACCGGCCTGGACAAGCGGAGCCCGCTGATGCTGGGCGACATGCACTTTTCCGACTCGCTGGAGCGCCTGGAGCGCGCCTACGATGACTGGAAAGACGGCACCTGGTCGCAGGATCCCTACCTCGACATGCTGATTCCCAGTCAGGCTGACCCCACCATGGCCCCGCCGGGCAAGCACATGATGACGGTCTTCGTGCAGTACGCGCCGCCCAGAATCAGGGGCCGGGAATGGACGGACGAGGACAAGGCGGGCTTCGAGAAATCCGTGCTCGACCAGATTGCCCGATACAGCCCCGACTTCAAGGACCTGATCCTGCATTGCGAGACGCGCACCCCCCGGGAACTCGAGGCGGAAGTGGGCCTGACCGAGGGCAATATCTTCCAGGGGGAGCTGACCTTCGACCAGCTGTTGTTCAATCGACCTTTCCCGGGCTATGCCCAGTACCGGGGCCCCGTAAAAGGCATGTACCTGTGTGGCTCGGGCACCCACCCCGGTGGCGGCGTGATGGCGGCTCCCGGCGCCAATGCGGCCAGGGAGATTCTGCGTGACCTGCGACTGCCCGATATCGTGCCTGGAGGGTATGCCGATGACTGATCACGATGTAGTGCTGGTCGGTGGCGGCCACAACGGTCTGATCTGTGCGACCTACCTGGCCAGGGCAGGTAGGCGGGTGACGGTGCTGGAGGCCGGTGAATCGCCGGGCGGCTGCGCCGCCACCCGGGAGTTCGCCCCGGGATTTTCCGTATCCTCCTGCGCCCAGTGGCTCAACCAGCTCAACCCGGAGATCATCCGCGAGCTTTCGCTTGAAAAGCACGGGCTGCAGTGGGCGGCCCGTAACCTGGCTTCTGTCTCCCTGGATGCCGGGGGGAGGCATCTGGTGCTGCAGGGGGAGCAACTGGAGGGTGAGCGTCTCACCGCACGGGACCGGGAGAGCTACCCGTCATTCCGGCGCAGGATGCTCCGCTATGCGAAGCTGCTGGCCACGGCCTGCGGCACCCGGCCCCCGAAGCTGGTGGAGTCCAACCTGGCCGACCGTCTGAACCTGGTCAAGCTGGGCCTCGGGTTGAAGATGCTGGGCAGGGAGGATATGGGCGAATTGATGCGCATCATCCTGATCAATATGTATGACCTCATGGAGGAGCACTTCGACAGCGAGCAGTTGAAGGCCCTGCTGAGCCTGCACGGCGTACTCGGTTCCCATATGGGGCCGCGCTCCCCCAATACCGTCTTCGGTTACCTCTACCACTGTATGGGCGAACATCACGGTTATCTCGGGCCTGCCCAGGTTCAGGGTGGCATGGGCGCTCTCGGGAATGCTCTGGCGGCAAGCGCGCGGGACGCCGGCGTGGAGATCCGCCTCGGCACACGGGTGGCGGGCATCGATACCCGGGCCGGCCGCGTTGTCGGCGTTACGCTGTCAGGGGGAGAGCAGTTGCGCGCACCGCTGGTTGTGTCCAGCGCCGATCCCGTTACCACGTTCGAGGGGCTGGTGGGTTATCGCAATCTCGAGACGGGCACCGTGCGCAGGGTAAGCCAGATCAGGTACAAGAGCGGCTGTGCAAAACTTCACCTGGCCTTGTCCGGTGCGCCGCAGTTTACCGGCCTCGACCCGTCCCGGCTGGGCCAGCGACTGGTCATCGCGCCGGAGATGGACTACATCGAACGGGCCTTCAATGCGGTGAAGTACCAGGAGTGTTCCGCGGAGCCTGCCATGGATATCAGTATTCCTTCGGTCAATGACCCGACCATGGCGCCTCCGGGGCAGCACGTGTTGTCCGCGATCGTGCAGTTTGCCCCCTATGCGCCGGCGGGCGGCTGGGAGCAGCACAGGGCGTCATTTACCAGTTCCCTGCTGGACTGCCTGGAGCATTACGCGCCGGGTATCAGCGCTCAGGTGGTGGGTGCGGAACTACTCACCCCCGCCGACCTGGAAGCGCGCCATGGCATGAAGGGCGGTCACTGGCACCACGGTGAACTGAGTCTCGACCAGGTCATGATGATGCGGCCATTTCCCGGTGCCACCCAATACGGCACGCCGGTGGCGGGTCTCTACCTGTGCGGCGCCGGCTCTCACCCCGGGGGCGGGGTGATGGGGCAGGCGGGCCACAATGCGGCGCGGGAAATCATCAGGCGGGAGGCGGCGGCATGAACTCGACCAGCGATGACACCATGCTGCTGACCACGCCATTCCATTCGCGGGTGTCCCGCGCCTGCGAGTTGAACGCCTGGGGGAGCTGGAAGGGTTACACCACGCCCAAAGCCTATACCGACGTGGAACTCGAGTACTTTGCGATACGCAGCACCACCGGGGTGTTCGACCTGACGCCGATGAACAAGTACCGGATTACCGGCCCCGATGCGGGCCCGTTTCTCAATCGCCTGGTGACGCGCAACGTCGACAAGCTGGGCATCGGTCGTGTCGGCTACACCGTGTGGTGCGATGACGCGGGCCAGGTCATGGACGACGGCACCATTTTCCATCTGGGCGAGAACGATTACCGCCTCTGTGCCTATGCGCGTGCCACCGACTGGCTGTTCTGGTCGGCCCTGGGGTTTGACGTAAATATCGAGGACGAGACGGCGGCGGTAGCGGCGCTGGCAGTGCAGGGACCCACTTCCTGCGCGGCACTGACCGCCATGGGACTGGAGGGCCTGGCGGACCTCAAGCCGTTCGGGTTGGCCGAATACGATTTCGAGGGCGAGACCCTGATGGTCAGCCGCACCGGTTTCACCGGCGACCTGGGCTATGAACTGTGGATCACCCCGCGGCTGGCGGAAACCCTGTGGGACCGCCTGTTCGAGGCGGGCGCGCCCTACCTGATCAAGCCCTTCGGCAGCGACGCCCTGGAGATCGCCCGAATCGAGGCGGGCTTCCTGCAGGCGGGTGTCGATTTTGTGCCGGCGGAAGAGGCCGTGCGCAACGGCCGCACCCGCTCGCCCTTTGAGCTCGGTCTCGACTGGCTGGTGGACCTGGACAAGCCGCTCTTCAACGGCAGGCAGGCGCTGTTGCGGGAGCGGGAGCAGGGCTCGCGCTACCGCTTCGTCCTCCTCGACGTGGACGGCAACAAGCCCGCCCACAACTCCTTCATCATGAAGGGCCGCAGGAAGGTCGGTACGGTGACGTCGGCGGCCTGGTGTCCTACCGCCAAGTCCAATGTGGCCTTCGCCCAGGTCGAGCTGCCCCACGGTGCGGTGGGAGAGGAACTGGTGGCGGAGATCTACTACCAGCGGGAGCTGCACTGGACGCGGGTGCTGGCTCCCTGCCGGGTCATCGAGGCTCCGGTATTCAATCCTCCCCGCCGGCGCGCCACGCCCGCCCTGCCGTTTTAGTGACTGGCCACCGACTCGACCCCATGCTGCGGCCGCGTTCGGTGGCAGTGGTCGGTGCCAGCGCCAGGCCGGGTTCCCCGGGTAACGAAACGCTGGTCAACCTGCGCAAGGGAGGGTTTCCCGGCGACATTTACGCCGTCAACCCCCGGCTGGATGCTATCGACGGCCTGCCGTGCTACGACAGCCTCGCCGACCTGCCGTCAGTGCCCCAGCACGTGGTCATGGCCGTCGGTGACCGACGCCTCGAGGCCTGTCTCGACGAGGCGATTGCACTCGGGGTGGAGGCCGTTAGCATCTTCTCTGCGCTGCAGTCGGTGGACGATGTCTCGCCGCCCCTGCGCGAGCGAGTGCGGCAGAAGGCCATGCGGGCGGGAGTGTTGCTGCATGGCGGCAACTGCATGGGCCTGTTCAATTTCCGTGACGGGGCGTGGCTGTCGGGTTTCGATACCCGCGACCACCCGGCTGGCGGCAATGTGGCGCTGTTGAGCCAGTCCGGCGCCGGGATGTCCGGCATTCTCGACTGCGAGGAGCGCATCGACTTCTGTTTTGCCGCATCCACGGGCCAGGAGCTGGGCCTCGCGCTGGAGGATTACCTGGATTACCTGCTCGATCAGCCGGAAGTCCGGGTTATCGGCCTGTTTCTCGAGACCAGTCGCCAGCCCGGAAAGTTGATTGCCGCGCTGGAGAAGGCGCGGCAGCGGCGGATACCCATTGTCGCCATCAAGGTCGGCAGGACCGAGCTGGCTGCACGCCTGGCGTTATCCCACAGCGGTGCCCTGGCTGGCAGTGACGCCACCTACCAGGCGCTCTTCGATTCCTATGGTGTGCAGCGGGTCGATGATATGGCGGAGCTGGCCGCCGCCCTGATCATGTTTGCCCAGCCCCACCCGGTGGGAGAGGGCGCGCTGGTGACGCTCCATGACTCCGGGGGGGAACGGCAGCTGGCTGTCGACCTGGCGGCAGCGACTGGCACGCCCCTGGCGCAGCTGTCGCCGGCGACCACGGAGCGGCTTTCGAGCCTGCTGGACGAGGGGCTGCCGGCGGTCAATCCACTGGACGCCTGGGGCAGCGGCGGCGCCGATTCGCCGCAGCAAATGCAGGCGTGCTTTACCGCGCTGTTGCAGGACCCGGCGGCCGCCATCGGGGCGGTGGTGCACGACCGGGCTCCCGGCGGTGGCATCTACCCGGATTACCTGGCCTACCTGCGCAGTGCACTGCAGGCCACGGGCAAACCGGTGTTCCTGGTGTCCAACCACCAGGGCTCGGGAAGCGATCCGCGGGTGATCGCGGCAACGCGAGAGGGTACGCCGGTGCTGGACGGGTTGCGCACATTCCTGGTGGGTGCCCGTTGCCTGCTTGCCTATCGGGATTTCCTGGCGCGTTCCGACCCGTCGCTGCCCTTCGGGCCGGGAGACGACGTGGTCCGGCACTGGCGCCAGGCGATTGCCGCCGACCCGGCGTTCGGCGAGTCCCGGGCCGCGGCCCTGCTGAAAGCCTTTGGCGTGTGCATGCTTGCCGGAGTAGAGATCCACGCCGTATCGGACCTGGAGGAACTCTCCCTGGAATATCCGCTGGTGTTGAAGACCGCCGCGCCGGGGGTGGTCCACAAGTCCGATGTCGGCGGCGTTATCCTGGGGCTGGCCAGCTTTGAGGAACTGGTGGTGGCCTATGAGGAGATGTCCGCGAGGCTCGGGCCCGCCGCCATGGTCGCCCCGATGATTCGGGGCGAGGGCGTGGAGATGTTGCTCGGCATCGTGCACGATGAGCAGTTCGGGCCCACCGTTGTAATGGGTATGGGGGGCGTGCAGGCGGAGTTGCTGGATGACGTTGTGATCCTGCTGCCGCCCTTCGGTCCCGGCCGCGCCCGCGAGGCGCTGGAAGGCCTGCAACTGTGGCCTCTGCTCAATGAATTCCGCGGCCGACCCGCCCTGGCTGTCGATCACTTTTGCGAGATGGCCTCCAGGCTGTCTATCATGGCGGTGCAGCTTGCCGGCTGCGTCGCTGAGGTGGACATCAACCCGGTGAAACTGACGGCGCAGCATTGTATCGGGCTCGATGCCCTGGTGGTGGCCGAGCGCCCTGTGAATTGACCAATCGAGGCAGTTGATGACTATTCGCCATGCGCAACAGGAAGAGCTGGACCAATTTCTCCGGGAGCATCCCGATATCGAGATGCTCGAGGTATTGATGCCGGATATGAATGGCATCCCGCGCTGCAAGCGCATCCACCGCCGGGAATTCCAGGCGCTGCTGGACGGCCGGTTGAAAAGTGTGGCAACCCTGCCGCTGGTGACCACCCTGGGGGAATACTCCAACGAGGTCGATCCCCGGCTGGTCGCGGGAGAGCCGGATAAGAAACTGTTGCCCGTGTCGGGCTCCCTGTCTCCTGTGCCCTGGCTTTCCTCGCCTACCGGCCAGGTGCTGGCCAGTCATGCGGAACTCGATGGCACGCCCTGCTGGGTTGACCCGAGGACCGTGCTGCAGCGAGTCCTGGAGCGCTTTGATGCCTCCGGGCTGAAACCGGTCGTCGCCACGGAAATGGAGTTCTACCTGATCCTCCCCGGAGAGGGGCCCGTGCCGGAACCGCTGCTGGGGAGTATTCCGGGAACGGGCATGGTACAGCAGGGTATCCAGTACGCCATGGCGGAGGATCTGTGGGAGCGTGATCGCTTCCTGGACGATGTGCGCATCGCCTGCGAGCAGCAGGGTGTGCCCCTGACGACTATCCACAGCGAGTTCGCACCGGGCCAGTGGGAGATCAACACCTGCCATGTCGACGACCCGATCACCGCCTGTGATCACGCGGTACTGCTTAAGCGCATCGTCAAGGGTGTGGCGCTGCAACACGGAATATCGGCCACCTTCATGGCCAAGCCTTTCGCCGGATCCGGCGGCAACGGCCTGCATATTCACGCCAGCCTCTATGACGGTGAGGGTAACAATGTCTTCAGCGACCCCGCCGGCTCTGCCACGCCGGCCATTTCCGGGCTGTTTCGCCACGCCATCGGCGGCATGGCCGATACCATGCCGCAGGCCATGGCGATCTTTGCCCCCAATGCCAACTCCTACCGCCGCTTCGTGCCGGGCACCTACGTGCCACTGGCGCCCTGCTGGGGCTATAACCATCGCGATGTGAGCCTGCGGATTCCCGTATCCGGCCATGACAATCGCCGGATAGAGCACCGGGTGGCGGGAGCCGATGCCAACCCCTACCTGGTGGTGGCGGCAGTGCTGGCCGGCATGCATTTCGGTATTTCCCGGCAGTGCGAGCCGGGCCCGATGGTGGAGGAGGGCACCGAGTTGCAGGGGCTCGAGGCGGTATTGCCTGATCGCTGGGAGGCATCGCTACGGGCGTTCGGACAGTCCGAGGTGATGCGGGAATATCTCGGCGCCGATTACTGCAGCGCCTTCGAGTCCATGCGACGTTCCGAGTGTGAGGCTTTTCATGCCCGTATTTCCAACCTGGATTACGAGTGGTACCTGCGGGCAGTCTGATCGGGGTTCTATTAAATGCTCGTATAGTAAACTGTATATGTATTCAATATCTTGTAGTATACTCCTCTACACCAATTCGCATACGACAGGCCGAGATTTCCCGGGATTATTCCATGAAGTTCATAGCGACTGACGTCGATGATTCCGCAGGCAAAATGCGGGAGAAGCTGGAAGTTGCGCAGGCTGCGCGGGGCCGGGCGATAGATCCCTATTTTTATCGCTCGCACCTGGTCTACGAGCGGGAGTTGCAAGAGCTGGTGTTCCGCAGCTGGATATACGCCGGTCACGTCTCGGAAGTGCCGCGGGCGGGAGATTACCTGCTGCTCGAGATCGGTGAGGATTCCGTGATCATCGTGCGTGACGGGGACGGCCAGGTCCACGCGCTGATGAATATCTGCCGCCATCGTGGCGCGCGTGTCTGCGAGGATGCCACCGGAAATCGCAAGACCTTCGTCTGTCCCTATCACGGCTGGGTATACCAGACGGATGGCAGCCTCAAGGCGGCCCGGGATATGGAGCTGCTGGAGGGTTTCAGTACAGGGGACCACGGCCTGAAGAAGGCGCGTGTGGCCGTGTACATGGGTCTGATCTTCATCAATTGTAATACCGATGCTGCGGACTTCCTGGGCCCGCTCAGCAACCTCGAGGAGCCCCTGGGGGCCTACGACCTGGAAAATGCGAAGGTCGCGCACAAGCACACCTACCGCGTCGACGCCAACTGGAAGCTGGTGCTGGAGAACTATCTCGAGTGCTACCACTGTGCGACCTCCCACCGCGCCTATGCACGCATGCACACCCTCAAGGATCTCGACTACAAGGTGAAGGACGTGGTGCAGGCGATGCTGGACCGGACCGAGGAGGTGACCGGCGTCAAGGGGATGGGCAAGGAGTACCACGCGACCTATCGCGATGCAGAGGGCTTCGGCGCCTGCTGCTATACCAGCCGGTACGGCCTGTTCGATGGCTACCTGACGGGCAGCGAGGATGGCCAGCCTGTGGCTCCGCTCATGGGGCACATCCAGGGCTATGACGGCGGCGCCGGTGATTTCCAGATGGGCCCGCTCAGTTTTATGCTGAACTACCCGGACCACTGCGTTCTTTACCGTTTCATCCCCCGCGGGCTCACGGCAACCGATATGGAAGTGGTGTGGTTCGTCAATGGAGACGCGCGCGAGGGGATCGATTACGACAGGGACAAGGTGACCTGGCTGTGGCACCACACCACCCTGGAGGACGAGTACATCATCACCCGCAACAGTGCAGGGGTGAACTCGCGCTTCTTCGAACCCGGCCCCTATCACCCGGAGTATGAGGAGACCCTGCAGCAGTTTGTCGACTGGTATCTCGATACGCTGGCGGGGGCGCTTTGAGGCCATGTCGGATCGCGAGCAGTTCAATCGTCACCTGGTCCACCCGTGGGCAGACCTGCCTTCCCTGGGGGAGGATGAGACCACCCCGGTAGTTGTCCGGGGAGAGGGGGTCTACATCTACGATGAGGACGGGCACCGCATGATAGACGGGCCCGCCGGCATGTGGTGTATGCAAACCGGCTACGGTCGCCGGGAGATCGCCGATGCCGTAGCGGAACAGATCATGGACCTCGGTTACAGTTCGGCCTTTTCCGTGATCAACCAGAGGGAAACGGAACTGGCTGCCCGTATTGCCGCCGCCACGCCCGGCGATCTCAATCGGATCTTCTTTACCACCGGCGGTTCAACCGCGGTGGATTCAGCGCTGCGTCTCTGCCAGCTGGCCAACAACATCAAGGGCGCGCCGCGGCGCAAGCACATCCTGACCCGGGATCGCGCCTACCACGGCAGCACGTTCCTGGCCGCCTCGGTCACGGGCAAGGAGCGCGACAAGACCGCCATGGATCTCCTGCAGGGTCATGTGCACTTCCTGACCGCGCCCTGTCGCTACGCCTTCCCGCAGGAGCTCGACGAGAACGAATTCTGTGATTTTCTGGTGCGGGAGCTCGAAGACAAGATCCTGGAGCTCGGACCCGAAAACGTCATGTGTTTCATCGCCGAGCCGGTACTCGGCTCCGGCGGGGTCATCGTGCCGCCGGCCGATTACAACCGGCGCTGCTGGGAAGTGGTGAAAAAGTACGGCATTGTCTATATCGCCGACGAGGTGGTGACCGCTTTCGGTCGACTGGGGCACTGGTTTGCTTCGGAGGCGGTGTATGGCGTGGTCCCGGATATCATCACCTTCGCCAAGGGCCTGACGTCCGGATACGTGCCCATGGGCGGCTTTGCGGTCTCGGATCGTTTTATGGCGGAAATCACCGGAGACGCCGCGGGGGGTAACATCTACTCCAATGGTTACACCTGGTCCGCCCACCCGGTATCCTGCGCCGCCGCGCTGGCGAGCTGGGACATCATCGAACGTGAGGGACTGCTGCAGCACGTGCGGGAAGTCGGGCCCTATTTCCAGTCCCGGCTGCGCAGTCTGGCAGACAGTCCCCTGGTGGCGGATGTGCGCGGTACCGGGCTGATGGCCGCGGTGGAAATGCGCCTCGATACATCGGCCCGTGGGGCGGAGTTGCTGGCCCAGGACTACGCATTGGGTGAGTTGGTGGACCACTACTGCCACCGGTTCGGGCTGCTGGTGCGCCCGCTGATCAATGTCTGCATCATGTCGCCGCCGCTGATCATCACCCGCGAGCAGATCGACGATATGGTCTCCGCCCTGCGCCAGGCGCTGGCACTGGCTGAAGCGGACTGTGCCGGCGGCCTCGGTTAATCCAGCTCCAGCGAGTACTTGTAGAACTCCGTATCGCGTTCGTATCCCAGGTCTTCGTAGAGCGCCTGGCCGATAAAATTATCGGTGGCGGTCTCCAGGTCGATGCGACAGGCGCGCAATTTCCGGGCGCTGGCTTCCGCCGCGAGCATCAGTGCCCGGCCCACACCGCGCTGCCTGGCGGATGCATCCACGTACAGGTCGTACAGCGTGCAGGTGGGCGCCGCCGCCACGGAGCACCAGGCGGGGTAGAGCTGTACGAATCCCAGCGCCCGGCCGTCGCTGTCCAGCGCCAGGTGGATGATCGAGCGGTTCTTGCGGATATTGTCGCCTATGAACCTGCGGGCGAGCTGCGGGTCGGCCGGTTTTCCGTAGAATTGCCGGTAGAAATCGAACAGCTTGCTGACGGCCGCAGCCTCTTCCTTTCCGGCAAGGACAATGCGCAGCGAGTGTTCCGCCACCGACAGCCGGCTCTCCCGTCCCGGGCTCGTGGGCGGCGCATAGGCCCAGGGAAAAACGCTCGCCAGGTAGGCCAGGTACATCGTCCTGGCATCCTCCCTGTCGTAAGATTCTCCCGCATAGAGGATTTCCTCCCATATCTCGTCGATCAGTCCCTGCACCGAATTCGCCATGGCCCGGGCATTCATGTAGTCCTGTTTGCCGCCGAGGTGGATGAGCTGGTCGCAGAGTTTCAGGGTAATACCGAAAATCTTCCGGTCCTGAGCGCCACAGATGCGCTGGTAGTCCTCCCTCCCCCTGGCCTCGGCGGTGAAGGCAATCCAGACGGTCATTTTGCGCGGTTCGGTGATTTCCGGGTCCAGCGACGCCTCGAACAGGGCCAGCATCTGTCGCGCGGGGTCGTCTCCCGCCCGGTCCAGGGCCTGTTCTATGCTCTGCGCGAACTCCTGGGCCAGGTAGGCGAGAGTTTCAAGCAGCAGCGCTTTCTTGCTGGAGAAGTGAAAGTTGACCGAGCCGGCGCTGAGACCTGCAATGTGAGCGATTTTTGCCAGCGTGAGATCGCCCAGCCCGAATTCGGAAATCGCGGTCAAGGTGGCGTCGATCAGCAGCCTGCGCCGTTCCGAGTGGATGGCCTGGTTCACGCCGCTCTTTTTTCTGGTCATTGCCGCCCCCCGTACCTGTTGTACTTGCGCCCGCGCTTGGAGTTGGCGGCTCAGGGTGGCATTATATAGATATTCAAAAAATTGAACAGAAAAGCAGAAATTATTGAAGCCATGACCGCCCCCCAGCCGCACTGCCCCTCCTATTACGCCGCTACCCGGAACGATGACAGCGTCTATGCGCCGCTGGCTGGAGAGGAACGGGTGGATGTCTGTGTCATCGGGGGGGGATTCACCGGTGTTGCCACGGCCCTCACCCTGGCGGAGCGCGGCTATCGCGTCAGCCTGCTGGAGCAGAATCGAATCGGCTGGGGCGCTTCCGGTCGCAACGGCGGCCAGCTCATCGGGGGAATGTCCGGTGAGAGGGGCCTGCTGGGCCACTGGGGTCCGGCGATTGCGGACACCCTGTTCGAGCTGGGTTACCGGGGCCATGACATCATCGCCGGGCGGGTGGCGAAGTATGCGATTGAGTGTGACCTCAAGTACGGCTACATGGACGTCGCCCTCCGGCCGCGACAGCTGCGTGATCAGCAGGCCTGGTACGATGATCTCTGCTCGCGCGGGATGGAACAGCAGGTACGGCTGGTACAGCCAGGGGAGCTGGCCGGACTGATCGGGACCGATCGCTACCTGGGCGGGTTGATCAACAACCGCAATGGCCACCTGCATCCCCTCAACCTGTGTCTCGGGGAGGCGAGAGCGGCGGCCGCCCTGGGCGTTTCGATTCACGAGGGAACCGCAGTTACCGAGATAGTCCACGGCTCACGGCCGGTCGTCGTCAGCCCGGGAGGCCGGGTGACCGCAGACTTTGTGGTGCTTGCCGGCAACGCCTATCACCGTCTCGAACCGAAATCACTCTCGGGCCTGATTTTTCCGGCAGGCAGTTTTATTATCGGCACAGAACCCCTCTCCGAGGACGAGGCCGCGGCCATAAACCCGCTGGACCTGGCGGTATGTGACCAGAATGAGGTGCTGGACTATTTCCGTCTCTCGGCCGATCGCCGGATGCTGTTCGGTGGCCGCTGCAATTATTCGGGACGAGAGCCGCGCAGTATCGAGGCTTCCATGCTGCCGCGTCTGCGAAGAATATTTCCGCAACTGGCGGACAAGCGTATCGAATACGCCTGGGGTGGGAAGATCGGCATCGTGCCGAATCGCGTGCCGTTGCTGGGTCGCGTGGATCACAATATTTTTTACTCCATGGGTTACAGTGGCCACGGCGTGAACATGACCCATGTCTGCGGCGAGATCATGGCGGACGCAATCGCCGGCACGTTCGAACGTATGGATGTATTTGCGGCCGTACCCCACCGCCGTATCCCCATGGGCCAGTGGTTCGGCAACCAGCTGGTGGCCATGGGCATGCTTTATTACCGGCTTAAAGATATGCTCTAAGCCGTTTCCAGTGGACCCGACCGCGAACCAGTGCAGGAATGAAACCAATGAATGACGCACAAAGAATGCCCGGCGACACCCTGGTCATCTCCTGTCCCGACCAGGCGGGAACCGTGGTAGTTGCCTCATGAGCTACAAATTACCCGGCAAGAAGAGTCGCGGCCTGCTGAACCGGGGCCTGCCGCACCTGCGCAATGGATTGTGGTACCAGGGCGCCAGCCAAAAGAGTTCCGGCCGGGGCTTCCAGGCACCTGCCCAGATGATCGTCGGACGAGCCGAGGGCGACTATGTCTGGGACATGGACGACAACCGGTTCATCGACTTTCAGAGTGGTTGGGCGACCAACCCGCTGGGCAACTGCCATCCGGAGATCATCGAGGCAGTGCACGCAGCCCATCGTCAATACGGCTTCCAGTGGGAGCATCCCCTGCGCATACCGCTGGCGGAAAAACTGGCGGAGCTGATGCCGGCCAGGGCCCTGCCGCGATTCACCTTTGAAGTTTCCGGTACCGAGGCAGTGGAATCGGCCATCCACCTGGCACTGTGCCACACCCGCAGGCGCTATATCATAAGCTTCACCTCCTGTTTCCACGGGGAGGGGCTGGGCACCAAGATGGTCAGCGCCTACAACAGCAACAACAATCTCTATATGGAGGGCTGGGCCGGCGGAGTGCTGAAGGCGCCTTACCCCTATTCCGAGAATATCCCTGCCGGCATGAACCAGCAGCAGTACGAGGAGTATTGCCTGTGGTTCCTGGAGACGCATATACCCGATTACGTGGTTCCCGCGGAAAACGTGGCGGCCATACTGATTGAACCCGGCCTGGCGGAGGGTGGTAACTGGATACCCGGAACGGCTTTCCTGCAGGGGATCCGCCGGATCTGCGACCGTTTCGACTGGTTGATGATTGCCGACGAGGTGCTCACCGGCCTGGGGCGCACCGGCAGGATGTGGTCGGTCGAGCATTACGATGTGGTGCCTGACATCCTGGTGGCGGGAAAGAACCTCTCCGGGGGCATCGAGCCCTGCGCCGGGGTGGCGGCGCGGGACGAGATACTGGGCGATAACCCGCGAGCCACCGCCGGCAGTACATTTGCGGGAACGCCCGCCGGCTGCGCCGCGGCCATGAAAACCCTGGAAATCTATGAGCGTGACGGCATTGTCGAGAACGCCGCCGCCCTGGGGGAGCTGGCGGCGCAGCGCATGAGCGACTGGGGTTCCCGTTACGACATCGTCGGCCAGGTGCGAACCCTGGGGCTGCTCATGGGCGTTTCGTTCAGGGCGCCGGAGGGTGTCGCGGAAGACTTTTACGTGTCCCGCTCCGTGCGCGACGAGATGTTGCAGCGCGGGGTCTGGGCCATCTGCGACAATGAGGCCCAGGTGCGTATGTACCCGGCGCTCAACATGGATCGGGAAGTGCTGCTGCGCGGGCTCGACCTCATGGAAGAGGCCATCGATGAAGTCCAGCGGAAGGGGATCACCGTGGGCGACTATCCCGCCATGCCCAGTGGCAACGTGGGCTTCTGATCAGCAGTCGGGGGGCGGCGTCGCCCTGGCGCGCTCCGGTGACCAGAAGGGCTTCGTTACGCGGGTACACTTCGCCACCTTGCGGTACCAGCGCAGTTCCCTCTGGTGGTACACCTCGGCCCAGATCGGGCCATCCACCGACCCGCCTTCCACCAGGCCGTAGGCGATATTCGCCTTGGCGACGGGGGACCACATGGCGGATGTGACGTAGCCGATCTCCCTGAGGCACTTCGCGTCGCTGTAGAGTATGCTGTTTTCCGCCGGTTTGTTCCCCTCGATGTCCAGCTTTACCAGGCGGCGGTGCTTACCCGCTTCCTTCTCTGCCAGCAGGGCTGCCCGGCCGCTGAAGTGGTCTTTCTTGAAATTCACGATCCAGCCCAGGCCCAGCTCGAGGGGGGAGTGGTCGTGGTTCCGTTCCACCGTGTGCAGCGATCCGTGGAAGTCAGCGTCCGGCGCGAGAAAACCCGCTTCCAGGCGGGCCATGTCCAGGGACTCGTCGCCCAGCGGCTGAATGCCGTAGACCCGGCCCCTGTCGAACAGGTCGTCCCACAGGAGTTCCGCATCCTGCGGTGTTATCCACAACTCGTAACCCAGGTCGCCGGTGTATCCCGTGCGCGAGATCATGATTTCTCCACTGCCATAGGGAAAGCGCATGATATGGAAGGGTTTGCAGTTCTCGATGCCGGTGAACCCCAGCGCCTTGAGCAGTGCGCAGGAGGTGGGTCCCTGCACGGCGAGGGCCGCCAGCTCTTCGCTGATGTCGGTGATAGCCACCTCGTCAAAGCCCACCGCGCTCAGCTGGAACCAGTCGAAGCAGGGGTCTGCACAGCACAGCATGAATTCATCCGGTGCCAGGCGGAACAGGGTACCGTCGTCCACTATCCTGCCGGCATCCGTGCACCAGACGTTGTAGGCCACGGTATCCACCTGCTGGGCGCAGACGTCCCGGGTAACCATCCGGTCGAGCATGGCCTCGGCGTCCGCGCCGGCGAAGCGGTATTTGCGCATGGGGGAGACATCGAACACGCCGCAGGTATTGCGGGTGGCAAAGTACTCGAGGTGGGCATCGGCGTAGTACACCGCCGAGGCGTAGCCGTTCCACGCGATCCACTGCTGGTTGGTGTTCAGGTTCGAGGTGCGCGAGTGAAACGGCGAGTGCATGATTCCCACGGGCACATGGTCGATGGTGTCTGCAGGCCGCAGGCTGGCCTTGAGCGGCATATCAGTTCTCCTCCAGGATGGTGCGGGCGGCGTTGGCCCCGGCTGCTCCCATGATGCCGCCGCCGGGATGGGCGCCGGCGCCGCACAGGTAGAAGCCGGGAACAGGTGTGCGGTACTGGGAGGCGCCGTAAGTCGGCCGGTTCATCCACCAGGTATCGATCGCAAATTCTGCATGGTGCCAGTGACCCCCGGTGACGCGGAACTTGCGCTCCAGGTCCTGCGGTGTGAGCAGTTCACTGCCGATGAGCTGTCCGCTGATACCCGGGGCGTAGCGTTCCAGGGTAGCCAGGGCGTTCTGTTCGAATTCTCCCCGCCGCGATTCCCAGCCGCCGTTGACCTGGTAGGGCGCATACTGCACCTGGGCCGACAGGACGTGTTGTCCGGCGGGGGCCAGGCTGTCGTCGTTGAGGGTCGGAATCACGACCTCCATCGGCAGTTCCTCGGCGAAGTCGCCGTATTTAGCCTGGTCAAAGGCGTCCTCGATGGATTGCATGGACGGGGTGATGAGCAGGCGTCCGCCGGGGCTATCCAGCCCGGTAAACAGCGGTGGGCCATCCAGCGCCAGGTGAAGTTTGGCTACCATGCCGGCGGTGCGCAGGCGATTGATACGGTGGGTGAACTGGATATCCAGGTGGCGGGCGCCGAGGAGCCCGAGGAAACTCGTTTTCGGGTCGGCATTGGAGACGATGACGGCGGCGCTGGCGGTCTCTCCGCTCTCCAGTTCCACGCCCGTTGCCCGACGCTCCGCCACGATCACCCGGGATACCGGACTGTCGGTGCGAAT
>JAHEEV010000006.1:31391-35851 GCA_024640505.1 Halieaceae bacterium
TTTTCGGGTCGGCATTGGAGACGATGACGGCGGCGCTGGCGGTCTCTCCGCTCTCCAGTTCCACGCCCGTTGCCCGACGCTCCGCCACGATCACCCGGGATACCGGACTGTCGGTGCGAATTTCAGCCCCGGCGGTGCGTGCGGCCGATGCGAGTGCGTCAACCAGCCCACCGACTCCGCCTTTTGGTATGGGGAGGCCGCCGCCCAGGTCGCCGCTCATACGGAACAGCAGCGCCAGTACCGCATTGTTGGGGGAGCGTGGCGCCAGTTTGCTGCCGACGTTGGCATCCCAGCTCAGGGCCGCCTTCAGCAGAGGGTTGTCGAAGTACTCGTCCATCAGGTCCCGGGCGGGCAGGGCGATCATGCGCATCATCTCCCGCATATCCGCCTTGCCGAGGGTGCGCAGCTTCCAGCCGAATTGCCCCAGGGTTGCCAGGTCCTTCAGGTTGCCTTCACCGATCATCGGCGGCCGTTTGTGCCAGAAGGGTGCGATGGCAGTGGCGAATTTCTGCATCAATCGCAGGTAGTCCCCGTAGGCCGCGGCGTCACCGGCGGAGGCGCCCCGGACTCCGTGTTCGCCAATCGTTATGTGGGCACCTGTCGCGGACAGGGCTACGGTCTCCAGGGAGGCAGCCAGACGGAAGCCGTGTCGCTCCAGTTGCAGATCGTTGACCAGGCGGCGGGTGAGCTGCGGCAGGGAGTGGGCCACGGAGGCCCTGAAGCCGGGGACAAACTCCCGCGTGGCTCCCAGACCGCCCGGTCGCTCGGCGGCCTCCAGCACCAGCACCTTGCGGCCGGCCTTTGCCAGGTACGCAGCACAGGTGAGGCCGTTGTGGCCGCCGCCAATGATGATGACATCGTAGGGTTTACTCATCGACATCGTCCTCCGGCACGATATTGGGGCGCCCGAGATCCGCCAGGATTTCCCTGGCCGCATTGGCTCCGCAGGCCGAGGAGACTCCGCCCCCGGGGTGGGTGCCGGAGCCACACAGGTACATGCCTTTTACCGGCCCGCGGTACTGCGAGTAACCGGGGAACGGGCGGTTGAACATCAACTGGTCGATCGTGAGTTCCCCCTGGAAGATGTTCCCCTCCGTGAGGCCCACCTCGTTCTCTATTTCATGGGGTGTACGCACCTCCATGTGCGCGATCAGATCGCGGAAGTTCGGGGAATAGTTGCAGATCTGGTCAATGACCGTTTCGCCGAACGCATCGCGCTTTTCCGGCGTCCAGCCTCCCTCGACCTCCGCCGGGCAGTACTGGATGAAACAGGACACGAAGTAGTGACCCGGTGCCGCCAGGGTCGGGTCCCATACCGAGGATTGGGTCATTTCGATGAAGGGATCATCCGACCAGCGGCCATGCTTCCAGTCGTCGTAGGCCCGCTCCATCCGCTCCATACTGTCCAGGAACTGGAAGGAGCCGTTGCGCAGCATGTGGCCCGGTGGCAGAGAGGGGTAATCCGGCATCCCGGTGAGTGCGATATTGACCTTGCCGGAGGAGCCGCGGATCTTGAAGTTCTCCGCCTTTTTACGCAGGTCGGCGGGGATGTCGGCGCTGTCCATGATGCGGGTAAAGGTGCGCTTGGGATCCAGGTTGGAAACGACGATGTCGGCGTGGATCTCGTCACCGTTTTCCAGTGCGACCCCGCGGGCCCGCCCCTGTTGCACCAGTATCTGCTCTACGGGTGCATTGGTCAGTATTTCCCCGCCGTGCTCCTTCAGGGCGCCGGCGATGGCGTTGGAGATCGCCCCCATGCCGCCTCGCGCCAGGCCCCAGGCTCCCACCGCCCCGTCCACGTCTCCCATCACGTGGTGCAGCAGCACGTAGGCGGTGCCCGGGGAGTACACGCCCAGGGCCGTGCCGATAATGCTGCTGGTTGCATAGAGGGTTTTTACCAGGTCGTTCTCGAAATATTCGTCGAGGAAGTCGCCGGCACTCATGGTCATGAAACGGATGAATTCGTAGACCTGTTCCTCGCCCATGTCGGCGAACTTCCTTGCCATGAAAACCAGTTCGCCCAGATCGCGGGGTTTGAAGGAGGTCGGGTCCGCCGGGGTGCGCAGCAGGAAGTGCCGGATGAGCCTGGCATAGCGCATGAGGTCGGCGGTATAACGGTTTGCAGCATCCGCGTCCCTGAGTGAGTGGCGCTTTATCTCCCGGTACTGCATCGCTGGGTCGGTGTATTCGGCGAGGTAGTTGCCGTCGCGGGAGAAATTGGTGGTGCCGGAGTAGGGCACGATCATCAGGCCGTGCCGTGTCAGGTCCAGGTCCCGGTGAATGGACTGGCGCAACAGGCTGCAAACGTAGGAACAGTTGGAGTAAAGCCAGCCTTCATGGAGTTCCCTGCTGACCGCCGCTCCACCGATATAGTCGTTTTTTTCCACCACCAGCACGTCGAGGCCCGACTTGGCCAGGTAAGCGGCGCTGGTCAGGCCGTTGTGGCCGGCTCCGATAACGATGGCGTCATATTTACTCTTCATAGCCTGGGGAAGACCTCCTCCTGTCTGGCTGGCGGAATCCGTTTCTCCCGGAGCTATGTGCCGGAAGAACGGCCCGGTGCGACAGCGAGCACCACAGGCAGAGGATAGGTGCTGGGGCATGGAATGTGCAGAGCCGATAGGGGACAATGGGGGGATAAAACCGGACAAGGAAACGGCTCGAAATGCCCCGATCCAGCGATCTGCACATCCACCCTCCGGCCAGCCAGCGCGCGCAACTCGACAGCTATGAGGTGCGGCTGATGGTTCGAGACCTGCTGGATCGCCAGGGTCTGGTCGTGGAGGAGATTCTGGCCGGTACCGGTGTGTCTGCCCGCCAGTTGGAGAACCCGGGGCAGCGGTTGACCCTCGAGCAGGAGTTACTGCTTTACAACCGGATCGCACAGCTGAACAGGGATCCGCTGTTGGGTATCCGCACAGGCGCGCGCCTGTCACTACCCGACTATGGCGTGCTCGGCCACGCCATGATGGGCGCCGGCACCCTGCATGAGGCGTTGCTGTTGTTGACGGAGTTCGCGCCCCTGGTGAGTTGGGCTTCTCATAGCCGGCTTGGCTCGGAGTCCTGTGAAGGTGTCGATTGCCGCTCCCTGACGCTGTTTCCAACGGCCGTCGATCCGCCGGCGGCAGCGCTTGAAGTCGAAAGCACCTTTGCTTCGCTGCAGTCGCTCTTCAATGACCTGGCAGGCGAGCCGGTTCGGTTCGCGGCCGTCGAGATGACCCATGCGGGAGTTGAAGAACTGCTGCCATCCTATGCGGGGATGTTCCGCTGTGCCGTCAGATTCGAGTGTCCGCGCAACGCTCTGCTGATACCGAAGTCGGTGTTGACTGCCCGCCTGCCGCATCCCCAGCCGGAGTACGCCGGGCTTTTCCGGGATCTGTGTCAGCAGAGTATGTCGGCGTTGACGGAGGATCGCGGGCTGATCGCGATCATCAAGAGCCTGATTTTGTCGCAGAAGGGCGAGGTACCCACCCTGGAGCGGGTCGCAGCCCATTTCAACCTGAGTTCGCGGACCCTGCGCCGCCACTTGCATGACGTCGGGGTCAGTTATCAGGGACTGCGCGACGAGGTGCGCTACGCCGAGGCGCGCCGCTACCTCGCCTCCACCGGTCTCCCGGTGGAAACGATTGGCAAGTATCTGGGTTACGCTGACGCCCGCAGTTTCAGGACGGCCTTCAAACGGTGGTCCGGGCAAACGCCTGCGGCTTTCCGCGGGACTGGGCGCTAGATCGGAGTTCCCCCCGACCACGCCATCACCGGTGGCTTACATCCGGCCGGGCGGAAACGAGGCGAAAATGGCCGTCGCGGCCTCGTTGACTTTGCCCTGGTCAGCCAGTCCATCGGCTTTCAGTCGGGACTGGGTCACACCACGCCAGACTGATTTGCGCAGTTGTGGGTCGATCATGTCGACGATGAAGGTGCCCTCTGTGTAATCCTGCACCGAGACCTCCGTGCGGGTCGGTGCACAGCTCCAGCAGTTGTACATGCTGTAGCGGTTGTAGCGGCCGTAATAGCCGTAACTCGCGCCGTAGGCAGGAGTCTCGTAGGTCCGAACATCGGTTTTGTGCTGGGTCGCCAGGTGCCAGCTGATCAACAGGTCTGCCTGGCTGGCATCGTCGATGAGTTCGAAGCCCTTGTTGCTCAGGGCGTAGGTCAGGGCCTGGTCGATGCGGTCGCGCTGGATGTCGCTCAACTGCAGGGGGTTGTCGCCGGACACCTGGCCCGAATTCTTGTAGAAGGCGATTTTGCGCACGGGGCTGAAATCATAGTCGGGCTTGTAGTCGACGGTGGGCTTGGGCGGGCCGCTGGCGCAGGCTGCCAGCAGAACGGCCACCATCGGTAACAGCAGGATTTTCCAGCTCTCTCTGATCACTTTGTGCATCGACGTCTCCAGTCGTATCGGTTGCCCCGCGTGGCGCACAGTGTAGCTCAACTGGCAGGCTATCGGCAGGGGCGGCTGG
>JAHEEV010000006.1:35951-69964 GCA_024640505.1 Halieaceae bacterium
TAACAGCAGGATTTTCCAGCTCTCTCTGATCACTTTGTGCATCGACGTCTCCAGTCGTATCGGTTGCCCCGCGTGGCGCACAGTGTAGCTCAACTGGCAGGCTATCGGCAGGGGCGGCTGGTTCGCATCCTTTAATCGGGTGCCGGGAAACCGCCGCAGGGCGCCAGGATGGCCTTGAGTTGTTCAACCTGATGGCGGGGCGCTGCGGCCAGCTGCTCCAGTAATGCATTGCGCTCCTGCTGCCAGGCACGAAAAGCGTTCGGCAGTACCGCCTCCAGTAACGTTTCCAGTTCATCCAGGGGAGGTATCAGTTGGTGGCGGCGCCGCCCGAGCGCCGCGGCGTAGGGCTGAACGCCGCCGATGAAAAATTTGTGCACCACGTTGGGGAGTATGTCGGCGGCCTCGTGGCGGATACCCGGCGCGCACAGTGGGCCGCGAGCCATTCGCTCCGCCAGCAGGCGGTCCGCTGCGCTCAACCAGGCACCCTGAAGGGCCAGCCCCTCGAGCAGGGCGCCCCCGTCACCTGTGGCCACTTCGCCTAACAGGATTTCGAAGGCCAGGTTATCCGCGCGATAATCACCCGCAAGCCAGCGGCGCGCCAGGTCATTGATGGCTTCCAGGGCAGTGATGACCTGGCTGCCGGTGGCGGCGGGATAGTCCCCGGGCGAGACGGAACGGCGCCAGAAGCGACGATACTCGGTGCCCCCCAGGGTGGCGTTGAAGATGTGTCCCGGCAATTGCTTCTGCTTGTCCCGCCAGGCTGTCTCCAGTGCCGATGCCAGCTCCTCGCGACCCAGCCGGCGCTGATGCTCGATGCACTCGGGGGCCAGTCGCAGGTATTCCAGTTCCAGCAGCAGTCTCTGGGAGTCGGCCGCCATTCGCCCCAGGCTGCTGTTGCGCTTGCCGATGGTGACCTGCAGGGCGCAGCCGGTCAGAGCCAGGAAATCGAGCGAATCGATGGTACTGGGGGGAAACTTCAGGCGTATCTCGCCGGTGCGGGGCGGAACGGGCGCGGAGGGAGGGTCTACCTCCGGCACTGCCGCGTCGAGCGTGCGCGCCAGACGCGCCAGGTATTCCTCAAGCGCGGATTCGTGGCGGTCGCCCTGGCAGCCGACCAGCAGGGTGCCGGTCATGCACAGAAGAACCAGGAGGTTGCATGTCGGGCGTTTTGAACTGTGGTGCCGGTACAAGATGGCCTCGTGCGCAGGTGCGTGTACCCAGTTATAACGCAATTGGATACGCAAGAGGCCGGCAAATCAGCTCAGTGCCTATCTGCCGTTACCGCTCCCGACCCTGCCTGTGAGGGGAGGCCGGGGGCTATTCAGTCCAGCTCTGCCGCCACACGACCCAGGTAGGCGTGCAGTTTGGTGCAGCTTTCGGGTGGCTTGCTCTTGACCCAGCCCGAAAAGCCGGCGCATACGTGCAGGTCGATGTCTGCCAGGGAAAAATGATCCCCGGCCAGCCAGCCTTTGGCGGGCGCCGCCTCCTCGAGGATCTCCCAGGCGTGCTCCAGCCGTAACCTGCCTCTCTCGGCCAGTTCCGGTATCTGGGGAAAGTCGAGCGGGCCGGGCAGGGCCCGGTTCACCATGCCGGGGCTGCTGTTGCGCAGGATATCAGCGATGGCCATGAAGGCTATCATGAACAGTTTGTGGTCCCAGCTGATCACCTGGGCCTTTTCCAGCGCGGTGGTACCCATCAGGGGTTTTTCCGGGTGCAGTGACTCCAGGTAGTGGCAGATGCCCACGACCTCGGTCATCACCGTGCCGTCGTCCAGCACCAGGGCCGGAACCGTGCAGGCCGGGTTGATTGCCCGGTATGCCTCGCCCAGCTGTTCCGCTTGCATCATATCGATCTGATGGGTCTCCAGGTCGATGCCCTTGTACTTGAGAAAAAGCGTCAGCCGCTGCGGGTTGGGGGCCGGGTCGTAGGTGTAAAGTTTCATACTCGAGGGTTCCTGGCGGGTAGGATTGGATCGGAATAGTAGGTTACCCCGGCTTTTTCTTCCAGCAGATCGGCGTCGCCCCGGAATCTTTCGCCTCACTCGCGAGTTTTCCCCCTCACGATAAGTGGCTATAATGCGCCGCTGATTCAGAAGAGGAAAAGACCGTGATGACCCGTATCGCAATAAGTTTATTCGCCGCAATGCTGGCCGGCGGCGCCTTCGCCGTGGATCTCAACGACCGGCAGCGCGCCGAGATTCAGGAGCGCATCGCTCCCGTAGGCGAGGTCTGCATGCAGGGTGACAGCAGCTGCGGCGGGGCCGCGGTAGCCGCCAGCAGCGAGCCCCGTTCCGGGGAAGAGGTCTACAATGCGGCCTGTATGGCCTGCCACAGTACCGGCGCCGGCGGCGCCCCGAAAGTGGGTGATGTCGCCGCCTGGGCGGACCGCATCGCCAAGGGCCAGGACGCGCTGCACAGCAGCGGCATCCAAGGCGTGGCAGGGACCGGCATGATCGCCAAGGGTGGCTGCATGGCCTGTTCCGACCAGGAGATCATGGCAGCGGTGGACTTCATGGTGGACGGCAGCCAGTAGACGAGCGCGGCCCCCGCAAGCAGCCGTAATTGATACGAAAGAGAACCCGGCCAGTCGCCGGGTTTTTTTTGCTTACCTGTCCTTGCCGCAGTGCCAGCAGAAGTCGAAGGTGGCGGGGCTGGACCTGTTGCAACCCGCGCACACCCAGTCTGCCTCGTCGACGTCCGCGAGAAACTGGCTGATGATCGCCATTGCGCGGTCGTAATCACGGTCGCGCAAGACCCAGACCTCAGGCCAGGTGTCCAGCGGCGCAAGCTCGCCACTGGCTCCTCCCGCGTATTCATTGCGCAGGTTGCAACTGATACCGGCCATTTCCAGGGCGCTTTGCACCTGGGCCACTGCGATACTGTTGGGATTGCTGTAGACCCGTTTGATGGGCGATTCCTCTCCTTGCCATTGATTCTGTGATGACGCTCACAGAATCCGTCGGTACGTGGGCAGCTTCCCATGACTTTTTGCTAGATTGCGAGTGGGCCTTTCCCTAGGGCCCGCAGTGGGCGGGGCCACAGAGCCCCATACCGATCTGTGTAGCGCCAATACGTCCCCCTGGCCTGCCCCGCCCCTTTTTTTCGCCCCCCGTGGTCTGCGCCGGCGGCCTGTGAGGAGAGGTGCACGCGAACAGTGAAATCCCGGCGTCGCTCAACGGATAGCGACAGGGTTGATGATCATTTGTACCGCCCCGCGCACCTTTGCCTGCCCCAGCACGAACAGGAACTCAAACGCCTCATCACGCACCAATGGGCCGGTATTCATGGTCTCCAGCAGGTAGATGCCGTTGTCCTTCAGCAGGATGAGATGACCCTCGAACGGCTGCAACGGGTCCGGCGCCGGCATGACGTCTACCCCCCAGGTGTCGGCACCCACGGCCACGACATTTTTCGCGGCGAGATAGCGCGCCACCTCGGCGATCTGGCCCGGTTCTCCGGAGACCCAGGCCTGTGGATCAGCGGCGAGCATGGCATCCGTCCAGCCCGTGTGAAACAGGACCACGTCACCCTCCCTGATCGGGGTTCCCTGTCGCTCCTCGACAGCCTTGACGTCCTCCACGGTGAAGTACTCACCGGCCTTCAGGTACGGCACACCCTTGTGGCCGGCCATGTCCAGCACCACACCCCGGGCGACAATCGGCGGGACATTATGGGTCCCCAGCCTGGTCAGGCCGGTGAACCGGGCAAAATCCTTCGCGTCGTTGCAGTTGTAATAGATGCCATTCGGGTCGCCGATATGGCCCAGCCCGTCAAGCTGGGAACCGATGCCAAACCAGCCGATGAACATGTCGTCGTTGTAGGTGGAGTTGGGCATCGCTTTCTGCCCGTGCTGCTGCCCTGGCTGGACGACCTGCAAGTTCATCTTGCGTGGCGCGTAGGCCGGTGTGGTTTCGTCGATTGTGAATCCCAGCGAGTAGGTTTTGCCCGTTGTTATCAAGCTTGAAGCCGCCAGCACGGATGCGGGCGAGATCAGGTTGGCACTGCCGATCTCGTCATCCGCGCCCCATTTTGAGGTTACGCAGCCCGAATCCGCAAAGGCATAGGCGCCCAGCATCCATGCAAACATCGCAGTAGCGACCCGTTTCATAATCGTATCCAGTTCAGCGAAGGTGGGGCGAGATATCAGTCCCGCCGCACGTCATCATAGCTGTGCCACTGCCCGTTTTCACGGTAGAGGTTGTGCTGCTCGGCACAGGTCTCCTCCACGTCGCCCGCGTCGGTCAGTGTGCGCCCGGCGGCGTATTCCTTTCTTTTCATGCACTCGCGCATGTTTTCGGCATTCTTTATGAGCTTCTGCTGGTAATCGGGGTGAGCGCTCTGTTGGTACATCCCGGAGTAGTACCAATAACCCGCACCTACCACCAGGCAGATGATTAAAAATCGCATGACCGGATCCTGCAACAATCCCTCGGGTAACAAGGTTAACCCAGAGTGGTTGGCCGTTGCAGGGAAAGTGCACATTTTGGCGCTTGAGTCCCGATGTTCAGGAAGGCGAAATGGCGAATCGATCGCTATCGGCAAAAGCCGCCTGGAACGCCGGTCGACGGGACACCTCATCCAGGTATCGGGAGAAGGGGTCTCCCGCGCACAGTCCGTACAGCCTTGCCCAGATCACATTGTGGGCCATTACGCAGTCCGCAGCCGTGAACGACCCTCCCGAGACGAAGCCTGTGGCATCGAGGCGGGCCTGCAGCTGCGGTTCGACTTCCTCCTCGATCTTTGCCTTGTAGCGGGTGATGGTGCGCTCGTCCCGCTCTGCCTCCTGGAAGAGATCGCGATGCAGCCGTATCTGCCACAGCATCATGTCAAACCAGGTGGCACCGAAATGCAGCATCTGCAGGTAGTCTGCACGTGCGGTTGTAAAGGGCACCGAGGGTGGCGCCAGCTGCCGCTCGGGATAGGCATCGGCGAGCAATGAGATCATGGCGCCGCTTTCGATCATGGTGAACACCGAGTCATCAGCCTGGGTGATTTCCAGGATGGGAACCCCATGATTCGGGTTTTTCGCGAGGTACGCCGGCTGATATTGCTGACCTTCGTACAAGGCCATGGTCTCCACCTCGAAATCCTCGTCCAGGACCTCATGCAGGATCCACTTGACGCGAGCACTGCGCGACATCGGGAAATGATAGAGTTTTATGTGTTTGATCTGCATAACGACTCCTCGCTCAGGCGAACAGCCCCTTAAGTCCCGCCAGGGTTTCCTGCCCCCGCTCCTCGTTGGCTTCCTGGCTCTCCCCGGCGCCACCCTGCCAGTGGAGGTCATCCTCGGGCAGTTCCCCGATAAAACGGCTCGGCTCGCAGTTGATGGTGTCGCCGAACTGGCGGCGCTTCTGTGCCAGGGTCATCGCCAGGGTCTGCCGGGCGCGGGTGATACCGACATAGGCCAGGCGCCGCTCTTCCTCGATATTGCCTTCCTCCACGCTGCTGCGGTGGGGCAGGAGGTTCTCCTCCATGCCCACGATATAGACGTGTGGAAATTCCAGCCCCTTCGAGGCGTGGAGGGTCATCAGCTGTACCCGGTCCGGCCCCGCCTCCGCCTCCTCCTGCTGCTCCAGCAGGTCCCGCAGCACAAGGCGGGAGATCGCCTCTTCCAGCTCCACCCCTTCGTCGGCCATCACCCGCTGCAGGCTGTCGACCAGCAGGTGTACGTTGCCCATGCGGCGTCGGGCTACATCCTCGCTGGAACTGAGCTGGTTCAGCCACTCCTCGTAATCCATATCGCGGATCATCTGGCGGATGCCCGTGACGCTGCGATCCCCCTCGCAACGGCGCCGTACCCCGTTCATCCACTGGTGAAACTCTTGCAGGCGCCTCAGGCCCGGCTCGGGGATATGGTCGCTGCCGATGCGCGCACAGGCCTGGGTCAGGCTGCAGCGGCTGTCACCGGCGAAGGCGCCTAGCGCCTCCAGGGTCGAGGCACCCAGCTTGCGCCGGGGCACGTTGGCGATGCGCAGGAACGCGTTGTCGTCGTTCTCGTTCATGATGAGCCGCAGGTAGGCCATGATGTCCTTGACCTCGTTGCGGGCGAAAAAGGAGGTGCCGCCGCTCAGGTGATAGGGCACCTGCTGCTGTTGCAGGGCCAGTTCGATCAGGCGCGACTGGTGATTGCCCCGGTACAGCACCGCGTAGTCACCGAAACGGGTGCGCTTGCGCAGTTTGTGGTCCAGTATCTCGGCGACCACCTGGTCTGCCTCGTGCTGTTCGTCGCTGCAGCGAATGACGCGCAGCGGGTCACCATAGCCGAGTTCGCTCCAAAGCTGCTTGTCGAACACGTGTGCGTTGTTGGCAATCAGCGTATTGGCGGCCTTCAGGATGCGGGAGGTGGAGCGGTAATTCTGCTCCAGTTTTACGACCTTGAGCCCGGGAAAATCCTCCTGTAACTGAGCCAGGTTCTCGGGTTTCGCCCCCCGCCAGGCGTAGATCGACTGGTCGTCATCCCCGACCACCGTCAGCCCTCCCCGCAGGCCGATCAGCTGTTTGACCAGCAAATACTGGCTGGAATTGGTGTCCTGGTACTCGTCCACGAGCAGGTAGTGAATCTGGTTCTGCCATTTCTCCAGGATTTCCGGCGCGCGCTCGAACAACACGGTGGGCAGCAGGATCAGGTCGTCGAAATCCAGCGCGTTATAGGCCTTGAGAGCCCGGTTGTACCGTTTGTAGGCCTGGGCGCAGAGCATGTCCGCCGGGCTTCCAGCCCTGGCGATGGCCTCGTCGGGCAGCACCCGGTCGTTCTTCCAGTTGGAGATGCGGTGCTGGATGGTGCCGGCCTGGTCGCCCTCGGCGCCGTGCTCCTGGATCAGCAGGTCGCGAATCAGGGTCTGGGTATCCTGGCCGTCAAAAATGGAGAAGCCGCGCTTCAGCCCGAGTTCCTTGAGTTCGGTGCGGATGATCTTCAAACCCAGCTGGTGAAAGGTGCTGACGGTTAGCCCTTCCGCCGATCCTCCCTTCAGCAGCTTCCCCACCCGCTCCTTCATTTCCCGGGCGGCTTTGTTGGTAAACGTTACCGCCGCGATGCGGCCCGGCTTGATACCGCAGCTCTCCACCAGGTAGGCGATCTTGCGGGTAATCACACTGGTCTTGCCGCTGCCGGCACCGGCCAGCACCAGCAGGGGACCGTCTATGTAGCGCACGGCCTCGCGCTGCCTGGGGTTCAGTTGTGTCATTTTTTACGGATGAGTTTGGCGACGGTGCTGGCGGTGGCGGTAAGTGTGCCGTCCTGGTCGAACACCTGTCCCTCCATGAAAGCGAGCTTATAGCCGCCCCGGATGACCTTGCCCACAATTCGCAGGCGCCCCGCGCGGGTGGCTTCGAGGTAGTTTGTCTTGATTTCCAGGGAGGACAGGTTGACGATTTCGGGGTTGGCGGCGAAGGCCGCATGTGTCATCGCGGTATCCAGCATCGAGGTGATAAAGCCGCCCTGGACGACATCACCGGAATGGCAGTAATCGGTGCCGATGTTGTACTCGAAGGTGCAGGTCGCATTTTCAGCGTCAGCCGCAACGACCCGGCCGCCCAGCATGCCAATAAATTTCGGAGCATGGGCATTCAGCCTGTCGATCAGTTCCTGTTGGTCCAAGGGGGCGTATCCTGTGAGAGCGGTATCGAAGGGATAGCGATGATATAGGTGCCACCCGGTCGGTTCAATCCATCGCGCAGGAATAGTGGGCAGGTACACCGGGAGAGAAGATTTTCTGGTTTGCCGGGCGTCGATCAAGTAGTGCCCTGTGGAACAGGAGCGGGCAGACGTCCTTCCTGCCCTGTGACAGAAAATGCCAGGCCATTCTGGCCGATTCCCACACCCGGATTCCACGCCTAGTTTAAATGCCCATACGTCTATTCCGAATTCTGTTGCAACGGCTTGTGCAGGCTGTGTGCTCCGGTATGTTGGGCGCCTTTCCAATCCATGTGTAGACAGGGTAATCCATGAGCAACGATGCGTACATTTACGATGCGATCCGCACGCCCCGCGGCAAAGGCAAGCCGGGCGGCGGGCTCTACGAGGTCAAGCCCATCGACCTGGTGACCAACCTGCTGGAGGCGATGAAGTCCCGCCACGATCTGGACACCACGCAGGTGGAGGATGTGATCCTGGCCACCGGCGAACCGGTGAAAGAGCAGGGGCAGAACATTGCCAAGACCGCACTGGTGTACTCCAGCTGGGATGACGTGACCGTGGGTGCACAGTTGCACCGTTACTGTGCGGGCGGCCTGGACGCGGTCAATACGGTGGCCATGAAAATCATGTCAGGCATGGAATCCATGGGCGCCGCCGGGGGAGTGGAGAGCATGTCCCGCCTGGGCATGGGCGCCAGCGGTGCGGCGGCCGGTGATGCCTGGGTGGCCATGAAAAGCTATGGCATCTCCCAGGGTCTGGGGGCCGACTTGATGGCCTCCCTGGATGGCTTCACGCGGGAAGATGTGGACCGTTACGCGGTACAGTCCCAGCAGCGGGCGGCGAACGCGCGGGATAGCGGCTATTTCGACAGATCCATCGTGCCGGTGAAAGACCTCAACGGTGTCACCATACTGGATCACGATGAGCTGATCCGCCCCACTGACCTCGCAGGCCTGGCAAAGCTCAAACCCTCCTTCACCATGTTCAACGACTTCGGTCACGGGGAATTCCTCAAGTTCAAATATCCCCAGGTGGAGAAGGTGGAGTGCATCCATACGCCGGGTAACTCCTCCGGTGTGGTTGATGGCGCTTCCCTGGTGCTGTTGGGTAACAGGCAGGCGGGTGATGACCAGGGCCTCAAGCCCCGGGCCCGCATCGTTGCCTGCGCAGTGACCGGCACAGAACCCACGATCATGCTGGCCGGTCCGGCTCCCGCCTCCAGGAAAGCCTTGGGACTGGCGAAGATGACCACCTCGGATATCGACCTGTTCGAGTTGAACGAGGCCTTTGCCTCTGTAGTCCTGCGCTACCAGCACCTGATGGGCATTCCGGACGACAAAATCAATGTCAACGGTGGCGCTATCGCCATGGGCCATCCCATCGGTGCCACTGGCGCCATGATTCTTGGCACCGTTCTGGACGAGCTGGAGCGCCGCGACCTGAATACCGCCCTGGTGACGCTGTGCGCCGGCGGCGGCATCGGCATCGCCACCATCATCGAGCGCGTGTGAACGGACCGGATTGGAGTAAGAGAGAAATGAGTTATTTACGACTGGAGAAAGATGCCGACGGCATCGTGGAATTGATCTTCGACCAGCAAGGCAAGTCGGTCAACGTCATGGGCGACGAATACGCCGAGGCCATGCCGAAAGCCCTGGACGAGCTGGAGGCGATGAAGGACGAGATTGCCGGTGTCTATGTTCGCTCCGGCAAACCCGGGCAGTTTTTCGCGGGTGGCGATATCAACATGATGCTGGAGATGGAACTCAACCCCTCCGACCAGGAGCGGGAATCCATGTTCAGGAGCCTCCTTGAAAGCAAGGAGCCCCTGGCCCGGCTGGAGCGCCTGGGCGTTCCGATCGCCGTGGGTATCAACGGTGCGGCCCTCGGGGGCGGTTATGAGATTGCCTTGTCCTGCCACCGCCGTTTTGCCCTGGATGACCGCAGTGTGAAGATCGGCCTGCCGGAGGCCATGCTCGGCCTGATGCCCGGTGCCGGTGGCGTGGTGCGCATGGTGCGCCTGCTGGGCATGCAGGAGGCCCTGACATTGATCTCCCAGGGCAGGCAGTTCGATGCCCAGCGTGCGTTGGAGAAAGGTCTGGTGCATGAGCTGGCCGAGTCGGAAGAGGAGATGGCGCTCAAGGCCAAAGCGTGGATCCTGGCCAACCCGGCAGCGAAACAGCCCTGGGAAGAGCCCGGTTACAGCATTCCCGGTGGCGGCCCGGATGACCCGGCCACCCAGGGCCTGACCTATTTCGGCCCGGTCAACGTGATGGTGCAGACAAAAGGCAATATGCCGGCCCAGCAGGTCATCATGGCGGCGGTAATCGACTCCGCCCGCGTGGATTACGATACCGCTCACGTGATCGAGGCGCGCTATTTTCAGCGCCTGCTGCTGGACCAGGTGGCGCGCAACATGATGACCACCTTTTTCGTGCAGATGAACCAGCTGGATGCCGGTGCCTCCCGCCCCGATGGTATCGACAAGACCGACGTGACAAGGCTCGGCATCCTGGGCGCCGGCGTGATGGGAGCGGGGATCGCGTTTGCCGCCGCGAAGGCGGGCATCGACGTGGTGCTCAGGGACCTCGACCTGGAGACGGCTGAGAAGGGCAAGGCCTACGCGGCCACTGCCTGTGAAAAGAACCGCCGCATCGATGAGACGGAGGCGGAGCAGATCCTGGCGCGAATCCACCCCACGGCGGAGGTGGGCGACCTGGCGGGCTGCGACCTGGTGATCGAGGCGGTGTTCGAGAGCCGCGAGGTAAAGGCCGCGGTGACGAAAGAAACCGAGGCGGTGCTGGGCGAGTCCGCAGTATTCGCCAGCAACACCTCGGCCCTGCCGATCACGGAACTGGCAGAGGCCTCGATGCGACCGGAAAACTTTATCGGTATGCATTTCTTCTCGCCCGCGGAGAAGATGCCCCTGGTGGAAATCATCACCGGCGAAAAAACCTCCGGGACTGCTTTAGCCCGGGCCTTCGACCTGGCCCAGAAACTGGGCAAGAAGCCCATCGTGGTGAGGGATGCGCCGGGATTTTTCACCACCCGGGTCATTGGCGAGACCATCACCCAGGGCCAGCGCATGCTTGCGGAGGGCGTCAACCCGGCCCTGATCGAGAACGGCGCCGCCTTCAACGGTTCACCGATGGGACCGCTGCAGACGCTGGACACCATCTCCCTGGAAACCGCTTATCACGGCATGCAGCAGCGCAAGGCGGACGCGGAGGCGGCCGGCCAGGCGTGGGAGCCGGCGCCGGAGTCGGAGGTGATCCGTTACATGGTGGAGGACGCGAAACGTGTCGGGCAGGCCAAGGGAGCGGGCTTCTACGACTACGACGACAACGGCAAGAAGGTCGCCACCTGGGCAGGGTTGAAGGATGCCTTCGCCCCCGATGGCTACGTCGATATCCCCTTCGAGGACGTGAAGGATCGGTTGCTCTTCTCCCAGGTCCTGGAGGCTATCCGCATCATGGAGGAGGGCGTGTTGACAAGCGTCGGGGACGGTAATATCGGCTCAATCATGGGCATCGGCTTCCCGCCCCACACCGGCGGCGTATACCAGTGCGTCAACGCCTATGGTGTAGAGGCTTTCGCCGACCGGGCGAAGGAACTGGCGGCCCGCTACGGTGATGCCTTTGAACCGCCCCGGCTGTTGCTGGAGATGGCGGCGGGGGGCCGCTGCTTCGCCTGAGTGGGGCAGTGGCAGTCGGCTCCCTTATTGCGGGAACTCCGGCTGCCATGCTTGGCCGCATTACCTGCGGTCAAACTTGGTCGCCAGAACAATGGCCGACTCGGTATTTTTGACCCCCTTGATAGCGCCGATCCGGTCCAGTGCCCCGTCCAGCGCATTGGGAGAGTTTGCCCGCAGAATGGCAACGAAATCGACCTTGCCGCTCACGGTGTACAGGGCTTCTACTTCCCCCATCTGGCCGAGTTCCCGGGCGACCGCGGTACTGTACTTGGGGTGCGCCACCAGGCTGACGTAGGCCTGTAGCGAATTGTTCTGGTAGTCGGCCCCGAGTTTGAGGTGGTAACCGGCGATGATCCCGCTGGATTCCAGTCGGGCCAGGCGTTTTTGCACGGTGGTCCGGGACAGGTCCAGTTCCCGGGCCAGTTCGCTCACGGATTGACGTGCGTCCCGTTGCAGGGCGGCAATCAGGCGTCGGTCATTTCGGTTCAATTCCATAGAAAGTAATCAATATGACCACATTAGTGTTCATATTGGCATAAAAATAGCCAGATTAACCAGTATTCGAACCTGTTAATTTCGCGGTCGCGGGATCGAAAATAGAGTTGACGGGTAACGGGAGGGGATCGATGAACGTGCGGGTCGCCGGACTCAGCTCTGCCCTTGCTGAGCGTGTCACTTTTCAAGGCGCCGGGGACATCACCCGGGACGTTCGCCCCGGCGACCCCGTCTACCTGTTCAGCGAGGCGTGCCTGGCCCGGCGCTTGCGGCGATTCCTTTCCGGCTTTCCGGGCGCGGTCAGCTATGCGGTCAAGGCCAATCCTGAACCGAGGGTCATCCACACGCTGTCCGCGGGGGGTGTGACTCACTTCGATGTGGCATCCATTGGTGAAATAGAGGCGGTTGCAGCGCTCCAGCCCGGCGCGACGCTGCATTTCAACAATCCGGTGAAAGCGGAGGACGCCGTTGAAACCGCCTACCGGCAATTCAACGTGCGCTCCTTTGCACTGGACGAATTAGCCGAACTGGAAAAAATCCGGCGTGCGACCCGAGGCGCGGCGGATATCCTTTATTCCGTGAGATTCAGGTTGCGTCACGGCGCTGCCAGTTACGATTTCGGGAGCAAATTCGGTGCTACCCCGGATAACACGATCGATATGCTCCGCCGTATTGCAGGGTTTGGCGCCCGGGCCGCGTTGATATTTCACCCGGGTTCACAGTGCACGGACCCGGCCGTGTATTACCGCTACCTGCAGACCGCCGCGCGCATCGTTCGCGGGGCCGGGGTCCGGGTCGAACAGATCAATGTGGGGGGAGGGTTTCCCGAGTACTACGAGAACACGTCTGCGCCAGCCCTGGAACAGTACTTTGAGGCGATCGAAGGTGCGGCATCCGACTGTTTCGAGGAGCCGCCCCGGCTGATGTGTGAGCCCGGTCGCGCCATGGTGGCCTCATCGATATCCCTGCTGACTCGCGTAATCCATGTCCGTGGGGACGATGGGACGGTGTTCCTCAATGATGGCGTCTATGGGGGAATGCAGGAGCAGGCACTGGTCGATATCCGATTTCCGGTGCGGGCCTGGCGTCGGGGGGCATTGCTGGAAGAGGAGCGCGTCAGTCGTCGGGTGTTCGGCCCGACCTGCGACCCGGTGGATCGCCTGTCCGGCGAGATACCCCTGCCCCGGGGCCTGCAGGCGGGCGACTACCTGGAATTTGGCCTGCTCGGCGCCTACGGGTCGGCGACCTCGACGGCTTTCAATGGCTTCCGGTCGAGTCGCTACTACAACGTCGACTGCGGTTTCAGTAGCGCCTTGCCTGCTGCAAGTGGGAGAATGTGCCAGTGGTGATCCTCACCGGGGTTACTGTCGTATCAAGAGGCTATTGCCGCACAGGTCTAGCGAAAAGCCATGTCCGAAGTCGCTCAAGAGAGTGTGCCGAAACAATCGCCCAAGAATCGTGCGCCGGGAGCGTTGCTTGCGCGACATGCGGGTATCCATCTGCTTGTCTGGTTAGTGGCGTTCTGCCTGTTCGCCGCCGCGGACAGCTGGAGCAGCCTTACGGGCCTGGCGATCGCCAGCCTGCTCGCGGTTGTCACCGGCGCGCTGGCGGGGCTGGCCACTGTGACGCTCATTCACGAATGGTTTCACTTCGTCGGTGCCTGGTTGAGCGGGGGGGCGTATACCATACCGGCGAAGCCCGGGCTGTTCGTCTATGACTGGGACTTCACCGCGAATTCCGTCCGCCAGTTCAAACTGATGAGCGTTGCCGGGAGTGTGGGTGGCGCCATCGGCGTGGCCCTGTTGTGGTTGTCGGTGCCCGCGGATACATCCGGTCGCACCGCGCTGCTCGCGGGTGGGATCACCAGTTTTGCTTTCGCCGCAGCCATAGAGTGGCCGGTACTGCGACGGACTCGCGTGAGCGGCGATCCACTGGCTGAATTGTCCAAAATCGACGTGAGCGTGTTGCTGCGCAGTCTGGCTCTCGGCGTCGCCGTCGGCGTCATGGCCTGGTATGTGCTGGGCCCCTGAAATAGATAAGCTTCCGCCGAATCAGCCATTTTTCGGTCTCCACCACGAGCAGCACCACCAGGGGTAACCCGAAGCACACGGCCAACTCCGCCGGGGGCAGGGGCGAGGTGTGGAAGATCCCGTTCAGCACCGGCAGATAGATCAGGGCCAGTTGCAGCAATACCGTGAGCAGTACCGCCCCGATCAGTGGCGGATTCTGGAGGAGGCCGGTGGCCCACAGGGAGTCCCGGTCGTTGCGAATGACCAGGACGTGCACGAGCTGGCTGAAAGTCAGCACGGTAAAGACCATGGTCTGCCAGTAGGGCAGTGCCTGGCTCACGGCCCAGGCCTGGACGCCGAGGGCCAGGGCGCCTATCAGCAAGCCGATCAACAGGATGTGCTGCCACATGCCGCCCGCGAAGAGCCGTTCCCGGGGTGGCCGTGGTGGTCGGTTCATGATCTGCCCCTCTGCCACCTGCGAGGTGAGCGCCAGCCCGGGCAGGCCATCCGTGACCAGGTTGATCCAGAGGATATGGATCGGCAGCAAAGGCAGCGGCAGGCCGAATAGAGGTGCCAGCGCCAGGGTCCAGATCTCGCCGGAGTTGCTCGTCATCGTGTACTTCACGAACTTGCGTATATTGTCGAAGATTCTCCGGCCCTCGCGCACCGCGGCAACGATCGTGGCAAAATTGTCATCGAGCAGGATCAGCTGGCCCGCCTGGCGGGCGACATCGGTGCCCTTCTGGCCCATGGCGACGCCGATATCGGCCTGGCGCAGTGCCGGGGCATCGTTGACCCCATCGCCGGTCATGGCAATGAACTGGCCCCTTTGCTGTAAAGCGCGCACCAACCGTATCTTCTGGGCGGGCGAGACCCGTGCATAGACCCGGGTGTCCACCACCTGCCCGGTGAGTTGCTCATCTGTCATGTCGTCCAGTTCCGCGCCGGTTACCACCCGATCGCCGGCATGGATGATACCCAGGCGTCGGGCGATTTCACCGGCGGTGGCGGGGTGATCGCCGGTGATCATCACCGAGGTGATGCCGGCGGTGTTGCAGTCCTGTACGGCACCCAGGACACCCTCCCGGGGCGGGTCGATCAGTGCCACCACGCCCAGCAGGGTCAGCCCCCGCTCGGCCTCTTCCAGGTCTTCGGGCAATGCTGCCAGGCGCTTGCAGGCGAGCGCCAGCACCCGGTAGCCCCTTTCGCTGAGCTGCTCGACGTCCGCCATCCAGCGATCGGCGTCGATGGTCTGCTCCCCGTCCTCCAGCATGACCTTTTCACAGCGCTCGATCAGGATCTCCGGTGCGCCCTTGGAAAACACCAGAACACTCTCGCCGTCCCGGTGCAGTGTGGTCATCTGCTTGCGCTCAGAGGTGAACGGAACCTCCGCTATGCGGGGTAGCTCCCGCTCCAGCGGCTTACGCAGAAAGCGTGCCGTTTCAGCCATCTCGAACAGGGCGATTTCAGTCGGGTCTCCCGCGGGGAGGTGTTCGGGGTTCAACCGCACGTCGTTACTGAGGGCCAGGCAGCAGCCCATTAATTGCCACAGGTCCTGGAGATCGTTTGCGCGATGGGGCAGCTGCGAAACCTTGCCGGCACCGCTGACCACCATTTCGGCGGTCATCCGGTTCATGGTGAGGGTGCCGGTTTTGTCGGAGCAGATAAATGATACCGACCCCAGTGTCTCCACGGCGGGCAGGCTGCGTACCAGCGCGTTGTTGCCACTCATGCGACGGGCACCGAGCGCCAGCGAGATACTGACGACGGCGGGGAGTGCCTCGGGGATAGCCGCCACGGCGAGGCTTACCGTCGTGAGCAGCATGAGCATCCAGGGTTCGCCCCGCAGCAGGCCGGCGATGAATATCAGCGCGCAAATTCCAAGTATCGCTCCGGCCAGCCGCTTGGTGAAGGCGGCGAGGCGTTGCTGCAGCGGCGAGTCCATGGATTCGATGGTGCTCAGCAATTCGGCAATGCCGCCGATTTCGGTCGCCATGCCCGTGGCGACCACTACGCCCCGCCCCCTCCCCCGTGTCACCAGGGTGCTGCGGTACGCCATATTGGTACGGTCGCCCACGGAGGTTTCCGCTGCGGAGATCGTCCCGGTCTGTTTTTCTGCTGCGCCGGACTCCCCGGTCAGCATGGACTCATCCACCTGCAACTGCAGGGCTTCCAGTAACCGCATATCTGAAGGCACCACCGCACCGCTCTCGAGCAGCGCGACGTCCCCCGGCACCAGGTCGCTGGCGGGGATCGTGAGGAAGCTGCTGTCGCGAATGACCTGGGCGGTCGGCGCGGCCATTTCGCGCAGTGCCATGAGGGCATTTTCCGCGCGGTACTGCTGTACCACGCCGATGATGGCGTTGAGCAGCACGATGACCAGGATCGCGATGGCGTCCAGGGGCTCCCCGATAAAGCCCGCTACCAGTGCGGCGACCAGGAGTATCTGGATCATCAGGTCCCGGAACTGCTCAAGGAACAGGCGGGCAATGCCGCGGCGTTTAGCCCGGGACAGGCGATTGGGCCCGTATTGTTCCAGGCGCTTCCGGGCCTCTTCGAGACTCAGGCCGGCCTGCAGGTCGGTTTCGAGCCTGGTGGCGACCTGTTCGCCCGACATCTCATGCCAGTTTGGCGCATCCTGCATCACTGAAGGGTCTTCTCTGTCATCCGGGTAACGAAGGTATGACCGGGATTATAAGCCAGGTCAACCGGTAGTACGGATGCGCCGATGGATGGGTGTGGTGAGGCGGGCCCGGAAGCGGCGGGGCGGAGAGTGTTACCGCACCGCCGCGGGGGCCCGGAAGGGGAGGGCTAGCGCACGCCGCCGCGGGCCAGGCCCTTGGGTGTGAAGTACTTGTCACCCTTGTCCACGCCGTTCTTGAAGCCTCCGGGGATCGGCTTGGCGTTCAGGTTGTAGATGTTCTGCAGCAGGTCGTAGGCCCCGTAGGAGGAGTTGTAGCCCGTCTTGCGGTCATACAGGAATGCGGGGTAGGTGTACTGGACCCGCCAGAGGTTGCCGCGTCCGTCGTACATCTCCCCGGTCATGGCCGACCAGGAGTCCTCGTCGATATAGAACGTGCGCCTGCTGTAGAGGTGGCGCTGGCCTTCTTTCAGGTTGGAATCCACCACCCAGACCCGGTGTTTCTCCCAGCGGATATACTCCGGATCGAGGAACTTTTCCCCCAGCATGTCCTCCACCTTGTGCTTGAACAGGAAATCGTAACTGGAGTAGGGCACGATGATTTCCTTCTTGCCCACCAGTTTCCAGTCATAGCGCTCCGGCGAGCCGTTGTAGATGAAGGAGTCGTCGTAGGTAGAAGTGCCCGCCACTGCGGGGTTAGGCGTGTCGAAGGAAACGGCCGGTGCCAGTCGCACGCGGCGCTGGCCTGTGAGGTACTGCCAGGCCGAACGACCCTTTCCCGCCGTGTAGTCTGCGCCCGGCTCGTGTACCAGCAGGATTTCACCGGCCCTTCGGGCGGGAGCAGAATAGTTGATGCGCAGTTTGGTCCAGGGCGTATCGCCCACTTCCTGGTCCGGGTTTTCATACATCGGGAACACCGACGTGGAGGTCGCGGTGGTGGAGAGAATCGGCTTGCCGTCGGAGCTCACATAGTAGACGTCATATTCCTGGGAGAAGGGTTCGCTGTAACGGATCATGTGATTCCACATCACCTCCAGCGCCGACTGCGGAATGGGAAAGGGTGTCCCCGGCAGGTTGCCCTCGATTTTCTGGCCGTCCGCTACCAGCTTGGCGTTGGTGGCATTCTTTTTCGCGTTGGCATAGACCCAGTCAGGGGCCTCGTAGGCGCGCTTGGTCGGATAGACGTTCATCTTGAAGCCGTGGGGACCCAGCTTCTCCATGATGGCCTTGCTGCCCTCGCTCAGCACCTCGGCATAGTCCTTCCAGTTGTTGACATCAATTGTGTAGAGCGGCTTCTCGTCCGGATAGGGGTTGAGGTAGTTGCCCGAGTCCGGGACGAAACCCTCCGGTATGGGCGTGCTACCGGGGCTCCACTCGGGAATACTGCCATCGGCGTTGCCGGCGCGCTCCGCGCCCAGGGGTGTCAGGTCCTGGCCAAGTCGTGCGGCTTCCTCGGGGGAGACCGCCGCAAGAGAGGAAGTCGTGATGATCGAGCCGAGCACCAGGCCGGCCAGTCTTTGATACTGCATTATCATACCTCGCGGGCAATTATGGTTATCGGAGCATCCCTTGTGGGTTAAGGAATACACCGCCATTAACTATAGATGATGTCGGGGTGCCGTCAATGGTGTAAAGGGTGGACAGGGGTTGGACAGCGCAACCCCGCCCCGCAAGGTGTTTATCAGGCCGCGCTGGCGTCAGCCATCTCCGGGTCGAAGGTGATCTGCATCTCCTTCATCGCGTTGACGAAGAACGAGCGCACGAACTTGGGCGGCGCCACAAATCGCGGGTTGCGCAGCCGCGGAATGATCTCCTCGAACATGATGCGCAGCTCCAGTCGCGCCAGGTGCGAGCCAATGCAGAAGTGCTGGCCGATCCCGAATGACCGCAGTTGGTTGTACAGGTCAGGCATACGCTCCGGCCGGGTCACGTCAAATACCATGGCGTCGTCGCCGAAGATCTCCTCGTCGTGGTTGGCACAGTGGTAGTGCAGGAGGACCTTGTCCCCCTTCTTAATGGGTTGACCGCCCAGTTCCACATCCTCCATTGCGGTGCGGCGCATGGATATGAATGCGGTGTTGTAACGCAGGATCTCCTCGCAGGCACCTTCGATGCGGTCCGGGTTGTCCACCAGGTACTGCAACTGGTCCGGGTTTTCCATGAGCAGGCGCATGCCCTGGGCGATGACGGTGCGGGTGGATTCGTTGCCACCCACCAGGATCAGGATGAACATCCAGCCGAACAGGTCCTCCGAGATGGGCTCCCCGTCCAGGGTGGCGTCCAGCAGGGCGCCGGTGATGTTGTCCATGGGGCTCTCGCGGTGCTTTGCCGCCAGTTGCATGGCATACATCATGACTTCCGCTGCGGCCAGCTGGCCCTCTTCCTCCGACACCGACATGTCGGGGTCGTCGGCGAATATCATGGTGTTGGTCCACTCGAAGAACTTCTTGCGATCTTCCAGGGGCACCCCCAGCAGCTCCAGGATGGCAATCAGGGGCAGCTCGGCCGCGACCTCTTCCACAAATTCGCATTCGCCCCTGCTGGCCACCGCATCCACGATACTCCTGGCGTGCTCGCGGAAGCGGGGTTCGTAGGATTCCACCCGCTTGGGGGTGAAGGCGTTGCGTACGATGCGGCGCACCTTCTGGTGTTTCGGCGGGTCCATATTGATGATGGTGTGGTGGTGGATGCCCTCCACCATCTCCTGGTCGTACTCCATGGGGAAGGCGCTGCGGGCAGCGGAGGAGAACAGGGCGGGATTCTTGGAAACGAAGTCCATCTCTGCCTGGCGGGTCACCACCCAGTAAGGTACGCCGGTAATCGGGTCGTCGAGCCTGACCACGGGGCCCGCGTCGCGAATCTCCTTGAGCGAGTCGTAGGGCATGCCTTCCGCATAGGTGTCAGGGTCCAGTAGATTGGCAAAAGGACATTGGCTCATAAAAACCTCCGGGCTGGTTGCCAGTGAAAAATCCGCATGAAACTAATGACTATTAGTTAATAGTAATTGTTTCACAGACAGGCCGTTGCGTAAAGCGCGAATTCTTTATAGCAGGATTTGTCGGGTTACCGGAAATCGAGCTCGCGATAGCTCAGCGCTTCGCTGATATGCGTGACCCCCACGGTGTCCTGCCCGTCGAGATCCGCGATGGTGCGCGACACGCGCAGGGTGCGGTGGAGACCGCGACCCGACAGGTGCAGTCTTGAGGCAGCGCCCTCCAGGTGTGACTTGCAGACGCTGCTGAGCAGACAGGCGTCGGCCAGTTGGTCCGGCGCCAGCCGGGCATTGGCGCAGCCCTGCCGCTGCAGTTGCAGTTCCCGGCTTTGCACGACTCGCTGCCTGACGGCCCTGGAGGATTCGCCGCGTCCCGGCGCCAGCAGTTGGCCCGGCTGCAGTCGGTAAACAGGGACCTGCAGATCGATACGGTCCAGCAGTGGCCCGGAGATCCTTCCCCGGTAACGCTGTATCTGCTCGGGGGTGCAGCGGCAGGCGCGATCCGGGTCACCGTCGAAGCCGCAGGGGCAGGGGTTCATGGCGGCGACCAGTTGAAAGCGGGCGGGGTAGGTGACCTTGTGCCGGGTGCGCGAAACGGTGATCTCCCCCCGCTCCATGGGTTCGCGCAGGGACTCGAGGCTGTGTCGGCTGAATTCCGGGAGCTCATCGAGGAACAGCACACCACCGTGAGCCAGGGAAATTTCCCCCGGCCGGGGACGGCTGCCCCCACCCACGAGGGCGCCGGCCGTCGCCGAGTGATGGGGGCTGCGGAAAGGGCGCCGGAACTCGCCGGCGTCCAGCGTCGATTCGAGGTGGTTGCGCAGGGCGAGGCCGGTCAGGGCTTCCTCGGGGGTGGGGGGTGGCAGTATGCCGGGCAGGCGACTGGCCAGCAGGGTCTTTCCGGTTCCGGGCGGGCCGCAGAGCAGGAGGTTGTGGCTGCCGGCCGCAGCGATTTCAAGGGCACGCCGGGCACCCTCCTGTCCCTGCACCTCGGCGAGGTCGGGATAGTCCTGTGCAGGCCGCAGTGCTTCGGGCCGTGCCGGTGCCAGCGGGGCACTGCCATTGAGGTGTGCGCAGAGCCGCAACAAGTCGTCTGCGCCGATCACCTCGCTCGCGGGTACCCGGGCGCCCAGGTCGGCGCACTGGCTGCTGACGACCAGGCGCCGCTGCACCTGCGCCGCCGCTGCGGCGGCGGGGATGACACCGGGAACCGGTCGCAGGTTCCCGCCCAGGGCGAGCTCCCCCAGGAACTCGTGATGCCGGAGCTGGTCTGCGGGAAGTTGCCCGGAAGCTGCCAGGATACCGAGGGCGATGGGCAGGTCGAAGCGGCCACCCTCCTTGGGCAGGTCAGCCGGTGCCAGGTTGACCGTGATCCGTCGGTCGGGAAAGGTGAAATGGGAGTTGAGGATGGCAGAGCGCACCCGGTCCTTGCTTTCGCGTACCGCGGTTTCGGGGAGTCCGACGATGTGGAAGGCGGGCAGGCCATTGGACAGGTGCGTCTCTACCCTGACCGGGGGTGCTTCTAAGCCCGCCACTGCGCGGCTGTAGATGACTGAGAGTTCCATCGCTCGTCCCTGAGCTCGCGAACCGCTGCCGGAATCAATGCTCCCCGGTGAGGGTCTCCAGCTCCGCGGTCAGCTCCTCCAGCTGGGCTTCCAGCTCTTTAACCCTGGTTCGGGTGCGCTGCAGGATTTCCGCCTGAGCGTCGAACTCCTCCCGGGTCACGACATCCAGGCGTGAGAGGGCCGACTGGGCCAGCGCGTGGAAGCTTTTGTCCACCTCCCCTTTCAGGGCCTTGCCGGCCACCAGTTCGGTGAGCTGTTGCATGACTTCCCAGGGGGGTGGTGGGGGTTTCAGTGCCATCACTGCCGCCGTTTCGTTGTTGCCTGACCAGGAGGGCAGTCTAGTGGATTTACCCGCCCGGGCACAGTTCTCCGGGGTGCACAGTCTTGGTGCGATGCACCGTATTGGTGCTTTCTGTGCGGTCGTGGACGGTGCGTTTGCCTCGTCGGATGACCGTCGATATTCAGTAACTTATTGTAATTAATAAATATTGATGTTTTTGGCACAGCCCCTGCTCCTGTCGGGTATCAGATTTTGTAGTGCACGCACAACGCGCCCGTAGCGAGATGTTGCCTTACAGAATTTGTTACCAAGAACCATTCATGGAGAAATGAAACATGTTGACCAAAAAATTACTTCCCGCAGCCGTAACTGCCGCCGCCCTGCTTGGCGCCGGCCAGGCCCTGGCAGATGACGCTATCGTGACCGGCGACGAGTACAAGGGCTTTACCGCCAATGTCACCCTGACCAGTGACTATCGCTTCCGCGGCATCTCCCAGTCCGATGAGAGCGTCGCGATCCAGGGTGGCTTCGACTATTCCTGGGCGAACGGCATCTACATCGGTACCTGGGGCTCTTCCGTCGATTTCGATTCGAATGATGGCCTGGATGGCAGTCTGGAACTGGACTACTACATCGGCTGGGCCTTCGATATCACCGACAGTTTCAGCATGGATGTCGGCTACATGTACTACGACTATCCCGGCGATGATGGCCTGGAAGGGGATTACCAGGAGCTTTACGGCAGTGTGGGCTGGGGCGGCCTGACGGCTGGTATCGCCTACTCTGACGACTACTACGCTGAAACCGATACCTTCTGGTACTACTACGCAGAGTACAGCCTGGGCCTGTTCGATGATTTCCTGAGCCTGGATTTCCACGTCGGTTATAACGACCTCGAAAAGAACGGCGGCTTCCTGGCCACTGATGAGGACTCCTACGTCGATTACTCGGTGGCCGCGACGATCTCGCAGTGGGGCCTGGACTGGTCCCTGGCCTGGGTTGGCACTGACCTGGACGACGAAGACGTGTTCGACACCGACTGGGCCGACGATACCGTCGTTTTTTCAGTCTCCCGGAGCATGTAATCGCGCTTGACTTCAACACCCGGCGCCCCGCGGGGCGCCGCATCGATACCAGGAGAGAAACATGAAACTGATTACGGCCATTATCAAGCCTTTCAAGCTGGACGACGTGCGAGAGTCACTGTCGGAGATCGGCGTGCAGGGCATCACCGTGACGGAGGTGAAAGGCTTCGGTCGCCAGAAGGGCCACACCGAACTCTACCGTGGCGCCGAGTACGTGGTCGATTTTCTGCCCAAGGTGAAAATCGAAGTCGCGGTAGCCGAATCGATGCTGGACCAGACCATCGAGGCGATCACCAAGGCGGCCAACACCGGCAAGATCGGCGACGGCAAGGTCTTCGTATCCCCGCTGGAGCAGGTAGTGCGCATCCGTACCGGTGAGACCGGCGAAGACGCTATCTAATCCCTGACACTGTTTTTTAGAAGGTTATTCCCATGGAAAACAACATTTTCGAACTACAGTACGCCATAGACACGTTCTACTTCCTGATCTGTGGCGCGCTGGTTATGTGGATGGCGGCAGGCTTCGCAATGCTGGAAGCCGGACTGGTCCGCGCCAAGAACACGACAGAGATCCTCTTGAAGAACGTTTCCCTGTTTGCGGTCGCCTGTACGATGTACCTGATCGTTGGCTACCACCTGATGTATGACGGGGGCATCCTGCTGGCCGGCGTGACCACGGTCGCCCAGATGGACGACGCGGCGATCGCCCAGGTGCTGGCGGATTCAGCCGAGGCCGGTTTCGGTGGCGACTCCGTATACTCCGGGGCCTCGGACTTCTTCTTCCAGGTGGTCTTCGTGGCCACGGCCATGTCCATCGTGTCCGGTGCAGTGGCCGAGCGCATGAAGCTGTGGGCCTTCCTGGCCTTCGCCGTAGTGATGACCGGATTCATCTACCCCATCGAGGGTGGCTGGACCTGGGGTGGCAAGGCCGTGCCTTTCATTGGCGAACTGAGCTACAGCGACTATGCGGGATCCGGCATCGTGCACATGGCCGGAGCGGCCGCAGCCCTGGCGGGCGTGCTGTTGCTGGGCGCCCGGAAAGGCAAGTATCGTCCGGACGGTTCCATCAACCCGATTCCCGGCGCCAACCTGCCCCTGGCAACACTGGGCACGTTCATCCTCTGGATGGGCTGGTTCGGTTTCAACGGCGGCTCTACCCTGAAGCTGGGCGGTATCTCGGTGGCCAACGAGGTGGCCAACGTGTTCCTCAACACCAATGCGGCGGCGGCCGGTGGCCTGATCGCGGCCATGATCGTGGCCCGCATCCTGTTCGGCAAGGCGGACCTTACCATGGCCCTCAACGGCGCCCTGGCTGGTCTGGTGGCCATCACCGCGGAACCGGCGGACCCGTCACCCCTGCTGGCGACTATCATCGGTGCGATCGGCGGTACCATCGTCGTGTTCAGCATCATCGGCCTGGACAAGCTCAAGATCGATGATCCCGTCGGTGCCATCTCGGTGCACGGTGTGGTTGGACTCTGGGGCATTTTCGCGGTGCTGCTGTCCGACGCGGACGCGACCTTCATGGGACAGTTGGTGGGCGCACTCGTCATCTTCGTCTGGGTCTTCGGCGCCAGCCTCATCGTCTGGGGGATTCTCAAGGCCGTCATCGGAATCCGTGTCGGCGAAGAGGAAGAGTACGAGGGTGTGGACATCTCCGAGTGCGGGATGGAAGCCTATCCCGAATTCACCGGTGCCGCTGGCAGCGGGAAGTAAAGCAACTTGCGGGCGCATTGAAAAATGCGTGTTTTGGGGGCCTTTCGGCCCCCTTTTTTTTGCTCCATAATAGCCAACCAACTCTTTTTGGAGATTCGCAGGGATGAAACTCGTAACCGCCATCATCAAGCCTTTCAAGATGGACGACGTACGTGCTGCGCTGTCGGAAATAGGCGTGCAGGGCATTACCGTCACAGAGGTCAAGGGCTTCGGACGGCAGAAGGGCCACACCGAACTGTATCGTGGTGCCGAGTACGTGGTGGATTTCCTGCCCAAGGTGAAGCTGGAGATCGCCATCGCCGATGACCAGGTGGATGCCACCATCGACGCCATCGTCAAGTCGGCCAACACGGGCAAGATTGGTGATGGCAAGATCTTCGTGGCGGATCTGGAGCAGGTGATTCGCATCCGTACCGGCGAAACCGGCGAGGACGCCATCTGAGTATCTTGCGGCCCGGGATTGCTAGGGCCGGGACGCCACGATACTGGCTATAGCCTCGGGTAACTGCAGGAGATTGTCGATCTCCCGGTCTGCCCTCTCGCCCCCGGGCCACTCCTCGCCCTGGGAATTCATCCAGACGGTGCGCATGCCCACCCCCCGGGCGCCCTGGATATCGTGCTCCGGATTGTCGCCTACATGCACGATCTGGCCGGGCTCTGCCCCGGACTGCTCCAGCGCCGCGTGGAACATATCCGGATGGGGTTTGCCGGCGCCGATATCTTCTGCCAGAAAGGCGAAATCGAAGTACTCGCCCGCGTCGGTCTTGTAGATGTCCGCGTTGCCATTGGTCAGCGCACCCAGGGTGTACCGGCGCGACAGGCTGCGCAACACGCCCAGCGCCTCCTCGTACAGTACCACCTGGTGCCGCTCCTGCAGAAAGACATCGAAGGCCAGTTCGGCGCCCTCCCGGGCGGACGCCTCGTCATAGCCGGCGGCAACCTGCAGCTCATACAGCATCTGGATGCGCATCTGGCTGACGTGATGAGCCAGGTGCGGGTGACGTTTCCACACCGATTGCTTGAATTCCCACAGGCGCTTGTGATCATAGCGTTCGATGGCCCCGGGGCGATGCTGTAGCAGCCAGTCGCGCTGTGCCTGTTCCGCCCTGAGCAGCGCGGGGTCCACATCCCACAGGGTATTATCCAGGTCGAAAGTGATTACCTCGATACTCATGCCCTTGCCCTCAGCGGTCCTTGCGGCGTTTCGCCCTCGGGTGTGCGGCATCGTAGACCTTGGCCAGGTGCTGAAAATCCAGGTGGGTATAGATCTGGGTGGTCGAGATGTTGGCGTGCCCCAGCAGCTCCTGCACCGCCCGCAGGTCGCCGCTGGACTCCAGCATGTGGCTGGCGAACGAGTGGCGCAACATGTGGGGGTGCACGTCCTGATGCATACCCGAGCGGCGACCCTGCAATTTCAGTCGCGCCTGGATATTGCGTACGCTGATGCGCTCGCCCCGGCTGCTGGTGAAGAGCGCCCGGGCGCTGTCTTCGTCGGCACGGGTGTGGGGCCTGACCTGCAGCCAGCGATCGATCGCTGCCAGCGCAATTGTGCCCACCGGGACGGTGCGGGTCTTGTTGCCCTTGCCGGTCACCGTGAGCAGCCGGGACTGCCTGTCGATGTCACCGACATTGACCGCGACCAGCTCTGCCAGTCGCAGACCGGAGGAGTAGAACAATTCAGCCATCGCCCTGTCGCGGCGCGCGATGGCGGAGTCTTCCTCGAAGTGCAGGAATTTGTCGACCTGGTCCGCGTCGAGCGTGCGGGGGAGCTTGCGTGGCTTGCGCGGTGCCTGTACCGAGGCTGCCGGGTTGCGTGGCCGTCCCTGCTCCCGGCCGAGGAAGTTGAAGAGGGAGCGGACGGCTGACAGGCTGCGCTGTATGCTGCTGCCGGCGAGGCCCCGGCGATGCATCTGGCTGACCCACTGGCGGATATCCGCCTCCACCAGCCCTTCGGGATCGCCCTTGTCGTGTTGCCGGCAGAAGTCCTGCAGGGAAACCAGGTCACGGCGATAATTGCTGAGGGTATGGGGGGAGAGCTGGCGTACGTCGCGCAGGTAGTCAAGAAACCGCACTGCCGAACTGTCCAGCTCCGGGGCGGTCACGGGAGAATCACCCGTCACCCGGTTGCAGGCGCGACAGCAGGCGCACGATGACGTCTGCGATATGGGACAGAAACAGCGTGCCCACGGCGCTGTTATAGCGATCCGCGTCTGAGCTGCCCACGGCAATCAGTCCGAGCTCCCGGCCATTGGCCAGGGGCATCAGGGCAGCAGAGCCGACCCCACCGGCATCGGGAAACAGGTAGGCGAGTTCTTCCCTGCGCATCACTCCGCAAACCGCCTTGCGCCCCTTGAGGAGTGCGCCGATTTCGTTCCGGGCATTGTCCGCACTGTCCATCCGGCACTCTCCGGTAGACCCGGGATCACCAAAAAGGATCATGCTGGCGTGTTCCACCTCGAAGTCGTCACGCAGGGCATCCATGAAGGCCCGGTAGAGGACGTCCAGGGAATCGGCTTCCAGCAAGCTGAGTACCAGGGATCGGGTCCGCTCGTACAGGCGGTCGTTCTCTTGTGCATTGGCCGTGAGGGACTTGAGTCGGCGCCGTAGTTCCGTGTTGCGCTCACGCATCACACTGATCTGTTTCTCGACCAGGGATACGGCGCTGCCAGAGGCATGGGAGACGTGCAGGTGATCCAGTAAATCAGGATTGCGCTGCAGAAAATCCCCGTGCTCCTTCAGGTAGTCCCGGACCAGGTTTTCACTGAGCGGGCTGTCCGCAGAAGCTGGATTGTTACTGGCTGACATGTCACTTATTCCCCTGGTCTGTATCGCCCCGTTGAGCGGGGTTTATAGTCTTATTCTACCCTCGAACACGACTGCGGTCGGTCCGGTCATGATCACCGGGCTGCCTTCACCGGCCCAGGACACGGACAGCTTACCTCCGGGCAGGTTAACTGTCACGCAATCACGCAGCCAGCCTCGCGACAGTCCGTAGACGACTGCCGCGCAGGCCCCTGTGCCGCACGCCAGGGTCTCTCCTGCGCCGCGTTCGTAGACTCGCAGGCGGATCTCCTGGTCGGACATCACCTGCATGAAACCAACGTTGACGCGCCGGGGAAAATCCGGATGGGATTCGACCAGGGGCCCGAGCGTTTCGACGTCCGCGGTATCGACCTCATCGACCCGGATTATCGCGTGGGGATTACCCATCGACAGCGCGCCGATCTCCAGCGCCTGTCCCGCCACCTGAAGAGAATAGCTGTCGGCCCGAGCCGGGGCGGTGAACGGGATATCCTCCGGTGCAAACACCGGTTCTCCCATATTCACTTCCACTTCATCGCGTCCGCGGACCTTCAGCTCGATGATCCCGCCGGCGGTCTCCACGGTGATGGTGCGTTTGCTGGTCAGCTTCCGGTCGCGCACGAAGCGGGCAAAACAGCGGGCGCCGTTGCCGCACTGTTCCACTTCGCTGCCATCCGCGTTGTAGATGCGATAGCGGAAATCCACGTCCGGGTTGCGCGGCGCCTCCACCACCAGTACCTGATCACAGCCCACGCCGAAGCGCCGGTCAGCCAGCTTGCGTACGTCCCGGGCGCTCAGGCGATAGCGCTGGCTGATCAGGTCGATGACCACGAAGTCGTTGCCAGCGCCGTGCATTTTGGTGAATTTGATCAGCATGGTGATGTCGGCATTATCCAGTTGCCGTGCCCTGGCGGGGCAGGGTGCGTTCCGTGCGCATGATATCAGCAATGGTCTCGCGCTCACGCACCAGGTGAGTCTGCTCACCGTCCACGATAATCTCGGGAGCGCGTCCACGGCTGTTGTAGTTGGAGCTCATGGTGAAGCCGTATGCGCCGGCGCCGAACATGGCCAGGAGATCCCCCTCGGCCAGGCTCAGGTCGCGATCCTTGCCGAGGAAGTCCCCGGTCTCGCAGACCGGGCCGACCACGTCCCAGCGCGCGCGACGCCCGGCGGGGTTTTCCGCCACGGGGCGAATATCCAGCCAGGCCTGGTACAGGGCGGGTCGTATCATGTCGTTCATCGCGGCGTCTACCAGCGCAAAATTGTGTTCCGGGGTAGGCTTCAGGTAATCCACCCGGGTGAGCAGCAGTCCGGCATTGGCGGCAATCGACCGACCTGGCTCAAAGACCAGCTCCAGGTCGCGGCCGGCCAGTTCCCGGCGGATCGCGCTGATATAGCTGGCGATGGAGGGAGGCTGTTCGTCGCGGTAACAGACGCCCAGCCCGCCGCCCAGGTCGAGATGGCGTATGGCAATGCCCGATTCCGCGAGGCGGTCCACCAGTTCGAGCAGCCGGTGCAGGGCATCGATGAACGGGTCGAGTTCGGTCAGCTGGGAGCCTATGTGGCAATCCAGCCCCAGTACCTCGATGTGCTCGAGCTCCGCGGCACGCCGGTAGACCTTCAGCGCCTCGTCCACTGTGACGCCAAACTTGTTTTCCCGCAGTCCGGTGGAGATATAGGGATGGGTCCGGGCATCCACATCGGGATTGACCCGTACCGAGACCGGCGCCACCCTGCCCGCCTGTCCGGCTACCCGGTTGAGCGTCTCCAGCTCGGCGCCGGATTCCAGGTTGAAGCAACGGATGCCCAGCTCCAGGGCGCGCAGCATTTCTTCGGCTTTCTTGCCGACTCCCGAGAAGACGACCTTGCCGGGATCGCCCCCCGCGGCGATCACACGCTCGAGCTCACCGCCCGAGACGATGTCGAAACCTGAGCCCAGGCGCGCCAGTATATCCAGTACCGCCAGGTTGGAATTGGCTTTCACCGCATAGCAGACCAGGTGATCACAGTCTTCGAGGGCATCGCGGTACTGCAGGAAGGCGGATTCGAGGGCGGCCCGGGAGTAGACATAGCACGGCGTCCCGTACTCGGCCGCGATGGCGGTCACGGGTACGTCCTCGGCAAACAGGCTGCCTTCTCGATAGGAAAAATGTCCCATGGTGTATCTCTGGCTCAGGGTAGTGTGACGGCCTGCTCGCTGTCGGCGTCTGCGCCAGTTGTATCCACGGCACCGGGCTGCGGTGGCGGGTCACTCGGCAGGTACAGTGGGCCCGTCTGTCCGCATCCACCGAGCAGGTGGATGAAGGCGGCCAGGGCCAGCGCTGCAAACGTGTAGGGCATGGATCGTGTCCGGATGACAAAGGACGGGATTATACCTGCCCGCTGCGTCAATAACAGGCACCGCAGCGTGGATCAGGCAATTTTGAGGCGCTTCGAATTGCTCGGATGGTATCGTTTCGGTCAGCCGGCAGGCGGGGTGGGGTAGTGCCTCAATCGCTCAAAAGTTCATTCGCTTGTGAGGCACTACCCCACCCCGCCTGCCTCTTTTCGGGTTGAGCCTACCATCAGCCGTAAGCGACTTGCGTGCTCGTTGCCAACACTGCGGCGACTCGCAGGGCGGGGGCTTTTTCAGCGTGCCTGCAGTCGGGCCAGGGCACGCTGGGCTGCGGCCGTCACCTGTGCCGGCGCGGTGCCGCCGAAGTGATCCCGCGCCGCCAGTGAGCCCTCCAGTGTCAGTACGTCGAACACATCCTCACCGATCGCGGGGCAGAAACCCTGTAGAGTGGCGAGATCCATCTCTGCCAGATCCTTCCCGGACTCGATGCCGTGCGCGACCGCCTTGCCCACCACCTCGTGGGCATCACGGAAGGGCAGGCCAAGGCCCACCAGGTAATCGGCCAGGTCGGTCGCGGTCGAGAAGCCCCGTCGGGCGGCGTCGCGCATATGCGCCTTGTGCGGCCGGATGGCCGGGATCATGTCGGCGAAGGCGCGCAGTGAATCCAGCACCGTGTCGACGGTGTCGAACAGGGGCTCCTTGTCCTCCTGGTTGTCCTTGTTGTAGGCCAGGGGCTGGCTTTTCATGAGGGTCAGCAGCGCGACCAGGTGGCCATTGACGCGGCCCACTTTGCCCCGCACCAGTTCAGGCACATCCGGGTTTTTTTTCTGCGGCATGATGGAGGAACCGGTACAGAAGCGGTCCGGCAGTTCGATGAAGCCGAACTGGGCGGACGTCCACAACACCAGCTCCTCGGAGATGCGTGACAGGTGGGTCATGAGCAGGGCGGCGAAGCTGCAGAATTCGATGGCAAAGTCCCGGTCGGATACCGAGTCGAGGGAGTTTTCAGTGGGCCGGTCGAAGCCCAGGGCCGCGGCGGTCCGCTCCCGGTCGATGGGGTAGGTGGTGCCAGCCAGCGCCGCGGCTCCCAGTGGCGACTGGTTGAGGCGTGCGCGGCAGTCCATCAGGCGCCCATGGTCCCGCTCCAGCATCTCGTTCCAGGCCAGCAGATGGTGGCCGAAGGAAACCGGTTGGGCGGTCTGCAGGTGGGTGAAGCCGGGCATGATGGTGTCGGCGTTTACCGCGGCCAGCTCGATCGTTCCCCGCTGCAGGCGGGTGAGCTCCTGTGCAATATGGTCAATCGCCGCCCTCAGGTAGAGGCGGATATCGGTGGCAACCTGGTCGTTGCGGGAGCGACCGGTATGCAGTTTTTTGCCGCTGCTGCCGATCAGTTCGGTCAGCCTGGCTTCGATGTTCATGTGCACATCTTCCAGCTCTGTCGACCAGCTGAAGCTGCCTTCGTCAATCTCCCTTTGCACCTGGGCCAGGCCACTGCGGATCTCCTCCAACTCGGCTTCGGTCAGAACACCGGTGGCTTGCAGCATCTCAGCGTGGGCGAGAGAGCCCTGGATATCCTGCCGGGCCATGCGCTGGTCGAAGGCGACGGAGGCGGTGAAGCGCTGCACAAAACTGTCTGTGGCCTCGGTGAAGCGCCCGCCCCACAGTTTGCTGGTGTCTTGCTCTTTGGTCATTCCCTGTGACGTCCTGCTTGAAAGGATGGGGTGTGGTGGTCCGGGATTTTCCGGTTTTTTTGGGCTTGTTCACGCCAGACAAGGATGCAAGTATACCAGCTTAATAATGGGGGAGCGTGTTCATGCAGCCTGCTGCAACACCGGCGGTGTCCGGGGAAGGGGAGGGTAATCACGGGGAGTTCTTCATTCCCGACCTCTGCGCTGCCCAGCCGGTCCTGATCATGGTGCTGCTGGCGGAGCTCTTGGTGTTCATCTACGCCCTGGCCAGCAGTGCCCTGCCGTACTTTGACTGGGAATTGCTCGCCACGTCGTCCCTCTTCGTGCTCTGGATCGTCCTGCTCAGCGCTGCGCTGCTTTGCTGGATGCGGCGTATATTCAGCCGGGTCGGGCTGGCGCTTGCGACCGCCGGGTCGCTGCTGCTGGTGCTCGGCGTGACCGCGCTGAGCAGCCAGGCCGTGCTGCTGCTATACCCCCAGCTGACGCGCGGCATCGACCCCTCCTGGTGGATGTTGCGCAACCTGTTGGTCGCCGCGGTTCTGACCGGTATTGTCCTGCGCAACTTCTATCTCCAGCACCAGCTGCGTATGCGCGAGAAACTGGAACTGCAGGCGCGGCTGGATTCGCTGCGTGCGCGCATGCGTCCCCACTTCCTGTTCAACACCATGAACAGTATCGCCAGCCTGATCATGTCGCGCCCCCGTGACGCCGAGCAGGCGGTGGAGGACCTGTCGGAACTCTTCCGGGCCAGCCTCCAGGATTCCCGCCGCCCGACCACGGTCGCGGACGAACTTCACCTTTGTGAGCTGTATCTCGGCATCGAGCAGCTCCGCCTCGGTGATCGGTTGCAGGTTGCCTGGGAGGTTGCAGAGGCTGTGCGCGAGCAGCCCATGCCCAGCCTGGTTCTGCAGCCACTGGTCGAGAATGCGGTGTATCACGGGATCTCCCGTCTGCCCGGCGGTGGCCTGGTGACTGTCCAGGTCGAACTGGAGGGGGGCAGCGTCCGGGCAGCCGTGGAAAACCCGGTACCTGACGATGCCGGTCGGCCCGACGGGCATCACATGGCGCTGGCAAACATCGAGCAGCGTCTGCATGCGCTGTATGGTGGTGAGGGCCGTCTGCAGGCGGGGAGGTCGGGAGACCTCTTCAGGGTCGAGCTGCAATACCCGGCGGGACAGCCGCTGTGAAGATTCTGGTCGTCGACGACGAGGCCCTGGCCAGAGAGCGCCTCCTGCGACTACTGGCCGAGCTGCGACCGGATGCGGAGTGCCGCGAAGCGGCTGGCGGAGCCGAAGCGCTGCGGCAGGTGCAGCGGGATAACCCGGACCTCGTCCTGCTGGATATCCGTATGCCGGGCACGGACGGTATCGAAGTGGCCAGGGCGCTTGGTGCCATGGATCATCCGCCGGCGGTCATATTCTGTACGGCCTATGACGAATACGCGATGGCGGCCCTGCAGCACCAGGCCGTGGCCTACCTGCTGAAGCCGGTGCGACCGACGGACATGGAGCATGCGCTGGCTGTGGCCGGCCGGGTCAATCGACTGCAGCTGGCCGCCCTGGAAGAGAGCCGGGTGTCGGCTTCAGCCGGCAGGGGTCGCCCCACGGTGAGCAGCCACACCCACCGCGGACTGGAGACCATGCCAGTGGACGATATCCGCTGCTTCCTGGCAGAGCAGAAATACGTGACTGCACTCAGTCCCGCTGGTGAGCTGATGCTGTCCGAAACGCTGAAAGACCTGGAGGGGGAGTTTGGCGACCGCTTCCTGCGTGTGCATCGCAATGCCCTCGTGGGGCTGGCGCATATCACTCGCCTGGAACGGGATCCCCGTGAGGGCTGGCGGGTCGTCCTGGACGGTGTGGATGCTCGTCCCGCCGTGAGTCGCCGACACCTGGCCGACGTCAAGCAACGCCTGCTGGAAGGCTGACCCTGCTGTCGCTGTCGCTGCCGGGGGCTGGTATTATGGCCGCCGCCATACAGGAATTCGCGTCATGCCCCGCACACTGACTATTGCTACCCGCGAGAGCCCCCTTGCCCTCTGGCAGGCCGAGTACGTGAAAACCGCACTGCAGGAAGCTCATCCCGGTCTGATCGTGGAGCTCCTGGGCATGACCTCGAAGGGCGATCAGCTGCTGGAGGTGCCCCTGGCCAAGGTCGGCGGCAAGGGGTTGTTCGTCAAGGAGCTGGAGACGGCCCTGCTTGAACGCAGGGCTGACATTGCGGTGCATTCCATGAAGGACGTACCGATGGAGTTTCCCGAAGGCCTGGGTCTGGGGGTTATCTGTGCGCGGGAAGATCCCTCGGACGCCTTCGTCAGCAACCACCACGAGTCCCTCGAGCAGCTGCCTGCTAACAGCGTGGTCGGTACCTCCAGCCTGCGGCGGGAGTGCCAGTTGCGGGCGCGCCGTCCGGACCTGCGGGTGCGGTTCCTGCGCGGCAACGTCAATACCCGGCTGCGCAAGCTGGACGAGGGCGAATACGACGCCATCATTCTTGCCACTGCCGGGCTGTTGCGTCTCGGTTTCGGGCACCGCATCGCCGAGCGGCTTCCCCTGGAGGCATCGCTGCCCGCCGGAGGTCAGGGCGCGGTCGGTATCGAGCTGCGCAGGGGGGACGAGGAGATTCTCGCCCTGTTGCGGGCCCTGCATCATGAGCCCACAGCCCACAGGGTCGAGGCCGAACGCGCCATGAATCATCGCCTGCAGGGTGGCTGCCAGGTACCCATAGCCGGCTACGCTGACTACACCGACGAGGGATATACCCTGCGCCTGCGCGGCCTGGTGGGCAGACCGGATGGCTCGCGGTTGCTGCGAGCCGAGGCGCAAGCCCCGGCCACGGGGGCGCAGGCACTGGGGGTGCAGGTCGCCGAGGATCTGCTGGAACAGGGCGCCGGCGAGATACTCGCCGAGGTCTATGGGCGGTAGCCCGCCGGGCGAGTCCACGCCGGGCGAATCCACGCCGGGCGCCTCCACGCGGGGCGCTTGTCGGCGGGTTCTGGTGACCCGGCCGTCGGGACAGGAAGGTGCCCTGCTCGCCAGCCTCGAGAAGGCGGGATACGCAGCGTATCACCAGC
>JAHEEV010000006.1:70064-72754 GCA_024640505.1 Halieaceae bacterium
TCCACGCCGGGCGCCTCCACGCGGGGCGCTTGTCGGCGGGTTCTGGTGACCCGGCCGTCGGGACAGGAAGGTGCCCTGCTCGCCAGCCTCGAGAAGGCGGGATACGCAGCGTATCACCAGCCTCTGCTGGAGTTGCAGGGGTCGGAGCGGCTTCCCGAAGGGCAGCGCCAGCATGTGATCGATCTCGACCTGTACCAGCATGTCATCTTTATCAGCGGCAACGCGGTGCGTTACGGTATGGCCGAGATCGAGCATTACTGGCCTCAGCTGCCCGTGGGTATTACCTGGTATGGAGTGGGCAGTTCCACCGCCCGACTGCTGGAACAGCACGGCCTTCAGCCGGTTTCCCCGGCCAGCGAGATGACCAGCGAGGGACTCCTGTCGCTGCCCCAATTGCAGTCCGTTGGCGATCAGCGCGTACTTATCGTCAAGGGAGAGGGGGGGCGGTCCACACTGCAGCAGGCCTTGCGGGGCCGTGGTGCGCACGTCGATCGGCTGGAGTGCTATCGCCGCTGCCGCCCGCGTCTGGAGTCCGGACAGCTGGCGGCACGGCTGGCCGCCTGGCGGATCGATGTCGTTCTGATCAGCAGCGGCGAGGGATTGGAGAACTTTGTGGCATTGCTTAGCACGGAAGAAACCACTAACTTTAGGGATATGTGTCTCGTCGTGCCATCTGCACGGGTGGCGCAGCTGGCTGACGCAGCCGGCTTCGCATCGGTGGTAACCGCGGCAAATGCCTCGGATACCGCCATGCTGCAGGCACTCGAGGAATGGAATACGCCTCCGGAGAATAAGAAGTGAGCGATCAGGAAGACAAAAATATCGAGCAGATCGGCGAAGAGGCGGAGGCCATCGAGTCCGCCCGGCAGGAAGGGGAGGAGATTTCGAGCGATGCGGCACCGCCCGAGCGAGCAGAGAAGCCCGCGACGACCGCTGCACCCGCCGTAACTCCGCCAGCGCGCAAGGGTTCGTCCGTCATCGCCTGGTTGGCCCTGCTGCTGGTGCTGGCTCTGGCCGGTGCCGCGGGCTGGGTGTGGCTGGACTTGCAGCAGCGGGAGGCAGCCCTGCTGGAACGCCTGGGCGATGTGGAAGGCCTCGCCGGTGCCAGGGAAGATAACCTCGACCAGTTCGATGCGCGCTGGCAACAGGCGTTGCGCGCGGGGCTGGCCGGGCTCGAGGAAGCCGACGGGCGCCAGCAGCAGCTGATCCAGGCGGTCGATGGCGAACTGCAGGGCCTGGACGGTGAACTGGATGAGTTGCGCGCGGAACTGGCGCGCTTCAGCGCGACCGACCGCGACAGCTGGCTGCTGGCGGAGGCCGAGTACCTGCTGCGACTGGCCAACCAGCGCCTGATCATGGCGGGGGACACCCTGTCGGCCAAGGCACTGCTGGAAAGCGCAGACAAGATTCTGCGCCAGCTGGACGAACCGGGCCTGCATGATGCCCGAAGCGCCATGGCGTCTGACCTGGCGGCCGTCCGGGCGGTGCCGCAGGTGGATGTGGAGGGTATCTACCTGCGTCTTGCGGCCCTGATCGAGCAGGCGGACAAACTGGTTATTTTCCAGATGCCCGAAGCCGAGCCCAGGTTGGATGACGCCCCGGCCGAGGACTGGCAGGAGCGGTTGCGCGAAGGTTATGAGAGTGCCCTGACCAAGCTCTCCGACTACGTGGTTATCCGGCGCCGCGACGTTCCCATGCAAGCCCTGATGGATCCCCAGTGGGAGGGACTGGTCAGGCAGAACCTCCGCATGCTGCTCGAACAGGCCCAGGTGGCTCTGCTGTCATCCAACCAGGTCCTTTACGGGGAGAGCCTGTCGCGCGCCAACCACTGGGTGGCCGAGTTTTTTGAATCGGATGCGGCGGCTGCACGCGCGATGGCGCGGGAAATCGACCAACTGGCTGATCAGCAGATAGAGGTGGATATACCGGACCTTGCCCGATCGCTGGAAGCGCTGGGTCAGGCCATCGAGAAGCGGCTGGAACAGGGAGGCGGCGAGTAGATCATGCGCAAGCTCTTTATCCTGACCCTGGTCGCGTTGCTGCTGGGCGTCGGCGTTGTCGCGGTCATCGAAACCGATCCCGGCTATATTCTGGTCACCTATGGCAATTACACCCTGGAAACCAGCCTCTGGGTGGGGCTGTTGCTCATACTGCTGATGACCCTGCTGATTTATGCACTGGTGCGACTGGTGAACAAGCTCATCGCCGGGCAGCATTCCCTGACCAGCTGGTTCGGTGACCGTAAAGCACAGCGCGCTTCCCGGGCGACTACCCGCGGGCTCATCAACTTCATGGAGGGCAACTGGTCCCACGCGCAGCGCCAGCTGTTGCGCGGCACCAGGGACAACGATGCGCCGCTCGCCAACTACCTGCTGGCGGCGCGGGCCAGTTATCGCCTGAATGATCCGGACAAGGTAAGCGAATACCTGGAAGCGGCAGGGACCTCCGAGTCGGAAGCGGAAACCGCGGTGGCTGTCACCCGGGCGGAGCTTCAGCTGCAGGCCGGCGAGAATGAGCAGGCAGTTTCCTCCCTGGCCGCAGTACGCAAGGACGCCGGCCGCCATCCCTACGTGCTCGAATTGCTTTACCAGGCCTACCACAACCTGCAGGACTGGGAAAACCTGGCGGGATTGCTGCCGGAGCTGAAAAAACACGGGATTCTACCTGAGGCCGAACTCAAAAGGCTGGAG
>JAHEEV010000044.1 GCA_024640505.1 Halieaceae bacterium
GTCTTTGCCACCCGCTCGAGATCATCACACGGAATCATCGGGTCGTCCTGGCTCAGGATGATGTGCGAGGGTACGGTCAACCCCGCTAAAGTGTCACCCGTCAGCGCATAGGCATTGTAGTAACTCTCCGGATCGTCATAGTCGGTATGCTGGGGAACGAAGTACTCGTTCATTTCCCCGAGGCTCTGCATGGCCAGCAGGCTGTCGCCGTAGCCCAGCTCCGGATAATGTTTTAACTTGATCGCCAGGGAGCGCTTCCAGCGGCGCACGAAATACTGATGATAGATCTGGCTGCCGTGTTCCAGAACGGTCATGGTACGCAGTGGATCCAGCACCGGACAGACGGCCACCACCTTGTCGAGCCGTATACCTGCAGCCGTCGCGCGCGCCGCAATGCGCAGCACGAAGTTACCGCCCAGGGAGTGGCCTGCCAGGAAAGTTTTGTCATGGGGGTACAAGCGCTGGACCTCCCCCACCGCGTCGATCACCTCCTGCAGGCGGGCGGAATTGAACAATTCGGGATTCAACTGGTGGCTTGGGCCATGGTCGCGCAGGTGCAACCGGAAAACGTCAAAGCCGTGTCGGTGCAGGGTCAGGGCAGTGGACAGCTGGTAACTGGACTCGGCGCACCCTTCCCAGCCATGCAGTAGGATGGCCAGCCCCCGGGTCGGATGGGGATGACTATTATAGAGGCCGTGCAGGCGAATCCCGTCGCTGCAGCGCAGGATCACGTCCCTGGCCTCCCGCGTCAGGTGCCGCGCCTGCCACTTCAGCGGCAGTTTGCGAAACGGCATACTGGACAGCAGGGTCTGCAGGTGCGAATTACGTAGCAATCTGGGTGGATTGAAGCTGGATTCCATAGCGACCAGGTGGGAATTTGCGTCAGCTCAAAGGGGCACTTCTGACTATACCATCGGCACAGCAAATTTCATGAACTTGCGCCAAAAGCGCCCACCCGACTACAGCAATTTTTCACCCACTGATTCTGACGGAAGCCGGGATCAGGGTCCGGGAAACCGGATGAAGGATTCCACCATCATCAGTGCAAAGTCATCCGGGGCGGGACGCGCCCCCACGAGGACACCTCGACTTCTCAGCTCCTGCTCCAGAGTGTCCAGAATTCGCTCGACGGTAAGATTGTCAGAGTTCTCTTCCCACGCCGCCCGATCAGCTTTATTCCTGAAGCAATAGGCCTTCCAGGAGATCGAGTAGCGAATCCCTTCCCAGGGATACTCCGCCAGTTGCCGCTCACCCTCCCGCAGCACCCAGCGCCCGTCGCCGAGAAAATGCAGCCGGGTATCACGCCCGATCGCCGGCAGATCCGGGAGTTCATGCGCAACACGTTCCACACCGTGGAAAACCTGGTCGGTGTCAACCAGTATGGCCGAGTTATGTCTCGCCGGAATCGCCTCACGCGGCCCGCCGGGACCCGCAGGATAGAACGTGAAGGCACCTCCGCGGGCAGCACCGAACCAGGAGACGCAGGTAAGGATCGGTATCCGCCAGCGGTCAAAAAGGCCCGAGTGCAACATGCTGACCAGCAGCCACTGGGGTACGTTCTTGCGGTTGGCCCCACGAAATTCCGGCACGTCGGTATGGATCGCGAGTTCCTGCCCCGGCACCAGGAGATTGGCGTAGATAATCGCCGGTACCACCTCATCACTCCCGCAAAATTTTCGCGCGGTAGCCTGCATCAGCGGGTGATCCATAAAGGGCTCGATGCCCTTCACCCTGACGTCACAGCCATAGGCGTAGGTTTCCCGGAAATAGTTGGTGCGGCTGGCTGCCGTCTCTGCGTCATCGCGATTACCCTGCCCGTCGAGGCCACGCGCCACGTAGTACAGGCCCACATCGAAGCGCTGTGGCAGAGATTCGCCCAGCCCTTCGCTCGTCGCTTCATCCGCATAGGTGCCGAAGCTGCCGAAGGATTCGGCAAGGCGCAGCATGTTATCCGCATCCGCGGGGTCCAGGAATGGATCCATGTGAAGGTAGTCGGCGGTCATCGGGCACGCTCCGGCAGGCAGATGATGAACCCAGTTAATCATGGGCAGAGATCCCGGGCAATCGGTCGCGGCTGTCCAACCCGCACCTTACGGCTTCAGACTGGTACAGCTATTTGGATAAACTTACGGGCAGGTGCCCCTTCCGCTGCCCTGCCCTGAGAAAACGGTTGGGGCGGACAAGCGGCCTTGGTAAGCTGCAGCAGAGACGATAACAAGACCAGATTCCCATGGGCAGCTGTAACCCCTTCCTCCAGAGCACACTGTGTTTAACCCTTCTGCTGCTGGCTGCACCGGCGCCACAGGGAGCGCCGGTCACCCAGCAGCGCCTCATCGATGCACCGCAGCAGGCCGAGCACTGGCTGGCTCACGGCCGCGACCTCAATGAAACCCGCTTCAGTCCCCTATCGCAGATCACCACGGACAATGTCGCTGAACTCGGCCTGGCGTGGAGCTATGACTTTCCCGATACCCGGGGGCTCGAGGGTACACCGCTGGTAGCCGATGGGGTGATGTATGTGACCGGCAACTGGAGTGTCGTGCACGCGCTGGACGCGGCGACCGGCAAGCCCCTGTGGATCTATGACCCCGGGGTGGACCGACAGCGGGCCAACGCCTTCTGCTGCGGCGTGGTCAATCGGGGCGTGGCCCTGTGGGAGGACAGCGTGCTGGTCGCCACGCTGGATGGCTACCTGGTGTCCCTGGATCGCGCGAGCGGCGCTGAACAGTGGCGCACGCTCACCATCGACCAGGAGAAAAGCTACTCCATTACCGGTGCCCCGCGGGTGGCCAATGGCGTTGTCGTTATCGGCAACGGTGGTTCGGAGTATGGCGTGCGCGGTTACGTCAGCGGCTACGCCGCCGATACCGGCGAGCAGCTCTGGCGTTTTTATACCGTGCCGGGAAATCCCGCCGACGGGTTCGAATCACCGCTGATGGCCACGGCGGCGGAAACCTGGAACGGCCAGTGGTGGACCATGGGTGGCGGCGGCACCGTCTGGGACTCGATGGCCTACGACCCGGAGCTCGACCTGCTGTACGTCGGGGTCGGCAACGGCGGTCCCCACAACCGGGAGATGCGCAGCCCGGGCGGTGGCGACAACCTGTTCCTCGCCTCCATCGTCGCACTGCGCCCGCAGACCGGCGAGTATGTCTGGCACTACCAGCAAAATCCCGGAGAGACCTGGGATTACACGGCCACCCAGCAGATGGTGCTGGCCGATATCAGCTGGCGGGGTGAGGCGCGGAAGGTGCTGATGCAGGCACCCAAGAATGGCTTCTTTTTCATCATCGACCGGATTACGGGTGAACTGCTGTCGGCCGAACCTTTCGTCCCCGTCAGCTGGGCCAGTCACTATGATCTGGAGACCGGAAGACCTGTTGAGACACCCGGGGCACGGTATGTGGACGAACCGTTCATGCTGCGCCCGAGCGGACTCGGCGGCCACAACTGGCACGCCATGTCCTACAACCCGGACACCGGCCTGATGTATATTCCGGCCCTGGATTTCAGTGCCCGCATGGAACAGGAAGAGCAATACACCTGGCTCGAGGGCCAGTGGAACCTCGGCTACAAGCTGGACCACTCACCCTTCGGCAAGTTACTGACCCAGGCCCTGCTGGGTCGCATGATGGACAGTTACCTGCTGGCGTGGGATCCCCTGCAGCAGCGGGAGGTGTGGCGCGCGCCCGTCCCGGATATGGGGGGCGGCGGGGTCTTGTCCACCGGCGGTGGACTGGTGTTCCAGGGTATTTCGGATAATCGCTTCAAGGCCTACGATGCACGCGATGGCAGGGAGCTCTGGTCCTTTGACACCCAGCATGGCATCGTCGCCGCTCCCGTCAGTTATGCGGTGAACGGGCGGCAGTACGTGACGGTGATGGCGGGCCAGGGTGGCGGTTTCAGTATGACAATCGGTCTCGAGCGCAAGCCCGCGACACCCAAACGACGGGTGCTCACCTTCGCCCTGGACGGCGACCGTGTGTTACCGGGCTTCGAACTGCCCCCCGGACGGGAGGAGCCCCCTGTCACCAACCTGGATGCCGCGGCCATCGAGCGCGGCGGCCAGACCTACACGCGCCTCTGTGTCCGCTGTCATGGCGCCGGCGTGGTTTCGGACGGCAGTGTGCCCGATTTGCGCAAGCTGGATAACAGCTGGTACGACCGGTTTGACGATGTGGTACTGGGCGGCCTGATGCTGGACATGGGCATGCCCCGCTTCGACCAGGTGTTGACTCCCCGGCAAAGCGAAGAGATAAAAGCCTATGTGCTGACCCGCGCCCGGGACCAGTGGCAGCTGGAACAGAACCAGGACTGGTGGCTGGCCTTCAAGACGTGGCTGGCCGACAAGGTCGCCGCACTGCTCATCCTGTTCATCTAAGCCTCGAGGATTTCTATCGCATGGCCACAAGCACTCCAGATAAAACACAACTGCACATTGCCATAATCGGCGCCGGCCCAGCCGGTATTGGCGCCGGCCATGAGCTGCTGCGCCAGGGGTTCAGCAACTTTACGATTTTCGACGCCCTGGATGCGCCCGGCGGTACCTGGCGCCTGCATTCCTATCCGGGACTGGCCTGCGACGTGTGGGCACACTCCTACACCTTTTCCTACGCGCCCAATCCGGACTGGTCTGCCAACTTCGTGGAGCAGCCGGAAATCCAGGCTTACCTGGCGCGCTGCGCGACGGAGTTCGGACTGGATCCCCATATCCGGCTGAACACGCGCATCACCCGTGTCGAGTACCAGGACGGTGGCGGCTGGACACTGCAGGACAGCACCGGCGAGCCATATCACGCGGACGTGGTCATCAATGCCATGGGCAATCAGCACACCCCCCTGTACCCCGACGTGCCGGGTATGGAACTGTTCCAGGGTGAAAGCTGGCACGCTACCCGCTGGAATCACGATGTGGATCTGGCCGGCAAGCGCGTGGCGATCGTGGGCTCAGCGGCAAGCGCCGTGCAGATCGTGCCCGAGGTGGCCAAAGTGGCCGGCCATCTCACCGTGCTGCAGCGCTCCGCCAACTGGATCATGCCGCGGAACTGGAAACCCTATTCGGAAAGGCAGCAAAAACGCTGGCGCCGCCATCCCGGATTGATCACCCTGATCCGCAAGTGGCAGGGCGCCCTGATGGGCCAGGTCCAGAATGCGGCCACGCTGGGACACAGCCGGATGAACCAGTTCGAGAATGTGGTGCGCAAATATATCGAACGCACGGTTGATGACCCGCACCTCCGTGAGGCGCTGATACCGGACAGCCACTACGGGTGCAAGCGCGGGCTGGTGTCCGACGATTTCTACCCGGCCCTGAACCGGGAGAACGTGCAGCTCATTCCCTCCGGCCTGAAGGAAGTCACCCCCACGGGTCTGGTGACGGAAAGCGGACAGCCTGTTGACGTCGACGTGATCATCTACTGCACCGGCTATCGAATTCTCGATTTCGATCGCATCGACGTGGTTGGCCCCAAGGGGCAGTCACTGGCAGAGGTCATGGCGGACGACCCGAAGGCACATAAGGGGATCGCCGTACCCGGTTTCCCCAACTACTTTTTCGCCGTTGGCCCCAATGGTTTGGTCCTGAACGTGTCCTATTTCATCACCGCGGAAAAGAACATCGAAACCATCGTGCGTCTGCTCGGTGAAATGCAGAGCGCGGGCGCCAGGCAGATGGCCGTTAAACCCGGGGTTTTCCAGCAATACAACGACTGGATGGAAGAGCGCTTCCCGCGGTTTTCCTGGGGCGCCAGCGACTGCCACAGCTACTACCGCAACGCGTCCGGCCACGCCCCCTTCCTGTTTCCGGGCAGCTTCAAGGAATACAGCAAGCTGCAGGCGGAGAGCGGGCTGCACGAGTATGAACTGGGCTAGATCCCCGATTCGCTGACGGTGTCGCGAAAACCGGTGCTCAGGGCCCGGCCCTGCAGGTCCCGACTATCATCGGGCTTCTTGATACAGGTCAATTGCACCTGCCCCCTGAAGGGATAGTGTGCGTCTTCACCTGCGCCAGGTATTCCGGTAAAGTGCCGGCCGCGACGGGTTGGGCAGATCAAGATAATGGATATGAACGATTTTTCAAAAATTGAGAAGGCAGCGTCTTTCGGTCGCTCGGAGTTATTCCGCCTGGGCATGGCGCTGCTGTTTATTGTCGTCATCATGCTCTATGCGAGTGTCTTCATCCGGGACGTTCCCGGTGGCGTGATGTTGATCGCAGCCGCCATGATCGGCGGCTACATGGCCCTCAATATCGGCGCCAATGATGTGGCGAACAATGTAGGGCCGGCTGTCGGTTCCAGGGCCCTGACGATGGCGGGGGCCATTATCATCGCGGCCGTTTTCGAGGCCGCTGGCGCACTCATCGCCGGTGGCGAGGTGGTGGGGACCATCAAGAAGGGAATTATAGACCCGACCCTGATCGGGGATACCGAAACCTTTATCTGGGTCATGATGGGGGCCCTGCTGGCAGGCGCAGTATGGCTCAATATCGCCACTGCCCTGGGTGCACCGGTCTCCACCACCCATTCCATCGTCGGTGGCGTCCTGGGTGCCGGCATCGCCGCCGGCGGCATAGAGATCGCGAACTGGGGAAAGATGGCCCAGATCGCCGCCAGTTGGGTCATCTCCCCCGTGATGGGTGGCCTCATTGCCGCAGCCTTTCTCTACCTCATCAAACGCACGATCACCTACCAGTCTGATATGGCCGGCGCCGCTGCTCGCATGGTACCGATACTCGTGGCACTTATGGTCTGGGCCTTCGGTACCTACCTCATGCTCAAGGGGCTGAAGCAGGTCTGGCAGGTCGATTTTCTCGGCGCCCTCCTCATCGGGCTCGCTCTGGCTATCGTTGCCTACCTGTTGTTGCGCCCCGCCGTCGGGCGGGCTGCGGGCTCACTGGACAACGACAAGCAGGGCGTCAACCAGCTGTTCACGGTGCCCCTTATCTGCGCCGCCGCCATGCTGAGTTTCGCCCATGGTGCCAATGACGTCGCCAATGCCGTGGGCCCCCTGGCTGCCATCAACGAGGCCGTACTGCGAGGTGCGGTAGCCAGCAAGGCGGCGATCCCCCTGTGGGTCATGCTGGTAGGCGCTGTCGGTATCGCCATTGGCCTGGCGCTGTACGGTCCAAAGCTGATACGCACGGTGGGATCGGAAATCACCGAGCTGGACCAGTCCCGCGCCTTCTGCATCGCCATGGCGGCCGCGATCACGGTGATCATTGCCACCCAGTTCGGACTGCCGGTATCGTCCACCCATATCGCCGTTGGCGCGGTGTTTGGCGTGGGTTTTCTCCGTGAGTACCTCAAGAGCAGTCACGCCAGGCGCATCGACGAGATCCGCTCCCATCACCACGGTGAAGACGAGCAGATCGTCGAGGCTTACCTCCACAAATTCGAGGAAGCCAGCGTCTTTGACAAGGGGATCATGCTGGAGGAACTGAAGCGCGAGGCAAAGAAAAGCACCCTCAACAAACAGGAGCGGAAGGATCTCAAGCGCATCTATCGCCAGGAACTGGTCAAGCGCGCCGCCCTGATGAAGATCGTGGCCGCCTGGCTGATCACGGTCCCCGCCTCGGGCCTGCTGGCCGCCATGCTCTACTTCACCATCCGCGGGATAATGCTGTAACGCAGGTGCGACATGCCTGCGGAAGGCCGCGTTCAGATAGGTTTTCATGAAGTTGAAGCTGAACTCCTCGCGGTCAGGGCTGGTCACCACAATGGGTGCCTCGCCCGTGTCCATGCGCAGGATCTGGTCGAGCTTTTCGATGGTCGGCTCAGCCCGCAGGAGCCTTGAGTCAACCCGGTTTTTTCGCCACGATCCGTGACAGGGCCTGCGGATTGCCTCCCTCTGGCCCCTCCTTCACCCCCTCAAAGCGGCACAGGATATCCCAGTCATCGAAGTAGCCTGGCAATTCATCATGGCGCAGCAGGTAATCCGGATTTTTCGGGCGGCCAAATTGTGGCTGATCGACGGTAAAGGTTTCATAAATCACCAAGCCACCGGGAACAATGGCCCGCCGGATGTGTTCCATCAGGGGGCGATAGAGATAGCGGAATACCATGATGCCACCGAATCGGCGGTTCTCCAGCGGGCGGGCCTGGCCCTGCTCGAAATCGACGGGCCACAGGTCAGCCAGCCCCCGGGTGTTCTGGAAAACGGGATCAGCAAGTGCTGAGCGCACCTGAGCCAGTGCTTCGGGATCAGCGTCGGCAAAAACAACCGGAATACGGTTGGTGATCAGGTAGAGCCCGTTGCGACCTGCGCCACAGGCCAGGTCGAGAATCGGGCCACGTTCGGCCGCGCGGGAGAGTTCCGACACGAACATCTCCACTAAACAGGCATGTTCGCGCTCCACGATAGCCTCCGGTTCATGCAAAAATAACGGGCCAACAGCAGTGTTTCCGATTTTCCGCTACGCCAGTGAACCCGGCGTCAGTCCCGCCGCAACAGGCCGGTCAGGGTAAGGACCACCACCGCCGACAAGCAGGCGCCCAGCACGCCAAACAGACTGTGGAGCGTCAGCCATAACCAGCGCGCCGGCCCCGTCGGCACGAAACGGCAGAAGGTATCCTGGCCGAGGTTTATCACCGGCAGCGCAAAATCCAGCGCGTACTGGAGCGTATCGAGACCGGGGCAGCCCAGTGGCGCGCTCACCTCCCCCAGGCCGAAAGGCAGCACGTAGTCCGTCGCTTCGGGCGGCTGCTCAAAAGGGAAAAATGGCTGGTCGAAGGTGCTCACCGCCGCCGTGTACATCACCGCACCCAGCAGCACGAAGACCAGGAAGGAAAAGACGGCCCGGCTGGTTGAGTAGCCGTGATCACTGATCAGCATCAGCAGCCGTGGGAACACCCGCTGCCAGGGGGTGTCCACCCGCGCGGCGAGTCGCATGTTGATCTTTTCGACGGCGATGGCGTCCGCCTCTCGCGTCAGGCCGCTGTTGCGCAGGACACGCGTGAGTTGTTCGTAAGGCTGGGGGCGGAACGTAGAGACGCCAGGGCGACCATCATGAAACTGCTTACGGAGCCAGGCGATGCGCATCGCCACCAGGTCACCGTCGCCGGCATGGCGTATCCGCTCATAGGATGCGCCGTCGATATCCAGGTATCCCGGTGCGGGCCACCCGTTATCCACGTTATCGATCAGCGTATTCATCTCGCTGCCCGCGAGCATAAACCATCCCTCGACCGGCTCGATCGAGTCGTCCGGAGCGACTTCTCCATCCGGCGCCATGGCACCGACACCGAACAGCACCATGGCATTGGATATCCGCATCTGCTGCATGTTGGCAGCCACCGGACCTCCCCGGCTCAAAAGCCCGGTATAGTCAGGGCCCGGTCTCAGGCGGGCATTGATGAGGAAGAAGCTGCCGCCCACCCTCGCCGTGAGAAAGTTGAGCCGGCCGCTGGCCTCAAACGGGGACTCCGGGTCATCCCGGGTAAGGAATACCGACTCGACGACGAGGTCCTCGCAGTGCAGTGCCCTGCCACCCGGGTTGAGGATTCGGGCGGAACCGCAGTCCAGGTCTCCGGTAATATGCGCGGCCACCAGAGAGACTTCGCCGTGCACCTCGCATCGAAATCCCTGGCCTGGCAGCAATTCGACATTGCCGCCAAAGGTTGCGGAGCGCGCGCTGAGGGCTGCATCCTCGGATTCCCGAAGCAGGGCGCCGTGAAGCTCCACGTTCCCGTCGATGCGGGCGCCGTCCAGCCTGAGGCTGCCCCGGGTTTCGAAGCGTGACTGCGGTGTCGCCGACAGCAGCAGCCGTCCACCGATATGCGCGTGGCTCAGGTGCACGGCACAGTTCCCCACCTCTGCCAGGTCGGATTCATGGCCGCAGACACCGGAGAATTGCGACCCGGACAGATCGAGATCGGCCCGGGTTGTCAGGCTTATGCCAATGAAGGCCGGAAGTGTACAGTCAACCAGGCGCAGCGACAGGAAGTCGGCACCACTGAGGTCGACCGGGGAGTCGAAATGACAGTCCCAGAACAACAGGGTCATGCCCGGACCATCGCGGTTCGTCGGCAGCGCCCGGATCGGGCCGAGGATTTCCGCGCCGCGAATGCGCAGCGGGCAGCAGATTTTCGGCCAGTCGGCGCTCGAACCAGCTATCAGCGCTTCGAGAAACGTGGCACGCAACTGCCGTGATTCTACCGGCAGACCACTGAAATCCGCGACCGCGCGGTTGCAGATCGCATCGATTACCCGCTGTTCGCTCTCGCTGGGCGTTTCGACTTCCCCGACTGAGGTGACATTCACGGCAACCATCCTCGTTTCACCCGTCTGCAGCCCTGATACCGTCGGCCGCAAGACACGAATAAGTGCATAACATCCTGGCACAGCTTGAGATCACACCTATTGACGCACCCGAGGGTCTACCGGTCAAGTGCGGGTATATCCATTCAGCTAATGTCAGCCACCAGCGGCAGGTGGTCCGAGGCCACGCGGGCCAGCGGCGACCGGTGTACCTCGAGGCTTTGCAGGGCGGCGGGTGGATGCGCCCAGATACGGTCCAGTGCAAACACCGGGGCATGGCTGGGCCAGGTACGACGGTGCGGGGTGTCAGGAAACTGGCGGTGCAGCATACGCAGAGGCCTGCCCCACAGAAACCACTCGTTGAGATCGCCCGCCAGGATCGTGAAATCGCATCGATCCCTCTGCAGCAGAGAGAGTAGCCGGCGGACCTGCGACCGGCGCTCCCCCGGTCGCAGCCCCAGGTGGGTGGCCACAAACCGCAACCTGGCCCGCGCCAGGGACAGGTCCAGATCCAGGGCTCCCCGCGGCTCCCGGCCGGGCACACTGAGATCATGGCGGCGCACGTGCCCAAGTTCCAGGCGGGTAAGAATGGCGTTGCCATAATGGGCATCCGCGCGCAGCAGAGTGGCGCCGGGGACAGCCCGGTAGCCCCCTTCCTGCGCGAGAATGGCGAGGGCGTCGCCAGGCTCATCGGGTCGGAATTCGACCTCCTGCAAGGCCACGATGTCGGCGTCGATCTCACGCAAGACGGCAGCGCAGCGGGCCGGCGACATGACAGCGTCGCGACCCACGCAGCGGTGTATATTCCAGGTCGCGACCCGCAATCCGGCGTCTTCGGTCAATCCGTCTGCCGCCCACTGCGGGCCCGGCGCAGCCAGTAGCGCACCCCGGCGACCACGCCGGCGATCACCGCCACCAGGAGCAGCAGGCCCACCAGGTGATCCGCGTCGGGCTGCCGGATTGTCCTGATCAGGCTGTCAGCAAACAGGGCAATACCCAGCATACCCGGAGCCATACCGAACAGCGTACCCCATGCAAAATCCCGGAAACTGATGCGCGAAGCGCCCGCTACGGCATTGATAATGACAAAGGGTGCGACCGGTACCAGGCGCAACAGGGCGATGGTAACAATCCCTCGCCGCGCCAGAGCCTTGCTGATTCTGTTGAGTTTTTCCCCGGCGTAACGTCGCACGAGGTCACGACCGGCGGCATGGCCAGCCCCATACGTGATGAGCGCACTGATTTGACCGCCAGCCAGGGAGTAGGCAAAGCCGGCCAGCGGGCCGAAGGCCAGCGACGAGGCAATCACCAGCAACGTCAGGGGAATTGCCAGACACGCGGCCAGGGCAATACCCAGCGTCGCCAGCAGCGGAGCTGCGGGGTGGGACTTCAGTGACCGGGCCTGGGCTACCAGGGTATCCATATCGAGCCAATCACCCAATGCCGTCCAGCGCCAGGCTGCGGCCAGCCCGGCAAACAGCAGCACGAGCAGCACGCTGGCGAATACACGCCAGGGCAATCCTCCCTCTTTATCAAGGGATACGAACTCGCTGACGAACTGCTCCGGGCTGACCGGTTTCTCCGGGTCGATCAGGGCGGCGTCGGGCACCAGCCGGTCGACCTCGGGCGGGACTGTCGTATCGAGGTGCCACAGTGTCCGCTCGCCCTGCGCCAACTCGTCGATCGCCCGTACCAGTGAGTCGTGGTGATCAATGGCCTTAGCCACCACGTCCACCTTCACGCCCAGGTGCTCTGCCAGCAGATCGTTGCGGACAAGGCTGATGGCCTGCCGCACTTTTTCTGAATCAGCTTCCAGGGCGAGGTCGCACTCACTGTCGAGCCCCATGGAGCGATTGCTCAGATTGGATGAGCCGATCCGCAGCAGGTCATCATCGGCAACGATCAACTTGGCATGCACCATCAGGCAGCTGTCGGCACTGGCCGACAGGCGCGGATAGAAGATCCGCAAACGATCGTGGCGATCAGCCTCCCGCAACTTTTTCACCAACCTGTCTCGCAGCACATCCATCGTATGCTGCTCCAGCCAGCCTCCGGTCTCCTGCGGCAGAACGATGACCACCTCGGGGCCGGCATCCTCCCTGAGCCGTTCCGCCAGGGCATCGCCCACACTGTGAGCCGTCAGATACTGGTTCTCGATGTAGATCCAGCGCCGGGCGGCGTGCACTATATCAAGGTACAGCCGTTCCGCTTCGCGAACCGCATCGATATCGTCGAATTGAGGCTGCGTGCGCGCGATGGCGACGGGCACGTTCTGCAGCAAGGGTTTCACTGAGGGCGGCCAGGCAGTGTTTCCGTGCTCCGTGGTACTTTGCCCGGGAGCTTCCCCGATGGCCCTTCTCCAGCGCTCGCGGCAGAGTTCCGCCAGCGCCGCGGCCGGCGCACCCTCGACGACCATCTGCAGGTCATGAAACGGCTGGTAGGGTTTGCCATCCGGATCGAGTCGCCGGGCATCCTCAGGCCGGTGCTCCCGGGTATCCCAGCGCCACTTGCTCAGGTCGAGTCCGCCGCAGAAGGCCACAGCATCGTCGACCACCACGATCTTCTGGTGTTGCGAGGCGCCCAGCGGATGACTGTCGTCCATGTGGAAATGGACGCGATCGTGGGTCTTCCAATCCAGCTGATAGAGTGGCAGCGATTCGCGCTCCAGCCAGTAGATCATGGCGAAGTCCCAGCTGAGCACATAGACATCCACCCCATGCTCGCGCGCCACGTGGTCAAGCAGCTCACCCAGACGCTCCGGCTTGCCGTCCCCGACAGCCTCTCGCACCAGCTGCAACTGGCTATGAATGTCCCAGCCGACAATGAAGACCCTGTTGCGAGCGGCGAGGATCGCCTCACGGACAGCGCGATAATAGTTCTCGCCGTCCACAATCACCGCCAGCCTGCTGGCCTGCTCCCGGCGCCAGCAATTACGACCTACCTGGATTATGGCTTCGCGTCCCGCCTCAACCAAGCCTGCCTCCCGAGTCAAAGTGGTGCTCGCATCGTAACCCGCCAACTACGCAGGTGGGCCCTGGCCGGTACCCACCATGCATACCGCTGTGATCGCTCTGATCAGTCCTCCCGGTATGGACGTATTACGTTCTCCGCATACCAGTTGATCATACCGATTTTCTCTTCCACGGTCTGGGTGTCGGGCTCCGCATCGTAGGGATTGCGGAAGGCTATGATGACCTCTGTAACACCGGCCGCCGCAAGGTCGTTGAGCCCCTCTTTGGAGTAGGCCGCCTCAGTCATGGCGTGGTACTCAAAAGGTCCCTGGTCACGCCCGAACTCCTTGCGGAAGCTCTCGATCTGGCCAATCATGCCCTGCAGGTCCGCCAGGGAGGAGCCAGCAGAAATCCAGCCATCGCCGAGCCTGGCCGCCCGACGCAGCGCCGGTTTGGCGTGACCGCCCACCAGCAGCGGGATGTGGTGGTCTGGCACCGGGCAGAGCTTTATCGGGTCGATTTTGAAAATCTCCCCCTCGTAACCGAAATAGTCACCGCTCATCAGGCCATTCACTATTTCCATCATCTCATCCATCCGCTTCCCGCGCTTCTCCCACGGAATCTGACAGGCCTCGAAATCCTCCGGCCAGGGGCTGATACCCACGCCAAAGCCGAATCGATCACCGATCATCACGCCCAGGGTCGCCAGCTGCTTGGCGACGATCACCGGTTGTCGAATAGCCAACTTGATCACCGACGTGGTAAAACGGAGTTTCTCGGTGCGGGCCGCCAGGTAGGGTATGGCCACAAAGGGTTCGAGGAAGGGTACGCCATCCAGAAAGTCCCGGGTACCATCGTCGTTATAGGGGTAAACATCCGACCCTTCCTTAGGGTAGCAAATGCTGTCCGGGAACGTGAACGTGTCAAATCCGGCCTCCTCGGCGGCCAGCGCGAGTGGGAGATACTGTTCGGGTGGGCACATGGTTGCGTGGTAAGCGAATTTCATAGGTTTCTACCTGCATGTCAGGGTATTGTCTATGTTACTACGCGCGTCGGGGACTTGCAGATTGGTCACAGCTGAAGATTGTCTCGCTTCAGACCAGCGGAGATAAAAAATGCCTACACATCAAGCAGTGTGGAAACAGATGAATACGATTAACAAGACAATGCTGGGGCTGTGCATCCTGCTTTTTTTCCACACGGCCCGGGCCACACCCCTGACGGATAGCCAGCAGGATTTTCGTGAGCTGTACCGGCAGCTGGTGGAGATCAATACAACGCTCTCCTCGGGGAGCTGCACGGAAGCCGCCGAGGCCATGGCCGCACATCTGCGTTCCGCGGGTATTCCCGAAAAGGACATTCACGTCATTGTACCGGCCGACTTGCCGCGGCAGGGGAACCTGGTCGCCAGCATACCCGGGAACTCCACGGACACAGGCGCCCTGCTCCTGCTGGCCCACATCGATGTGGTGGAGGCCAAGCCGGAGGACTGGGAGCGGGACCCCTTCACGCTCGTTGAAGAGGACGGCTACTTCTATGGGCGCGGCACCGCAGACGACAAGGGGATGGCGGCCATCTTCGTCGACGTGCTGATGCGTATGAAGGCATCGGGCTACCGGCCCGAACGCACCGTCAAACTGGCGCTGACCTGCGGGGAAGAGACACCCAACACCTTCAACGGGGTCCGCTATCTGCTGCAGAACCACCGCGACCTGGTGGATGCCGATTTTGCCCTCAATGAAGGCGGGCGGGGCATACTGGACAGCGACGGACGGCCCCTTTACAACGGCGTCCAGGCCGGCGAGAAGACCTACCAGGACTACCGCCTGGAGATCAGAAATCCGGGGGGGCACTCATCGCGCCCGGTGCCCGACAATGCGATATACAGGCTTGCCGCGGCGCTGAGCCGAATCGCGGATTATTCTTTCCCCGTTGAGTTCAACGCTACGACACGCAGTTATTTCAAACGCATGTCCGCCCTCTCCGACGGACAGACTGCCGCGGATCTGCTGGCGATCCTGGCTGACCCACCGGCACCCGATGCCCTGGCGCGGATCACCGACGATCCCAGCTTCAACGCCATGCTGCATACAACCTGCGTCGCCACCATGCTCGATGCGGGCCATGCACCCAACGCACTGCCGCAAAGGGCCGCGGCAAACGTCAACTGCCGGATCTTCCCCGGGCATACGCAGGAGGAGATCCGCCAGACCCTCGAAGGGATAGTGGGCGACCCGGACATATCCGTCGGTTTTGTCGATCCACCTGAATCAACCGCTCCCCCACCCCCACTGACGCCGGAGATCCTGGGACCGGTCGAAGCGGTATCCCGACAGATGTGGCCCGATGTCCCGGTCCTTCCCTTTATGGTGGCAGGTGGCACGGACGGTCGCTTTCTCACACCGGCAGGCATACCGACTTATGGTGTCAGCGGCATTTTTTCTGATCCCGCGACCATCAACAAACACGGCTTGAACGAGCGCATCGGGGTGCAGGCGCTGTATCAGGGCCGCGAGTTTCTGGATCGCCTGGTCAAGCTGTATGCCGGGGACGGGAGTTAACGGGGCAACGCCCTGTAACACGCTTTGACGTTCGCGATGCAGAAACTGGTTGTTCATGTAAGCGCTGTGCTGGTCCTCCTACTGGCCGTTCTGCTGCCTGGCTGCGGCGGTGGCGGAAGTGGTGGCAGTGATGGCAGTTCGGACACTACACCGGTTGACCAGCCGGGGACGATGCCAGCCGAGAGGCGGCCCAATTTCCTGTTTATCATCACCGACGACCAGTCCGCTGCGCATACCGGAAAGGCCGGTTACATGGCGGTGCAAACCCCTAACTTCGACCGCCTGGCCAATGCGGGGGTTTATTTCGAAAACGCCTTTGCCGCCGCGCCCACCTGCACCGCGTCCAGATCCGCCATCTTGTCCGGCCAGCATATCTGGCGCCTGAAGTCATCGGCATTACTCTGGGGCGCGTGGTCAGATGCCATGTTCTCCTACCAGACCCTGCTGGCAGATAACGGGTACCACACTGGCTACACCGGCAAGGGCTGGGGACCTGGCCATGCAGCGCCTCCTGGCTATCTCGGTCAATCCTACCTCGACCTGACCAGGGAATTACCCGCCACCTACAGCCAGACGGATTACGTGGCAAACTTTCGCGCCTTTCTCGATGGAGCCCTGGATGACAGGCCCTTTTCTTTCTGGATGGGCATCCGGGAACCGCATCGGCCATTGAAAAACGATGACAGTTCCCGCTTCGATGCCCTCACTCGCGATCAGTATCTGCCGGATCACCTGCCAAAAACAGCAGATGTGGATAATCACCTGCAGGGCTACCTCGAGGAGATCGAACAGATAGACCGTGACATCGGAGCTACCATCACACTTCTGGAGGAGAGAAACCTTCTGCACAATACACTCGTCGTTATCACTTCGGATAACGGCATGCCCTTCGCCAGAGCCAAAATGAATAACTACCTGCTGGGCGTCCAGGTACCGCTGCTGATCTACTGGGAGAACGGGATGAGCGGTGGGCGAGATGTCCCCCAGGTGACCAGTCTCACTGATGTGGCGCCGACATTCCTGGCGGCAGCGGGATTAGCCATTCCGCCGCAAATGACCGGGCAAAACCTGCTGCCGTTGATTACCGGGAATAACCTGGAATGGCACCGGGAGGAGGTCTACGCCGGCTTCGAACGGCATAATTACGATGCCAGACCGGAAGGAATGACCCACTCCCGTCGCAGCCTTCACCAACAGGAGTGGCTGTATATCCGCAACCATTTTCCGGAGCGCTGGCCCCTGGGAGACCCTCCTGCATACCGGGATGCCTACCTCAGCAACTTCCAGGAGGACGCAAGCGGAGAATTTCTCCAGCCCTATCTCGGCTACACTGTGGACAAAAGGCCCTACGAGGAGTTGTATCACCTGCCCACAGATCCCTATCAGCTGGACAATCTTGCTTACGCGTCATCCGGATATGAGAAACTGCGGGAACTGGCCGAAAAAATGGACATGGAGCTCTCCGTCACGGAAGATCCCGTGCACCTGACGGGAAACGATGTGTTTTCCCGGTATGAATTCTGGAAGCCGGATAGCACCGCCGGGGCGGGTCCGACTACGCCTTAGGGCGCCACAGGCTGGTTGCTTGCGGCAGAGCAAACTCCTCAAACAGTTGTAGTCTTTCATTCCTAGCGAGAACAATATGACATGCCGGTCCAAGAGAAACACACCTGGCCATTCAATGATTGCAGCGCTGGCTCTCACGGCGATGGTGACCGGGACCCTGCAAGCCGAGGAATTGGTACTGGAAGAGGTCGTCGTGACCGCGCAAAAGCGCGTGGAGAACGTGCAGGACATTCCACTGACGATCAACGTGCTCGAAGGGACCCGGCTGGACGACTTCACTATCCGGGACACCAACGACCTGGCTGCCTCGGTGCCGGGCCTGACCATTCAGCATACACCGCAGAATCTGTCCCAGGTCACCGTCCGCGGTCTGGGCACCGGCTCTGGTGGTGAAAGCCTTGACCAGTCGGTGGGGTTATTCATCGATGGTATCTGGGCGGGCCGCATTAGGGAGTTCCAGACGTCCCTGTTTGACATCGAGCGGGTCGAGGTGATCAAGGGCACCCAGACCTCGCTGCTCGGAAAAAATACCAGTCTCGGCGCCGTGAGCATCATCTCGCGCAGGCCGGATGCGACGTTCGGAGGCTACCTGCAGGGGGACTATGAGTTCGAATTCGACAGCGTCTACGCCACCGGCGCTGTCAACATTCCCACCGGATTTGGCGATTACCGCCTGGCATTCAACGGGGTCGCTGAATCAGGCTATGTGGACAACGAAACCACCGGCAATGAGGGACCTGAGCGAGAGCAGACCACCCTGCGTCTCAGCGGCGCCTGGGATATCGGTAACGCAGGTAGCCTGCTGCTCATGTACCAGTGGGATGATCTGGAGATCAAGGGTGACACTTTCCAGCCGGATGAGGACTCACTCGGTTTCATGGCCGGCATGGATCCCGGTGCGGATATCGGGATAGACCGGGTGAAAAACGCCTATACCTCCTACGGCTCGAGCGGCGACGCCCACGACGAACAGGACTCACAGCGCGCGATCATACAGTACGACCATGACGTCGTTGAGCACCGTTTCACTTCGCTGACGGGCTGGTCCGAGTACGACAACGATCGCCTTCTCGACTCGGATTTTCTGTCCGTGGACTATCTGACTACAGCCTATGACAGCGATTACGATCAATTCAGCCAGGAATTCCGGATTGCTTCCCCAGGCGGAGAGAAACTCGACTACATCGCCGGACTGTACTACCTGGACAGCACGCTGGATTACAGCGGCCTGACCGATACCTCATTCCCCTGGCCGGAATTGCCAAGCCCCCTGCCCCTGGACTCCACCAGCCTGTTGTCTTACGAGCAGGATACAGAGGTCTGGTCTCTGTTCGGCCAGGGTGTTTTCAACCTGGGACAGAACTGGCGCGTGGCACTGGGCCTGCGCTATACGGATGAGGAAAAAGACGTTATCTGGGGCAGGCAACGTCTGCGCAGCGGCGGGCCCCTCGCGGACATCATCTCTGATATTCTCGCCCCGGAAGTCCCCCCCACCTCCCTCAATCGCAAGGAGGACAACCTGGACGGTTCGATCAACGTTCAATATGACTTCAACAATGACACGATGGGATTCGTTTCCTGGGCAACAGGCAGCAAGAGCGGTGGCTTCAGCGTCGACGTGGCCAGACCCGAGGAAGCGGAGTACGACACCGAGGAGGCGGAAACCCTCGAGGTCGGCCTCAAGACGAGCCTGGCCAGGGGGGCCGCCCTGCTCAACGCGTCCCTGTTTTACACGGAAATCGAGGATTTCCAGGTCAATACCTTCGTGGGAGACGGGTTCCTCACGGAAACCGTGCCCGCTGAAAGCAGGGGTCTGGAACTCGAGGGGCAGTGGCTGGCAACGCACAACCTGGTGCTCGGAGCGAGCGCCACCTATGCGGACGCGGAGGAGAAAGACAGCGGACTGCGTCTGCCCTATGCCCCGGAGTGGGCAGTATCTGCCAATGCGCGATACGAATATCCCTGGAGTAGCGCCGATCTGCTGTGGCGCCTGGAAGGCATCGTCAACTACCGGGACGAGCAGTACCAGCAGCGAGGAGAGCGCGCACTGGATGGCGCATTGACCCTGCTGGACCTCAGGCTGGCACTGGCTTCAGCGAACGAAAAATGGGAGGTGGCTGTCCTGGGTCGCAACCTGCTGGACCAGAAAACCTCGTTCGGCTTCGATTACCCCTTCTTTGGCGGCAGCATCCTCCCCGAAGGCACGACCACGATCGGCAGTCTGAATCGGCCGCGGACCATTGCCCTCCAGGGCCGATACCATTTTTAACGGTTGATGGGTCAGGGGGGCGAAAGAAATTCGATAGAGGCCGGCGGCGGGGAAAACACGGGCTCCTGCGCCGTCAGTGTATCGAGGGCTCTCTGCCGGTCCTGCGCGGTGAAAGAGCCGGTGGTCACACAGAATTCGACCAGGATGTCATTGGGGTCTTTGGTATAGATCGAGTGACACCAGTTGTGATCGATTTCCAGGACCTCCAGCCCGGCTTCCAACCAGCGATTTTTTCGCTGCTGGAGATCGTCCATATCCGCGGCATCGAAGGCGATGTGATTGATCTGGTCGGGCACTCCGGCAGCTTTGGAGATATTGGTTTCCAGGGCGTCAGTGCCGGGTACCCCGTGCAGTTCCCAGAAGGCGATGAACGTGTGGTTATCCCCCATGCGGTAGAAAAAGTGCTTGGCCCAGCCGCCCTCCGGCACGGGGCCCACCTCGACCTTTACCAGTTCAAACCCGAGAACGCCCTCGTAGAACGCGTGGATGGCCTGAATATCCCGACAGGCCAGTGCCAGGTGGTGATAGCCCATGCTCCCTACTCCTCTTTCGTGTCCACCATGCGCATCACGTCGGCGGATCCACCCCGGGGCGCGGCAATCTCCACGACACGCTCCTCCACGTCATCGTATTCCAGCCGCAGGGCCCTGCTCATGACGGCGTGCATTTCGTACAGCGCAGTGATGTAGGTCAGTTCCAGGATCTCCTCATCTGACAGATGCCTTTTCAGGACATCGAAGACGGCGTCCGCCACCCTGCCCCCCTCCAGTACCAGCGCGTCCGTGTAGGCCAGCACTGCACGCTCCAGATCGCTGAATCTGTCACTGACCGTCCAGTGCGGAATATCGCGGATCTTCGCCTCCGACAGGCCCACGGAGCGGCAGGATTTGCAGTGCTGTGAGTAGACAAACCGGGATCCCCGGGCATAGCCGGCGCGGGTCTGGCCCAGCTCGCGCAATGCCGGATCCAGCTTGCGTGCCGGATCACGATAAAACCGGAAACCCTGCACAGCATGCTCGAGGCAATCGGGTACCAGCGCAAAGACCGTCCACCAGTTCCCCGGGGTGCCTGTTTCCGTACCGGGTTCGACCACGGGGTCGCGCTCGCCGAAAAGCATGTCATACATCGTGAGAGCGATCGGGTCCGCGTCCGCTCTGGAAACCTGACGTAGGCGTGGCATTGCTATGCCTCCTTTTTTGATCGTAAAGGGATGTTCCGTCTGCTAGGCCGTGGGGTCGATATTGGCATTCAATCGAAACAGGTTGGTGGGGTCATAGCGTTTCTTGATCCCCAGCAGTCGTGCGTAGTTACCCTGGTAATTCTTGTCGACCAGCGACGCGTTGTCGTCGTCCGCCTCGTTGACATAGAAGCCGTGGGTATGCGGCATGAGTTGCGCCCAGCTGGACTTGATCGCTTTCACATGCTCATCTCTCGGCTCGTCCGGTTGCCAGGCCATTGTCAGGACCATATTGTGCTGCGCATAGCGGTGGGCGAAGGCGGTCGCATTGGTGGCAACCCGGCCGATTGCGCCACCGGCCTGCTGGAAAATAATCATGCTGCGGCGTCTGGGATGTTGTTGCATGACAGCAATAATGGTGTCGATCAATGCGGGTGTTAGCTCTGACGTGAACCCTCCCTTGAGGTAGGAAGCATTAACTCGCGGCGCATCGCTGTCGCCGCTTTTCTGCAGGGCCACATAGTCCGTCGGCCTGATCTCACCCACCATGGGTTTACCCAGTTTGCTGACAGCGCTCATGGCCGCATCGGCGCGCGATTTATCACCGCTGTAACACAGTGCCAGAATAACGACGGGGGGCTTGCCCGCGGGCGGATAGGCCAGCACGAGATCGGCGGCCAGTTCATCCGGTGTCTGCAGGGAGAACTCGGCGTAAAATTCCAGCACGTCCCGCAGGCGTTCGATCGGGTAGACAAAACTGCCTGCGAGTACGGTGCGTGACATCTCATGCAGATTGAATTCAAAGGAGGTCACCACGCCGAAATTGCCACCGGCGCCGCGGACCCCCCAATAAAGGTCCGGGTTCTGCTCAGCTGAGGCATGACGCAGTTTGCCGTCGGCACTTACGATGTCCATGGCTTTTACATTGTCCAGGGCCAGGCCATAGCGCCGCGCAAGGCGGCCGAAGCCTCCACCGGTGGTCAACCCGCCAACGCCCGTGTGGGAGACCGTCCCGGCCACGGTTACCAGTCCATGGGCCATGGTTTCATGGTCCATCGCGCCCAGCAGGCTGCCGCCGGAGACATAGGCGATTTTATTGGCCGGATCTACACGCACATGGCGGAACCGCGACAGGTCTATCATCATGCCGCCGTTGCAGGTCGATTTGCCGGCTGAACTGTGACCACCACATTTTACCGCCGTGACCAGGTGGTGGTCCCGGGCGAAGTCCACAGCCAGTGCCACATCGGTTGCACCGCTGGGTTGTACGATCAGTGCAGGGTATTTGTCGATACTTGCATTGCGCACCAGGCGAGCCGTCTCATAGGCCGGGTTGCCGGGCAGCAGCAGATCGCCTAGCAGGCCATTGGCCAACTCCTGCACTTCGGACCGCCCCAACATAAGCTCCTTACCGGTGCCGGAGATCGCCTCCACATCCCTGTCGATCTCCAGCATAGCGGCGGCCAGTGTTCGGGAATAAGGCAGCAAGGCGGTTGCGGCCGCCATGCCGGCCGCGGACTGACAGAACTGTCGGCGTCTCATGATCCTTACCTTTATTATCGACCTGTGGAAAGTCTAGGCCAGGCCGCCGGATCCAGCCACCTTATGTCCTTGAGCATTTGTCTTTGAGCATTGCCGGCCTCGTTTTCTAGCATATCTGGCCACGCGCTTTTCTCTAAACTTCCTGGTCGCTATTGTTTAACGAACGCCAGTGATACACAGATGAACCCTCATGCAAACAACCGATTACTTCAGGATGATATCCCGTCGTCCGGATCGCAGGGGAATCAAAAGGGCATGGATCCAAAGGGTTGTGGACAACCCCGAAAAACGGCATATTCAAACCGATGGCAGGATACGTTTGTGGGGTAAGGTCCCAGAGGCAGGGGATCGTTATCTGCGCGTAGTTCTTCTCCGGGATGGCGAGACCATACATAACGTTTTTTTCGATCGAGGCTTCAAGGAATGAAAATCCAGTATTTCAAAAATACCGACACGCTGTATATCGAGTTCCGGCAGGCTGATATTGCTGAAACCCGCGATCTAGATGAGGATACAATCATAGATCTTGACGCAGCCGGCAACATTTGCGCGATGACTATGGAACACGCGCAAAACCGAACGGATGTTCCAAACCTGACGTTTGAAGAGATAGCGGCATAGCGACCATACCGCCCACAAGACTGGTCCCCGCCATCGATGCCCTGTGATTTCCAGACCTGCTGCCCGGGTCCAGGATTCTGTCTGTAACAAGATACATCACCCGTGTTATATTGCCGCCGCTCGCGCGGGCCTCTCCTCGCGGGCTGACCTTTGCCGCCAGGTGATCGCGGCGCTAATCAATCATCCCCAGTAGAGCTTCGATCGATGAATCAAATCCGTACCGTTTCCTCCGGACTGGCAGTGTTTTGCCTGGCGACCAGCCCGGCGCTGCTTGCCACAGAGTTAGAGGAGATCCAGGTTACCGCGACCAAGACAAGCCAGTCCGTCCAGGACGTGCCGTTGGCGGTTTCCGCCTTTACCCCCGAAAGCCTCGATCGGCGCGGAATAAGCGAAACCTCCGACATGACGGGCCTGGTGCCCTCGCTGGTCGTTATCTCCCCGTTCGGCCGAACCCAGCCCAATTTTTCGCTGCGGGGGATCAGTGTGGCCAATGAATTCAATCCCAACGCGGCCTCACCGATCGGGATCTACGTCAACGAGGACTACAAACAGTTCCGTTCCACCCACGGTATGCAACTGTTTGACCTGGACCGCATCGAGGTCATCCGGGGGCCACAGGGCACCCTGTTCGGGCGCAACACCACGGGAGGTGCGATCTCCATATTCACGAAAAAACCGGGTTTCAGCGAGGTCGGTGAATTTTCCGGTTATCTCTCGGGCAGCTACGGCAATTACAACCGCTGGACCCTGGAGGGTGCGGCGGAGACGACCCTGATAAAGGACACCCTGGCAGTGCGCCTGGCGGCCACCGAGACCCAGGGCGACGGCTATATCGAAAACGTGACACCCGACAAGGCCCAGAGCCTGCCGGAACTGCTTCTTGGCGCGCCGCCCGGCACAGAGGTGGACGCGCCAACCGATGATGACTTTGCCTCCCTGGACGACCGGGCACTGCGGGCCACGTTCTCGCTGACACCGGGCGATGATTTCGAGGCTATCCTGGTAACCGCGTTCAGCAAATCCAGGCCCGTGGGGTCGGTACCCATCGTACGGGAATTCGGGCCGGCTGATGCCGCGGGCAACTACACAAACACCTTCGGCTATAACCGCGAGCAGTTCGGCGCCAACGACGATGACCAGGCGGCATCCGACAGCACCGGCAAATCCATCTCCAAGGCGGATGACTACACTCTGACCCTGCATTGGGATCT
>JAHEEV010000166.1 GCA_024640505.1 Halieaceae bacterium
GGCAAATTTGCCATAGTGCAGAAAATGCATCACTGCATGATGGATGGGGAGGGAGCCAGCAAACTGGTTGAGGCCATGTGCGACTTCGAGCCCGACGCGGCCCCGCGGGATATCGATCCGGCCATCATGAATGCCCGCCCCGGCGAAGTACCCGAGCACTGGCGGCGGGCACTCAATACGGCGATCCACCTTTACGGCATGCCACTGCGAATAAGTCGGGAAGCCATCGGGGCAATCCGCCACGGTGTCTCGAAACGAATACGCGGCGGGGGGAAACCGGGAAAGAAAGCTGTAACACCCTCCACCAGCTTCAATACGGATATCAGCGGCGACCGGGGTTTCGTGTTTGGGTCCGTGTCACTGGAGGATATCAAAGCGATCAAATCTCACTACGGCGTCACTGTGAACGATGTGGTGCTGGCGCTGGTCGGTGGCAGCCTGCGCGACTACCTGCTGCGACTCGGCGAGTTACCCGATGAATCCCTGCGCACCTCCATTGCCGTATCGCTGCGTACCGACAGTGACGATGAATTCAGCAATCACGTTACCGTTACGACGGTCACCCTGGCCACAGACCTGGATGATCCCGTCCGGCGGCTGCAGGCGATAGCCGAAGAAAGCGCCCGGGCCAAGGACGAGGCCCATCACGGCGGCAAGGGGGTGATGGAGTTTATGCAGTTACTGCCTCCCCTGCTGGTCAACGCCATGATGAACATCACACCGGCGGACCAGGTCGCCCAGTTGGCGGGTGTGAACCTGATTGTGTCCAGCGTGCGGGGGTCCGAAAAGCCACTTTACGTTGCCGGTGCGCGGATGACCTCGATGTATCCCATGTCGATCATCAGCCCCGGCGGGGGGATTAACGTCACCTGCGTCAGCTATGCCGGTAACGTCGATTTCGGTGTCACCATCGAACCATCGATAGTACCTGATCCCTGGCGCATCATCGATGGGTTGCATAAGGCACTGGGGGACTATCAGGCGCTCATTCACAAAAACGGGAAGCGCGGGAAAAAGCCTGCCGGTGCGGGCGCAAAGCGGCGGGCTGCACCCCGGAAGAAGGGCCCGGCGAAGCCCCCAGCCGCGAAGAAAAGGTAGGGCTGAGGTTTATCATGGGATGTCTTCCAACCAGCGCACGCTGCGCAACCGGTGGGCCCGGTTAGATTCAGACGTGTATGTCGCCGTTCTCGATGCTTGCGATCACACTCGCATCGAGGGGGCGAAACGCGCGAGCCACATCGTCGCGATAGAGGATCTGATCCTCGCTGGCGCCGAGGTCATACCCCTGCTTCTGGAGTTCGACCTTGCGCAGTTTGAAAGTACCGGTGATTTCTGCCGCCTGCTGGATGCGCACGAAGACCGGGCAGGCATAAGCGGGCAGGGCGCTCTCAAGCCCCTGGTAGAGTGCTTCACCATCGAATGTGGCGCCAGGCTCCAGCACCACAGCGGCCATTCCCGCGCGACCGTCGGCGCCTGGCACCTCCACGCCGTAGACGGCGCATAGTTGCACACCGGGCTGTGACGTCAAAGCCTCGGCGACTTCCTGGGTTGAGACGTTTTCCCCCTTCCAGCGGAACGTGTCCCCGACGCGATCGATGAAGTAGTAAAAGCCATCGGCATCACGGGATAGCAGGTCCCCGGTCCGGAACCAGGCATCGCCCGCTTCAAAGACGTCGCGCAATATCTTTTGTTCCGTGGCTTCCCGCGACGTGTAGCCTTCGAAACGTCCTGCCGCGGAGCGGCCCTCGGAGATGTGTCCCAGGAGTTCGCCGGGTTCGCCTAAGTCGCAGGATTCACAGTGTCCGTCGGGACCCCGTACGACATCACCGCGCGCCGTATCAAACCGCACCAGGGCGACCTTCATGCCGGGAAAAGGCTTACCCACCGAACCTACGCGACCGACAAGATTGACCATGGCGGCATTGGACTCGGTGGCACCGTAGAACTCAACAATGTGGTCGACGCCGAAGCGCTCCTGGAAGATTTTCCATACATCGGGCCGCAAACCGTTGCCAACGGCCAGGCGCAAGCTGTGGCTGCGCTCCAGAGGATGAGGCGGTTGATTGACCAGATAGCGACACAGCTCGCCGATGTACTGGAAAGCAGTGGCCCCGTGACACGCGACATCATCCCAGAAGTGGTGCGCACTGAAATGGCGGGCCAGGGCGAGGGTAGCCCCATTACGTAATACGGCGTTGACGCACATGACGCCGCCGGAGGTGTGGTAGAGAGGCAGCGGGCAGTAGAGCACATCATCTCTGCCCATTCCCGCCAGTGCAGCGTAGATGCCGCCTCCCATGAAGCGCGAGTGGCTGAGTCGCGCGGCCTTGGGCAGGCCGGTTGTTCCGGACGTATAGATATAGAACAGCGGGTCGGCGCCGCGCAGTTCTGCCCGCACCTCGCGGGGGGGGTTCTCCTTGCTCTGTGCTGCGATCTCCGTATCCAGGGAATGTGCCCCGGGAATCAATGCCGGTTCGTTCGCCGCGGGATCGCGTACCAGGAAGAGCTCCACCTCCGGCGCTTCATCTGCCAGTGAAGCCCAGGCATCTGTACACTCCGACCCAAGCAGCAGGACGCCGCACCCCGCTGCGTGCATGGAGTGCGCCAGGGACTCGCCGTGCAGGTGGGTGTTCAACAGGGCGGTCACAGCACCCACCTTCGCCAGGCCCAGCCACATGGCCAGGAACTCGGGTCTGTTTTCCATCAGCAGACCCACGACGGAGCCCCGGCCAAGGCCGCGTGCGAGCGCCCAGTGAGCTACCTGGTTCGCCAGCGCATTGACCTCGGCATAGGTGCGGACCTGGTCTTCAAAACGGACCAGGGGGGCATTACCCCGGCGCTGGACCGCCTGTTCCAGTAAATCGCCGGCCGTGAACCGGCCGGTGGGACCGGAGCGGATCGTCCCGGGCAGCAGGCGCAGAAACCGCGCGGCAATCTTGAGGTTGGTGACTCTGGTTTGATCCATGTAGACCTGCGTAAACGGTGCCGTTGCTTGCTACCGACCGCTGTGAGTCGGTACGATTGGCATGATCGCCCAGCAAATGCCCCCGCTTTTCCAATGAGGAATCGACCCGGTCACTGTACAAAAATATCCCGGGCGCGTCATTACATTCAGGATCACCCTATGGAACCCGATGAACTTCACCAGCCCGTGTATGTCCCCGAACTCCTGGCCAACGCGCTCGTCCGGGATTGTGATCGCCCCCTGATACATATTCATGGCGGGCCCACGCTCACGGTAGCGGAGGTTTGCGCAGCCACGAGTCGTTTTGTGCAGGCGCTGAGCAGCCTCGGCGTGGGGCGCGGCTCACGGGTCGGCCTGCTGTCCAGCAATCTTCCCGAAGTGCTCTATGTCAGTAACGCGGTACAGCTGATCGGGGCGATCTATGTCCCGATGCATCCCCTGGCCGGCCTGCCCGACCATCTCCACGTGGTGACCGACGCAGAGGTCGAGATCCTGGTGTTCGAGGCCGGGCGCTTTGACGCGCGAGCGGCTGAACTGGCGCAGCAGGCATCGGCCATGAGGCTGTTGGCTTTCGGGGAGAGTCCGTTGGGTGACGATCTGTGCGCGCTGGCAGGCGGTTTCAGCCCGGCAGCCCTGAATCCGGTTCGCGTTGGGCCGTCTGACATACTGCGCCTCGGCTACTCGGGGGGCACGACAGGTAAACCGAAAAGCCTGGCAAGCTGCCAGCGCACCGGCCTGGCCACCGTATCCATCATGATGGCGGAGTGGGAGTGGCCGAGCCCGCCCCGGTTTCTCTCCTGTACGCCGCTGAGCCACGCGGGGGCAGCAATGTTCCTGCCGACGCTGCTGAAACACGGCAGTATGCTGGTCCTGCCTGGATTCGATCCGGTGGAAGTCATGCAAACTGTCGAGGCGCAGCGTATCAACTGCATCCTGCTGGTGCCCGCCATGATCTATGCCCTGCTGGATCACCCGCGGTTCGGAGAGTTCGATCTGTCCAGTCTCGAGACGGTATTCTATGGCGCCTCTGCCATCTCCCCCGCACGCCTGAAAGAAGCCATCGAAAAGATCGGGCCCGTATTTTCCCAGTTCTATGGCCAGGCGGAGGCCCCGATGACCATTACCCTCCTGCGCAAGTCGGAGCACGATATCAACGACATGGGTCGTCTGGCCAGTTGCGGACGCCCCGTGCCCTGGTTGCGGGTAGAACTCATGGACGCAGACAGCAATGCGGTCGCGGATGGCGAACCCGGTGAGATCTGCGTGCAGGGGCCCCTGGTGATGGACGGCTACCGCGACAGCCCGGAACTGACCCGGGACGCCTTCGCCGGCGGCTGGCTGCACACCGGCGATGTGGCTGTGCGTGATCCCGGCGGCTACCTGCGGATCATCGACCGCACCAAGGATATGATCGTCACCGGTGGATTCAACGTCTATCCCCGGGAGATCGAGGACGTCCTCAGCGAGCACCCTGCGGTGTCAGAAGTCGCCGTTATCGGGGTCCCCCACCCCCGCTGGGGTGAGGCGGTGAAGGCATTGATCGTGCTGCGTGCCGGGCAACGGGCTTCCCCGGAAGAACTCATCAGCCTGGTCGCGGAGCGCAAGGGATCCTACCAGGCGCCAAAGGAGGTTGAATTCATCGAGTCCATTCCCCAGACCCCGGTCGGCAAACCTGACAAGAAGGCGTTGCGGGTCACCCATGGACAGCCTGGTTAGGCGTCAGGTGCTGCCCGGTTGCCCGTAGCGGGACTTCAGCCAGTCGGCAATCTGACTGACAGCCTCATCCCGCATCGGCACGGGGAAGGTCGCAAATCCGTGAATGGCTCCCGCGTAACGCGTCTGTACGGTCTCCACGTCTGATTCTGCGTAGCGGGCGGCCAGCGCTTCCCCCTGCTCACAGAGGGGGTCGTATTCAGCCGTAATGAGAAGCACCGGTGGCAGATTTGCCAGGCTATCGGCCAGCAGCGGTGAGACGGTCGGCAGACGCGCCTGCGATGGATCGGTCAGGTAGGCGTCGTTGAAAAATTTCCGGGTATCCGGACTGAGGATATAGAACTCGCCATCCGGGGCCGGCTGCATCGGTGCCGTGAGGTCCGCCGTCGGGTAGATAAGAACCTGGCCAGCTATCTCCGGCCCGTGTTCGTCCCGGGCGCGGAGCGCCGTGACCGCTGCGAGATTGGCGCCCGCACTATCGCCGATCACGACCACTCGACTCGCATCAGCTCCCAGCTCCCCCGCATGGGAAGCCGCCCATTTCAGTGCAGCAAAACAGTCGTCCACCGCCGCCGGGTAAGGGTGCTCCGGTGCCAGCCGGTAATCCACGGATACCGTCACGCAGCCAGAGTGGGCCGTGATCCTGCGGGCTATCTCGTCGTGACTTTCCAGGTCGCCCAGCACGAAGCCGCCGCCGTGCATGAACAGCAGCAGGGGTAAGGCCTCCGCGTTGCCCGGGCGGTAGATACGCAGTTGCAGCTCTCCACCGGGCCCCTCTATCGTCCTTTCGTGAACGTCGTCCACGGGTGTCGGATCCGGGTTGACGGGTTTCGGAGCATTGCGGATCAGGTCGATGGGCAGTTCCCCCAACGCGGGCATCTGCTTGTACATGGCAACGACTCGATGAAACTGCGGGTCAAGCGGCATGAGATTTCTCCTCAGGTTTTTTCGGCTTCGAGCACGGCCTCGCGCATTGCGCTGCACCCCAGTGCCAGCAGTGCGGCTGCCAGCGGGCAGAATACCGCGATGGTGACGGCCATACCCCGACCGATCTCGGATGGGCCACCCAGCAGATGGTCAGATATCGACGCAATCAGGATCGGGCCCGCTCCCAGCCCGATGAGACCCGCTGTGGCTGCAAAAAAGGCAATACCGGTGCCGCGTAACTCATTGGGCGTAACGAGGTTCAACGAGGCGGCGTAGCACGCCGGAAGCGGCGACAACAGCATCAGGAGTACACCCACACCGGCCAGGAATATCCACGGGCTGCCGCTGGTGGTGGCAATAATGCCCACGGGTGTGGCGAGTACCAGGCAGGTGGCATACCAGCGCAATTGGCCATCCCGCCGCCCGTTGCGGTACATGACGTCTACGAAATGGCCACAGATAAGTTTGCCTGTAATACCCGCGACTACCAGCGTCAGGCCGAGACTCAGGCCGATCCTGGCCGGATCCCAGCCAAAGCTCCTGGCCATATGGGCAGGATACCAGGCGCCGCCGCCACCAATGACCGCCGAGGCGAGCATAAAGCCACTGTAATGACAGATAAAAAACCTCGGCCGGGAGCGGATGAACTGCAGCAACTCACGATAGGTTCCCCGCAGACTGCCCCAGAACGGAACCGGTTGATCCACCTGGCGACGGTCTCTGCGCACCGGTTCCGGCAGGGTGAAAATGATGAAGGAGAGCAGGATACCCGGTATGCCGATGATGAAGAACACAGCCTGCCACGACCTGAGCTCGCCGAGGACAGGGAGGGTGTAGAACTCCACCTGTGCAACCAGTTCTACAATCACACCGCCGAAAAGATACGCCGTGCCCGACCCGACGGTAGCCCCAATGGTATAAACCGCCATGGCCGAGGTAAGCCGGTCACGGGGGAAGAGATCCGACAGCATGGAGGTGGCGCTGGGGTTCAGGCCCGCCTCGCCGGCGC
>JAHEEV010000045.1 GCA_024640505.1 Halieaceae bacterium
CAATTCGAAATCAAAAATTACTATGAATCAATGAGTCACTTGTTGTGTCTGAATAGTTGTGACAACTACTCCAACAAGTGCCCACACAATTGTCTTCATCTGACTGTTAAATAACATCCACGACCGCCAGGGTGTGGAGTGCGATGAGGGATACCCTCAACCGCGGAGGCGTATTATACCGATCGCCAACTTCAAGGCAACAGAAATTTGCTTTTCCGACACGCCTGAATACCTTGCGGCCCCGCCCCGCCGCTCAATGCTAAGGCATTGAAATGTCGGGATTTTTGAGGGCTGCGGAAGCGAGCACACCTGCCGCCCGACCCGCTCAAGGGACGCGCACTATACGCAGAGGCAAACCCTCGCGCAAGCCCTTTAAAAATAAATTCGGAAAATGCGGAATTTTGCCGTTTCGAGACCGGGCCACCAGGCCTCAGCTGATCTCGAAAAGGTGATACTTTTTCTTGCCCAATCGGACGACATAGAAGCCTCCGTACAGGGCGCGGGAAGGCGTAAAGCAGCCACCCGGATCGGCATTCGCCTCCCACCCCACAGGCTCGCTGTTGATGGTGACTGCGCTACGACCCAGGGCATCCTTGACCTGCTTGCCTGAGGGAGCCATCCCTGCCTCGGTGAGCATCTGGGTGAGAGTATCGGGCAACGAATCCCTGGCCAGCGTACTGGCCGGCAATCCATCCTGCCGGAGCTGCTGCAGATCCCCTTCGTCGAGATTACCCAGCGAACCGCTGAACAGTGCCTCCGTGATACGCTGCGCAGCGGACATCCCCGCCTCGCCATGCACCAGCCGGGTTACCTCCTCTGCAAGCACGCCTTGCGCCTCCGGGCGACCCTCGCGTTCGGCGTCCGCCCGCTCGATAGCGTTGATCTCCGCCACGTCCAGAAACGTGAAATACCTGAGGAATTTGTAGACGTCTGCATCGGCAGTGCCCAGCCAGAACTGGTAGAACGCATAGGGCGAGGTGCGAGCCGGATCCAGCCAGACTGTGCCCTCCTCGGTCTTGCCGAACTTGGAGCCGTCAGCTTTGGTAATCAGTGGCATTGTCAGTCCGAACACCTGGTTGCCGTAGAGTCGGCGGGTCAGGTCGATGCCTCCGGTAATATTGCCCCACTGGTCGGAACCACCCAGCTGCAGGCCGCAGCCGTAGCGCTTGTTCAACTCGGCGTAGTCGTAGGACTGCAGAATCATATAGGTGAATTCCGTAAAACTGAGTCCGGCCCCCTCGCGCTCCAGCCGCTGTTTCACCGACTCCTTCTGGATCATCGCATTCACGGAGAAATGCTTGCCCACATCACGCAGAAAGGTGAGCACATCCAGGTTCGCCGTCCACTCCAGATTATCGACAACCTCCCCTGATACCGCACCGGCGTCAAAGTCGATGAACCGGGAGACCTGGGCCTTGATCTTCTCCACCCAATCGGCCACCACTTCAGGTGTATTCAGCTGTCGCTCCTGGGCCTTGAAACTGGGGTCACCCACCAGGCCGGTAGCACCGCCCACCAGAGCCAGCGGCTTGTGACCTGCAAGCTGGAAACGACGCAGCATCAACAGCGGGACCAACGAACCTATGTGCAGGCTGTCCGCGGTCGGGTCAAAACCACAGTAAAGCGTGCGCGTGCCACCATCGAGCCAACCGGGCAGGTCGTCTTCGCCGGCGATCTGGAAAATCAATCCACGGGCCCGAAGGTCGTCGAGTATTGCGCTGCTCATTGGTCTGTCCTCTTGTGCGGACCATGTGGCTTGTTTCAGGGGGCGCCAACTCTACAACACCGGGCGGCAAAAGGCACCAGATGCCCTGGCAATTGCAGCACCTGAAAGCCTTGCTATTGATTTTGTTCTTTTTTTTATATACTTGCCAGTTCACAACTACAAAACAAACCGGGACATGCTAGCAGCGAGAAATAAGCGGGGGGCCACCGCTATTCGCAGCGAGGGGGCAACGCTGTCGGCAGGAAACCTGCCGCAGTTGGCCGTGCCACCCATTCACCTCTTGGCCGCAGCGGCTATCGTGGCAGCCGCTGCGGTCGCTGTGATCCTGTTTGCTTCCCGGGATATCGATACCCCCACCGCCGTATCTCCGGTCACCGAGACACTCCCGCAACAAGTACAGCACGCTCCTGTTGCCGTGGCAGACCCGGCACCCGATCCCGAGCCGGCCGAGCCACCCTGGCACGCGCAGACGGTCAAGCGCGGCGACAATCTGTCGCTGATCTTCAAGCGCGCCGGATTCAGTGACAAGGATGTCTACCAGGTCATCAGCCAGGCGCCGGAGGGAAAATCCCTGGGTCGTATCTACCCCGGGCAAACCATTGCATTCCAGGCGGATGACTCCGGTGAACTACAGGCCGTCCGGCACATCAAGTCACCTCTGGAAACTGTCCACTACTGGCGGGACATGGAAGGCTTTACCAGTCGTATCGAGACGCGCGCACCCGAGGTGCGTGAAGCCCGGGCCTCCGGCGAAATCACGTCCTCACTGTTCCTCGCGGGCCAGGAGGCGGGGCTGTCACAGACCGTAATCATGGAGCTGGCCAACATTTTCGGTGGCGTCATCGACTTTGTGCTGGACCCGCGACAGGGCGACACTATTCACCTGTTATACGAAGAGCTCTACCTGGACGGGGAGCGATATGGCGACGGCGACATCATCGCCGCTTCTTTCACCAACCAGGGGCAGACCTTCAATGCCTACCGCTACCGGGACGCCAAGGGTGACGTGGGCTATTACAACGAAGACGGGGTAAGCATGCGGAAGGCCTTTCTGCTGGCCCCGGTGGACTTCACCCGCATAAGTTCCAACTTCAACCCGCGACGACTGCACCCGATTTACAAGACCGCCCGACCGCACCGCGGCACCGACTACGCAGCCCCCACCGGTACGCCGGTCTACGCGGCGGGAGATGGCCGGGTCATCAAGGCCGGCTACACCCGGGCCAACGGCAATTACGTGTTTATCCAGCACGGGGAGCAGTACATCACCAGATACCTGCATCTGCACAAGCGCAAGGTGAAGCAGGGGCAGCGGGTGGCACAGAGCCAGATCATTGGAACGGTGGGCTCCACAGGGGCCGCTACCGGACCACACCTGCATTATGAATTCCTGATGAATGGCGTTCACAGGAATCCCCGCACAATCCACAAGAAACTTCCCAAGGCGAAATCACTGCCCGCAGCGGAGCTGGCGCAGTTTCAACAGACGATCAACGAGACATCCCTGCAACTCGCCTCGCTGCGCTCCGCAGGCCGGCTGGCCCTGAACGCATCCGGCGACGCTACCAGCGACGTCCGGCGCTGAACCACATGCCAGACGCCCTTTACGTCGGGTTGATGTCGGGTACCAGCATCGACGCGATCGACAGCGCTCTACTGCGCTGCGGTGACGGCGGCATCGAACTGCTGGCGACTCACGAACACGGAATACCCGGCGACCTGCGAGAGCGTATCGCAGCGATCAGCCAACCCGGAAGCAATGAAATTGATCGTCTCGGGGCACTGGACCGGGAACTGGGCCAGTTGTTTGCCCGGGCAACTTTAGACCTGCTGGAAAGTGCGGGCGAAAAACCGGGAAGCATCAGGGCCATCGGAAGTCATGGGCAGACCGTCAGACACCGGCCGCCCTCGGCGGATCCGGCCAAGGGGATAGCATTCAGCCTGCAGATCGGCGATCCGAACACCATCGCCGAGACTACCGGCATCACCACGGTCGCCGACTTCAGGCGGCGGGATATTGCCAGCGGCGGTGAGGGCGCGCCATTGGCGCCGGCATTTCACGCCGCGGCGTTTTCGCGCCCCGGGGTAAACCGGGCCATCGTCAACATTGGCGGCATTGCCAATGCCTCCCTGCTGGCCGGATGTGAGCTGCGGGGCGGCTTCGACACGGGTCCCGGCAATACCCTCATGGACCATTGGATAAGCCGCCAGCGGGGGGAACGACTTGACCGCGACGGCCAGTGGGCAGCCGAGGGCTCGGTGGCAGGCGCACTGCTGGAGCGGATGCTGGCGCACCCCTTCTTTTCCAGGGTCGGGCCGCGCAGTACCGGAAAGGAAGATTTCAACCTTGCCTGGCTGGATGCCTGCCTCAGTGCGTTAGCGCCGCTGGATCCGCGTGACGTGCAGGCCACCCTGGCCGAACTGACCGCCACCGGCATCGCTCAGGCCCTGAAAACAAGTGGGTCGACCGTCGACGAAGTCTATATCTGCGGTGGCGGCGCTCACAACATCGACCTTATGCGCCGTCTTTACCAAAAAATCCAGCCCGCGACACTGGATACCACCGGGGCCCTCGGTATAGACCCCGACTGGGTGGAGGCAGCCATGTTCGCGTGGCTGGCCTGGCGGACCATCGAAGGGCTTGCCGGCAACGCGCCGGCTGTAACCGGCGCAGCGGGACCAAGGATCCTGGGCGGGATCTACCCGGCCTAGAAGTCGATATAGTCCTCTTCCCTGACCAGGCGCTCTACCTCTGCTGCGCCGTAGGGAACGGTACCGACAAAAGGCTGGAGATGCGCCTCGTCGACCCGATGACTCCCCATCCAGGTCTGGCAGGCCTTTATCTCGATCACATCCAGCGCGGACAGGCTGGCGGCGAGATCCACCAGCTCCTTGTTCTCCAGGTAATTCTCGCGCAGCAGGTCCCGGATCACGGGCCCATGCAGAACGAAGGTCACTCTGGCCTGCCCGTCCTGGGGAGCGACGCCCTTGATCATCAGCTGCTCCGCCCGTCGCAGCGTCTCCCGGAACTGCTCAGTGCTCTGGAGTTCGAAGTCCGCCACGAACAATTGCCGGGAGTCCCCCGGCTCGTCTGCCCGCGCAACGGCAACCAGCAGCAGCGCCAGGCACAACAGCCCGGCTGACAGGGAAGTCGAGGGTCGATCAGATTCAGATAGAGAAGGAGGCACCACAGCCGCAGGTGGTCGTGGCATTGGGGTTGTTGACCACAAACCGGGAGCCCTCAAGGCCTTCGGTATAATCGACCTCCGACCCCACCAGGTACTGGAAGCTCATGGGGTCGACCAGCAGGGTGACGCCATCCCGCTCGATGGCGGTATCGTCCTCGGCCGCTGCCTCGTCAAAACTGAACCCGTACTGGAACCCGGAACAGCCACCACCAGTGATGAACACCCGCAGTTTCAGCTGGTCATTCTCTTCTTCCGCCACCAGGTCCCGCACTTTCTGCGCGGCCCGGGCGGTGAGGTTGATGCTCGCCGGATTGAACGATTCAGCTACAGACATGTAAGCACTTCAGGACGGCCCACCGGGCCGATGCCAGGACAACGACCTCGTATTATGCTAATTCCGAGTAATTCGGTCAACTTTAGCTGGTACCACTACGCCCTCGTTTTCCGCGCCCGCGGGGCTGTTCGCCGCCTGCATGGGGGGCACAGCGTCTTCCTCCATGTGGGTCAGGCTGCCGTTGACCTCGGAGCCTGCCGCCATTTCCACGGTGTGGTAGTAGACATTACCCTGGACACGCCCCTTGGCGGCCAGTTCCAGATGGTGACTGGAGTACACGTCACCATCAACCGCCCCATTGACGATGACATTCGGGGCACGAATCTCCCCTTCCACCCGTCCCTTGTCCACGACCCTGACCACCGCGTCCGCATCCGGCCGGGCAATGATATTCCCCTGCACCAGACCCTCCACCTCCAGGTTGCCACTGAAATGAATATCGCCGACCACGACGGTGTCGCGGGAAACCAGTGTCGTGTCAGCAGCGCCGCCGAACACGGATTTTTTACTTCCCAACATGCGTAAATTTCTCCTGTACCTGCCAGACGAACCGTTCGCTGGCCTCGGATTTATGCGGGCTGGTGGCCGTCGCCACAATACTGATACCACTGGGCTCGAACCCGTCCGGCAGCGTCAGCACACCCTCCACCGCCTGGAAGTACCTGAAACGCAGCGCCACCACGTTATCCTCCAGGTCTTCGCTGAGCTGCGCCAGCGGGTAGCTCACCTCCTGGTTGAACAGCTGGCCGAAGACCTCGGCGGACAGCTCCCCCTTGAGCAGCTGGTGCTTCTGCGCATCCTGCTGGGCAATGATGCGGAAAGCATAGGTTGCAGGTTCCTCCCGCTGGATCAATTCCGGCGGTCGCAGGCTGAGGCCCTGGGCTATCTCCCCGGGCGCCATCAGGCCGCGATAGAAACCGATGCCCTCTTCCAGATTAGCGATCTGCTCTTTCTGGGCGGCGATGTCACGACGCACCATCTCCAGCGCCTGCCTGTCGACGGCGTGCCGGGTTCGTACCACATCGAGGTCAGCTTCCAGGGCGCTCAGGGTCTCACGCGCCCCGATCAGCTCACTCTTCATCGCCAGATATTGGCTCGGCTCGAAACCATTACGGCGGTAGAGCGACTGCTCACCAAGCCAGTATCCGGCGGTAAACATGGATGCCAGCCCTGCCGCAACGAGCAGCAACCGGACCAGGCCCCGGCGGCGTCGGGATGATGGCGAGCGATACGTGGATCCTGAAGCCAAGCCGCGTGCTCCTCAGGGCAGCAGCCCGACCTGCCGCAAGCCCATCTCTTCGGGAAGCCCCAACATGATATTCATGTTCTGTACCGCCTGCCCGGATGCCCCCTTGACCAGATTGTCGATGGTTGCCATCACGACCACGGTATCCCGCTGACGGGGCACCTGGATCGAGAGCTGGCAGCGATTTGCCCCCTTGACGGTCCGGGTCTGGGGGAACACGCCGGGTGGCAGTACATCCACAAACGGTTCGTCGCGATACCAGGATTCATAGAGTGCCTGCAGATCCTCCCCGGGAGCGGACAGTCTTGCAAAGAGGGTCGAGTGGATGCCCCGTATCATTGGCAGCAGGTGAGGCACGAACGTGAGCCTGACCTCCCGGCCGGCCACATCCGCCAGGCCCTGCTCGATCTCCGGCAGATGACGGTGTCCGCCGACGGCATAGGCCTTGAAGCTGTCGGACACTTCGCTCAACAGGTTGTCCACCTTGGCCTGCCGACCGGCACCGCTTACGCCGGATGCCGAGCTGGCGATCAGGTGTTCTGGATCCACCAGGCCCGCGGCCAACAGAGGAATAAAGCCAAGCTGCACCGACGTGGGGTAACAGCCGGGGCAGGCCACCAGGCGCGCGGTGGCAATACTCTGCCTGTTCACCTCGGGAAGCCCGTACACCGCCTCGCTCAACAACCGTGGGCTGGCGTGGGGCTCACCGTACCACTCGGACCAGAGGGACGCATCCCGAATCCGGTAATCGGCGGAGAGGTCCACCACCCGCGTGCCTGCATCCAGGAGCTCCGGCACCAGGTTCATGGCCACGTTGTGCGGCGTGGCAAAAAACACCACATCGCAGGTCGCCAGCAGGCCGGGCTCAGGCTCGCTGAAAGCCAGCTCATAAACGCCGCGCAGGTTGGGAAACAGGTCGTCGACCCGCCGACCGCACTCGGCGCGGGAGGTGATTGCCACCACCTCGGCCTCCTCATGCAGGGCCAGCAGTCGCAACAATTCGACTCCGGTATACCCGGTGCCACCGACGATACCCACCTTGATCATGGTACTTCCCGACCCCCGATCCGGATTCACAGCACGCCGCACTGACAATCCCGGCGCACGAATCCGCTAGTATAAGAGCAATGGCCGCCGAGATAACTGGTAATATTGGCTTTTTGCAGGGAGGCGATCACTCAGCGTGCGCAGGATTCTGGCCAACTACCGCCGCAAACTGACCAACTATGAGTCGGTCGTGGCCTATTCCCTGCTGGGCTTGATCGGCGGGCTTGCCTCAGGCGCGGTAGTACTGGCCTTCGAACTGGCCATCAGCGCTGCCGCCGGCCTTTGGGGGGTGGGCGATGGTGGCGAGGCGTTCGAGGCCCTGCCCCGCTGGCTTCTGTTCGCCCTGCCCGCAGGTGGCGCACTGTTGCTGGGGCTCGCATACCACCTGCTGGCCCCGGAAGACCGGGAAACCGGCATCGTCCATGTCCTCAGCCGCATGCACAGCCACTACGGTGTACTGCCGCTGCGCAACGCACTGGTGCAGTTCATCGGCGGGACGTTCGCCCTGGCCACCGGCCAGTCGGGAGGCCGGGAGGGCCCCGGCGTGCACCTGGGTGGCGCGGTAAACAGTCTACTGGGACAGCGCCTGGGCCTGCCCAACAACAGTCTGCGCGTGCTGATTGCCTGCGGCACGGCAGGGGGTATCGCCGCTGCATTCAATACGCCCCTGGCAGGCGTCATATTCGCCATGGAAGTGATCATCGCCGAATACAGCGTGGTCGGATTCATACCCGTGATACTGGCTGCAGTCTCGGCCTCGGCAGTGAGCCAGATATTTTCTCCGGCCGGCGCGGTGTTTGTGATCAGGAGCCTGCAGCTCGAGTCCCTGCTGGAGATCCCCTACATCATGCTGCTGGGAGTGGTTTGCGGCATCTCGGTAGCGTTGTTCGTCTGGATCAGCAAATGGGCGACCCGCCTCTCACACTGGCCGGTGTCACTGCGGTTTGCCCTGGCGGGCCTGCTCACCGGCAGCCTGGCACTCGCTGTGCCGCAGATCCTCGGTGTGGGCTACGACACACTGAATGACGCGCTGCATGGCCAGGTAGCGATGCAGACGCTGCTGGTCATCGCGCTGGCGAAATTGCTGGCGACAGCCGTGTCCTGCGGCGTCGGAATGCCAATCGGCCTGATCGGACCCAACCTGCTGATCGGGGCCTGTATCGGCGGAGCCATGGGTATTGCCGGTGGCTGGATCCAACCGGAACTGGCCTCCGATCCGACCGTCTATATCGTCATCGGTATGGCGGCCGCGATGGGAACCGTGCTGAACGCGCCGCTGGCCGCCATCCTCGCGGTCGTTGAACTGACCCATACCGTCAGTATCGCGATGCCGGCAATGCTGGCCATCGTGGCGGCCACGCTCACCCACACCGGGGTTTTTCGCCAGCGCTCCGCCCATCAGACCGCGCTACGCCAACTGCAGCGCATGGTACCCGACGACCCCCTGAACCAGTTGCTGCACCGAACGGATGTGAGCTCGACGATGGATGTGCGCGTGGTACGCGTGCCCATTCTGCTTGCTGCCGAGGATATAGAGCCGCTGCTGGAGTTCACACCCACCTGGTGCCTGGTGGAGCGGGGCAGTGAAGACCTGTACCTGGTGAAAGGGGACGAATTGCTGGCCTGGCTGTCAGAGAATATGGATGAGGAAGAGGGGGCGGACCTGGGGGAAGCCGGCATCCGCCGCTGGTCGATCGCCGCCGTTCCCGTGCAGGCCACGCTGCGCCAGGCAATGGATACCATGCGCAAACAGACCGTCGAAGCGGTCTGTATCTATGAGCGAAGCGCCGCTTCCGGCAAACGCATCCTGCACGGCGTGCTTACCCGGGAAACTATCGAGGAATTCTCCCTGGCCCGACTCTAGCGATGAGTGACGAGGTACGGCAGGGACCGATCGAGGACTGAAGATGCTCTGGTTGAAAGCGTTCCACCTGATTTTTATTGTGTGCTGGTTTGCCGGCCTGTTCTACCTGCCGCGGATTTTTGTCAACTATGCCGCCAGCGATCATCCCGACACCCGGTCCACCCTGGCCATCATGGCGAGGCGGCTGTATCGCTTCGTGACGCCCTTCATGTACCTCGTGATCGTTTTCGGTGTGGCGCTGCTGAGCCTCAACCACACTTACTACCTGCAATCCGCCTGGATGTGGATAAAACTGGCGGGAATGGCCTGTTTGATCGGCTACCACATCCAGTGCGGGCGGTACGTCCGGGCGATCAACGAAGACCAGGACAACCACAGCCACGTGTTTTATCGCTTTTTCAATGAGATCCCTGTCCTGTTCCTGTTCGCCATGGTGATACTGGCCGTGCTCAAGCCGTTCTAGCGGACTGGATATTCTAAGGCCCAGCCCCGATAATCTGGCTCCCCGGAGGTCCGCAGCCCGCGGGCCGGCAACCAGCAGGACAGATACCCTATGAGCACCTCGGAGCAACTGTTCGAACGCGCCAGGCAACACATTCCCGGTGGGGTAAATTCGCCGGTAAGGGCGTTCAGGGCGGTGGGCGGCACACCGGTTTTCATCGAGCGCAGCGACGGGCCCTATATCTTCGACTGCGAGGGTCGACGCTATATCGATTACGTGCTGTCCTGGGGCCCGATGATCATGGGTCACAATCACCCCGACGTGCGCGAGGCCGTGGTGCAGCAGAGCCAGCACGGCCTTAGCTTCGGCGCCCCGACCGAGCTCGAAACCCGGCTGGCGGATCGTCTGTGCGAAATCATGCCCGGCATGGACATGGTGCGCATGGTCAACTCCGGCACCGAAGCCACCATGAGCGCCATACGGCTGGCCCGGGGCTACACGGGCCGGGACAAGATCGTCAAATTCGAGGGGTGCTACCACGGCCACTCGGATTCCCTGCTGGTAAAAGCGGGTTCCGGCGCCCTGACGCTGGGGGTGCCCAGCTCTCCGGGCGTACCGGCAGCACTGGCGGACCACACCCTGACCCTCGCCTACAACGACAGTGAGGGCGTTCGCGAAGCCTTCGAGCAGTTCGGCGAGCAGGTTGCCTGTGTGATCGTAGAGCCAGTGGCCGGCAACATGAATTGCATCCCGCCCGCTCCAGGATTCCTCGAAACCCTGCGCCAGGTGTGCAGCGACAGCGGCGCGGTACTGATCCTGGATGAGGTGATGACCGGTTTTCGCTTCGGCCTGCAGGGCGCACAAGGCTACTACGGCATCGAAGCAGACCTGACCACCCTGGGCAAGGTGATCGGCGGGGGCATGCCGGTCGGGGCATTTGGCGGCAAGGGCGAGATCATGGAGCAGATCGCCCCCCTGGGCCCTGTCTACCAGGCTGGCACCCTGTCGGGTAACCCCATTGCCATGGCCGCCGGGTTGGCCACGCTGGAGATCATCTCCAGGGAAGGGTTCTACGAGCCCCTGTTCGAACGAACTGCCCATCTGTGCGAAGGCCTGCGCGAGGCGGCGGCGGCTGCCGGCGTACCCTTTACCACCAATCACGCGGGGAGCATGTTCGGCGGCTTCTTCACGAGAGAATCACAGATCGGGAACTACGCCCAGGTCATGGCCTGCGATACCGATGCCTTCAACCGCTTCTTCCACCAGATGCTGGCGCACGGGGTCTATCTGGCTCCGGCCTCCTATGAGGCGGGTTTCATGTCCAGCGCCCACGGCGACGGCGACATCGCGCAGACTATCGCCGCAGCCCGCCTGGCCTTTGCCAGCCTGTAAGGGAGATATCCGATATGGCTTTTCATTCACAGCGCGGCGCATTCCCCGGGACCCGCATGCGCAGACTGCGGGCGGCGGAGTTTTCCCGCCGCCTCGTGCGGGAAAACGACCTCTCGCCGGCCGACCTGATCTATCCGGTTTTCGTACTCGAAGGCAGCGGGCAAAGGGAAGCCGTGTCTTCGATGCCCGGCATAGAGCGGCTCAGCATCGATCTTCTGGTAGATCAGGGCCGGGAGGCGCAGACACTGGGCGTTCCGGCACTCGCCCTGTTCCCCGTGATCGGGGAACAGCACAAGAGCCTGCTGGCAGAAGAGGCCTACAATCCCGACGGCCTGGTGCAGCGCGCAGTAAAGGCACTGAAGGACGCCCTGCCGGATCTGGGTGTCATCACCGATGTCGCACTGGACCCCTTCACCACGCACGGACAGGACGGCATCATCGATGAGACCGGCTATGTGCTCAACGACACCACGTCGGAGGTGCTGGTGCAGCAGGCCCTGTCCCACGCCGCTGCCGGTGCCGATGTGGTTGCGCCTTCAGACATGATGGACGGCCGTATCGGCGCCATCCGCTCCGCACTGGAAGACGCGCGCCATCACAACACGCTGATCATGGCCTATGCGGCCAAGTACGCCTCATCCTATTACGGACCCTTCCGGGACGCCGTGGGTTCGGCGGGCAACATCAAGGGCGGCAACAAATACAGCTACCAGATGGACCCGGCCAACAGCGACGAAGCCCTGCACGAGTGCGCGCTGGACCTGGCAGAAGGTGCCGACATGATCATGGTGAAACCCGGTATGCCCTACCTGGATATCGTGCGCCGGGTGAAGGAAGAACTGAAAGCACCCACCTTTGCCTACCAGGTCAGCGGCGAATACGCCATGCATATGGCGGCGTTCAGCCAGGGTTGGTTGCAGCAGGAGCCGGTCATGCTGGAGTCTCTGCTGGCCTTCAAGCGGGCGGGCTGTGACGGTATTCTCACCTACTTCGCACTCCAGGCGGCCCGGGCACTCCAGTAGGCGTGATGCGATTACTGCTCTGCCTGCTTATGCTTCTCGCCGGCACTGCGGCCAGCGCAGAGTGTGACTGCCTGTGGCAGGGCTCATTCAGCGAGGTTCAGTCCGGCGCCAGCCTGGTGCTCAGCGGCACGGTTGTCGACGGCCGCGGCAACTCCATCGACCTGTCGGTGGAACGGCTGTTGCGGGGCAAAGTGCACCGCGATCCTGTTCGCGTTTGGCTGAAGACCGGTGACTACTGTCGTCCGGAACCGGAGCTGTTTCCCCCCGGCAGTCAATGGGTCATGGCCCTGCAGCGTATCGAGGAAGACGTCCCCGGCGGATTCAACCCCAACACACCCAATGTCAGCTACGGCCGTATCGGCGACTACACCCTATCCAGCTGCGGAGGTTACTGGCTGAGCCAGAGCGGCGAATGGGTCACCGGAAACCTGGTCCAGGCGCCGCGCTGGGAGCGCGAGCCGAAGATGACGCCGGTACTGCTGGACCTGGTCGCGGACTATGTGAACGGCGTGGTGGATGCCGGAGCCCTGCTGCAGGCGAGCCGGGAAGATCCCGCCCTGAGGGAACTGATGCTGGATACCCGCGCTTTCCTGCGGGGTGACGAGGAATAGCCCCTTACCCGCGTACGTAACAATCCCGACAGGGCCGGGACCTCAGCGACGCCAGGCCGGGCGCAGGGGATTGCGCCCCTCCACCAGGTCCATCAATTCGTCCAGCATCACCAGGGAGAGGCCCCAAATGCAGCGCTTGCCATAAAAGTAGCAGGGCATGGGCATCTTCAGGCCCTTGTATTCCCACACCATCTCATCCCGGTTGTCCGTGTCCAGCAGGAATTCCAGGGGGATCCAGACCACTTCCGCCACTTCGTAATTGGGCTCGCACGCCACCTCCTCTTCCAGGCGGAAAACGAAAGGCGTGACGGTCATGCCGAAGATACCCCGTTGGGGCCGGGCGTTGATATCGGACAGGCGGCCGATACAGTTCCCCGCCGCCTCCAGATCCACTCCGATCTCCTCTGAGGTTTCCCGCAGCGCCACCGCGTAGCCGTGATCGTCGACCTTGTCCATACGGCCCCCGGGAAAGGCCATATGGCCGGACCAAGGATCCCCCTCCCGCTCGGCCCGCTTGATCATTAGAATATGCAGCTCGCCCTCACGCACCCGGAGAATCATCGCCACCGCCGAGCGTTTGCGCAACTTCCGCAACAGCTTTCTCTGCGGGCTGTGGTCGGACAGCCTGGTCTCGATGAGTTGTAGCAGCGATACTGGCAAAGCAGATCCACTTTCTGAACGTGTCCGGGGATTAAGCCAGCCCCGCCTGGCAGTTACAAGACCGGACGACCCATGACGGGATATTGACATGCATGAACAACCCCTGCTGACCCTGCGCGGCGTCAACCTGGTCTACCGCGCCCTGCCCGCGCTGCGCGATATCGACTGGACTGTCACCGGAAGCCAGCAGTGGGCCTGCCTGGGGCCCAACGGGGCCGGCAAGACCAGCCTCGCCCGGGTGATCACTCGCCAGGCCACCCATTTCTCCGGGGAACTGGTTCGCTCCGGGGCCCTGGAGGACCGCGGCTGCGCCTACGTCTGTTTCGAGGAAGCCCGTGCCCTGTGCGACAGGGACAGAAAGCTCGATGATTCGGAACAGCGCGCCGACGCGTCGGATCCCGGCACCCTGGTGGGCGACCTCATCCTGAACGGCAGGGATGAGGATGCGCGTTTCCACGACTGGGTCCAGCGGCTGCACATCAACCACATCCTGCAGCGGGGTCTGCGATTCATCTCCACGGGCGAAATGCGCAAGGTGTTGCTGGTCAGAGCCATTCTCAGCGATCCCGCCCTGCTGGTGCTGGATAATCCCCTGGACGGCCTGGACCGCGCCAGCCAGGCCGAAATGCGGCGCATCCTGGATGAGCTGCTGCATTCCTCCATGACGCTCGTGATGCTGTGCCGCCAGCCGGAGGATATACCGGCCGGGATCAGCCACGTGATGGTGATGGACCAGGGTGAGGTGGTCGCGGCCGGCTGCCGCGACCAGGTCCTTGCAGCGCCGAACGTTCAATCGCTGATGAATCCGCCCGCCGGCATTCTCGATCACCTTCCCCATCCCTCGCCCCGCGCCTACGAGCTGCCACAGGACGGCCCCCTGCTGGAACTGCGGGGTGTCTCTGTGCGCTACGGCGATTTCCAGGTGCTGCGCGATGTGAACTGGATATTTCACCGGGGCAGCCACTGCTGTGTTTCAGGGCCCAATGGCTGCGGCAAGACCACCCTGCTCAGCCTGGTGACCGGTGATAACCACAAAGCCTACGGGCAGGACATCACCCTCTTCGGAGTGCGGCGAGGCTCCGGCGAAAGCGTGTGGGACATCAAACAGAAATACGGGCAACTGGATAACCAGCTGCACCTTAACTTTGCCCGAGGTATGCGCGTGCTGGAAGTGGTGGTCTCGGGGTTCTTTGACACCATCGGCCTGTTCGATGACTGGGGCGACACCCAACGGGATACCGCGATGCAGTGGCTCGCCGCCCTGGGTCTGGCAGACTCTGCCCGGGAGAGTTTCGATGCCCTGTCCTTCGGTATGCAGCGCATGGTGCTGCTCGCCCGCGCCATGGTGAAATCACCGGTCATCCTGCTGCTGGACGAGCCCACCCTGGGCCTGGACGGACACCACCGACGACTGATTCTGCGGGCGATCGATCACATCGCCGCCAACAGCGATACCCAGGTGATCTTCGTCAGTCATTCTGCCGGAGAAACGCCCGCCTGCATCAACCAGCACCTGAGATTCGAACCCCGGGACGACGGCTTCGAAGTGGTATGCGAGGCGTAGCATTAGCCGGCAACTCCAGGTATCTACGGCGGGGCTCAGGTGATGGAAACGATTACTTTACTGCGTATACCCGCGCAATGCGTCGCACTGCGCGCGGCCACGACAATAAAGCAGGCCCCGCTCGGCAGTCGCCCGCGCCTGTTCCGGGTTGCCCCGTGCCCGATGGGTCTCGGCGAGCGCGAGGTAGATGTCAGCGCTGTCGGGATCGATACGCTGGGCGCGCTCCAGCAGGGCCAGTGCCTGCTCGAAATCGCCCGCCTCACGCGCGGTTCCCGCGCGTTGCACCAGGTCGGCATAGGGGGCTTTGTCGGCGGGAGGTGCCGGCGGCTGTGCCGGCACTACAGCGGGAGTGCCCTTCTGATAATCCGGCTCCCGACTGATGACTTCGGCGCCCGTGGTTGGTCCGGGTGCCGTGGTACAACCGGTCAGCAGGGCCAACAGGGTCGTCAGCAGCAAAGCATAAGGTGACACTGACTTCATGCAAACATTCCGGATCGATAAAGACCGTCCAGTGTACACCAGAGCAGCGATCCCGGCGCGATTGCGGCATTCCCGGACACCGGCGGAAGGTCGCCCGGCGGAAGTACCGGATCCAGATCAATTTTTCCTGCAGTTCCGCCCCATAACGCTGGTGTCGGTGTCACAATAAAGCTATGGGGAAGTTAACAACTATAGGGATAAATGTCGCGCTGCTGGCAACCATCGTGACTGTGCTCGTCACCTGCAGCGCGCCGGAAGTGGCCAGCCCCATCGGCGAGGAAGTGCCACCGGATCCACCTCTGCTGGCACTGGAAGCGTATCGCGGTAACGACCAGTATTTCCTGCGCTACCGGCGCGAAGGGGATATTTTCTACACGGTGGGTGACCTCAAGGGCAGGACAGCACCCGGGAGCGGAGGCAATGCCGTCCCGAAACTCAAGCCCATGCGGCCGGACGTGCCCGACGACTGGAGCCAGTTGACCAGTGCGCTCACCGAGATACCCATCCTCGGCATACAGCACTGGAGCCGCTTTCGCGACAGCATTTTCACCGAGTTTCTGCCCGAGGAGCGCAATACCGGCGTCGCGGTCAGTTTCGATCGGGCGGACTACTTCTTCTTCTACGATCAACTGGGCCGGTTCCGGGCGCGGCGATTGATCGACAAGCCACCATGGTACAGCGTCAGCGCAAGGGTGGACCTGGCGCAGTACTTCGACCAGTGGCAACCACTGCTGCGCACGTATCTGTTGGAACAGGGTCTGCCGGGAGACGAAGTGCTGTTCAATACCGGCGACCTCGACAAGGGCGCAATACCCTTCATCTATATCAACACCAATACCAGACTCATCGTGCTGATCCGCTACGATGAGATACCCGCCAGCCTGCGCAACCAGGTTCCCGGAACCCATCTCCTGCAGTCGCTCTGGCATTTTGTCGGCAGCCACAGCTACAGCATACCCATGCGCCCCTTCAGTTCAGTCACGGCGCTGCTATCACTGGTAACGGATACCGCCCTCCAATCAGGCAAAAACCTGTTGACCGGCATCCCCCTCCAGATCGAGGTACCGCCGCTGGCGGATGTGCCGCCCATGGATCTCGATGTCTGGGAAGCAGAACTGGATATGCGCCTGAGGCGGTCATCCAGCAGGGGAACGCTCGATTTCCTGGTCGACGGTGACAACTTCTTCCCCCGTTTCGTCGACGTGGTAACGTCCGCCCGGGAGTCAGTGGATATCCGCGCCTACATTTTTGACAACGATGATGTGGCGATGACCATCGCCGAGCTGTTGAAACGGCGCTCGAAGGAGGGCCTGGATATCCGCGTGCTGTTTGACGGGCTCGGTACGATCATGGCCGGCAGCGAGCAGTCCGGCAGCCTCCCGGCGGATCACCAACCACCCCTGTCGATCCGCGCCCACCTGACCCACGACTCCCATATCAAGGTGCGCTCGGTGAAGAATACCTGGCTGACCGGAGACCACGTGAAGACCATGATCGTCGATCGCCGAGTCGCGTTTCTGGGGGGCATGAACATCGGCCGGGAGTACCGTTATGACTGGCACGACCTGATGGTGGAGATCACCGGTCCGGTGGTGGATGAGATCAACCACGAATTCCGCTCGGCCTGGGCACAGGCCGGACTGTTCGGCGATTTCGGGCGCATGTTCTCCATCGGCAGCGACGACCTGAACAGTGATGCCACAGGCTACCCCTTGCGACTCATCTACACGCGGCCCGGACACCAGGAGATCTACACCCTGCAGCGGGACGCAATCCGTCGTTCCCGCCGCTATATCTATATCGAGAACGCCTATTTCACGGACGACATACTCCTGCGGGAACTGATCAAGGCCCGGGGCCGGGGCGTCGACGTCCGGGTCATCATTCCGCTGGAGACCGACCGCGGGGTGATCACCCGCAACATCGCCCTGGCAGCCAACATCATGCTGGCCAACGGCATCCGGGTATACATCTACCCGGGCTTCACCCACGCCAAGGCTGCAATTTTCGACGGCTGGGCCTCTATGGGAAGTGCCAACCTCGATCGATTGAGTCTCAAGATCAACCAGGAGCTGAACATTGCCACGTCCGAACCGCAGGCCGTACAGGAGTTGCTCGAGGAGTTGTTTTATCCCGATTTTGCCGCAGCCACCGAATTGACGGAGCCTTTTCCGGAACAGTGGGCAGATTACCTGATCGAAATTTTCGGGGATTACATCTTCTAGCTGCGGTTGTGACGTGCAGGGCAGGCTCAGTCGCCAAAGAGTGATTGGAACCAGTCTTTGATCCCGGATTTTCGCGGCGAGCAATTGGTCTTCTTGAGCGGTTGCGAACCCGCAATGAAGGGGAGCAGCCTCGATTCCGGACACCCCTCACCGGTCAGGTAGCCGTTGCGCCCGTCGATCCAGTGGGTCTCTATGCCATCGGGCATGCGGTAACCGAGGGAGCGCTGACTGGTCCGCGCCATGAAATGAGCCCAGACTTTGAGCGCGCCAGTGCTGCCCGTGAGGCCGGTACCGCCGTTGTCATCCCTCCCGATCCAGCTAACCGCCAGCAGGTCGCCGGAGAATCCGGCAAACCAGGAATCGCGGCCATCATTGGTCGTGCCCGTCTTGCCGGCCACCGCAAAATCCTGTGGCAGGTAGCGATAGACGCCGCGACCGGTTCCCTCCCGTACCACCGCCCGCAGCGCGTAGTGAAGCAGGTGTATCGACTGCAGACTGAATGTCCGATCGTACTCCAGCGGGTAGCGCCGCAGTGGAGTGCCCCGGGCATCGACAATATCCCGGATACTGCGCAACGGCATGCGGAATCCGCCGGCAGAGATCGTCTGGTACAGGGCGGCCATGTCCAGGGGGGAATATTCCCCCGCACCCAGGGTCAGCGCAGGCACTTCCGGGATATCCCCCTCGACGCCGAGTCGCCGCAGCACATCGACGACCCGCTCCAGCCCCAGCTCCATGCCCAGCCGGGCAGTGGCCAGGTTGTAGGAGTTGGCCAGTGCCTGGTGGAGCAGCACGGTGCCGTGAGGCTGCTGGTCGAAGTTTCGCGGTTCCCAGACCTGACCACCGGGCCCGCTGACCCTGACCGGCGTATCGGCCAGGGGGGTCGCGAGCGTGTAGCGTTTGGGCTGCTCGAGTGCCGCCAGATAGACGGCCGGCTTCAGCAGGGAACCGGCGGGACGGCGCGCGTCGAGGGCCCGGTTGAAGCCCGCGTAGCGCACACGCCGCCCCCCGACCAGCGCCGCGACCTCACCGGAATCGAAGCGGGTAACCACGGTGGCGCTCTCCAGCTCCCCGCCCGCGTCCAGCTGATCCAGTACGGCGGCGGTGCTGCGCTCCAACTGCCGCTGCAACAGCGGATCGAACGCCGTGAAGATACTGAGACCCAGAGTCGTCAGGTCCTCCTCGCGATACTCCTGGCGCAGCTGCCTGCGCACCAGGTCCAGGTACGCAGGAAAGGAATCACGGACGCGGCGCGGGGCGTTCAGGTCCAGAGGCATGGCCTGTGCAACAGTGGCATGCTCAGGGGAAATCACACCCTCGCCTGCCATCACGTCGAGCACCAGGTTGCGACGCTGCAGCGCCCGCTCCGGGTTGCGCAGGGGGTTGTACAGAGAAGGACCCTTGATCATTCCCACCAGCAGTGCCTGCTGGTGCAGGCCCAGTTCCTCCAGGGGCGTATCGAAATAGTGGCGGGCCGCCAGCGCAAATCCGTGGATTGCCCGGGGCCCCTCCTGACCCAGGTAGACCTCGTTGATATAGCTTTCGAGGATCTGGTCCTTGTCGTAATGCATCTCCAGCAACACGGCCATCATGACCTCCGTGAGCTTGCGCACGAGGGTGCGCTCCGGAGTCAGATAGTAGTTTTTCACCAGCTGCTGGGTGATGGTGCTGCCGCCAGCCACCACCTGCCCTGATCGCAGGTTGTTCAGCGCGGCCCGCCCTATGCCGACCAGGGAAAAACCCCAATGGTCGTAGAAGCGACGGTCCTCAACCGCCAGGAGGCCCAGACGCAGCGTCTCCGGCACATCGTCCAGCCTGACCAGTACCCGGTCCTCCCCATGAGAAGGATAGATACCACCGATCTGAACCGGGTCCAGGCGCATCAGGTCGATGCGCCTGCCACCGCCGGACAGCTCTCCCACACCGCCTCCGGCCAGATCGACCCAAACACGCCGCGAGGGCTCCCGCTCGCCGGGGAAGTCGAAACCGCGGGTGTAGATCTCGAAGCGGCTGCCATTGCGCGACACCTGCCCGGGATTTCGCGGGCTCGAGACCTTCCGGTAGCCCAGGATTTCCAGTTCATAGGCGAGGTCATCGGCTGCCAGCCTGGCGCCTTCGAACAGCTCCAGCGGCCGGGCGTATACCCTGGCTGGCAGCTCCCACATCTTATCGGTAAAGGTCGAGGTGATTCGCGCGTCGAGATAGATCAGGAAAAGGCCGCCGAGCACGGCGGCGACCAGAAACAGTTTCAGGAAGAGGTGGCGGGTACGAATCATGGGAGGCGAGTGTACAACAATCTTCGGGTACCCAGGGCACGCTAGGACAACGGGAGTCTGGTGACCCGGCTACGGACACGCAAAAGCGCCATCCCTGGCAGCTCGACTTCGGCCATCCCTGGCCTCAGACGGTCCATACCCGGGTCACCAGACTCCCGTTGCCCGTTTTGTGACCTCTGAGAGAAAAAACCGAAGTTCGCTTTATCTGGTGCTTTGAATCCGGATAATAGCCCGCTCAACAACGAGGACAGCAGTGACAATGAAGAAATACGTGGCATACGGCATCGGCGCGGCGCTGGTGGACACCGAGATCAAGGTTCGGGATGAGGAACTGGCGCAAATGAGGGTCGAGAAGGGCCTGATGACCCTGGTGGACCAGGAACGGCAGGGGGAACTTCTCTCGCACCTGGAGGGCCACCTGGTGAAAGCCAGCCACGCCAGCGGCGGCAGCGCGGGAAATTCCATGATCGCGACGGCCCAGTTCGGCGGTCCCACGTTCATGTCCTGCAAGGTGGCCAACGACGCGGACGGCGACATCTACCTGGCGGACCTGGAGGCTGCCGGGGTTGATCACTGCCTGAAACACGACCGGGCCGAGGGAACGACCGGCAAGTGCCTGGTGATGATCACACCGGATGCGGAACGCAGCATGAATACGTTTCTCGGCATCAGCGAGACCCTGTCCACCGAACAGCTTGACGAGGCGGCCATCGCCGCCTCCGAGTACGTCTACATAGAAGGGTACCTGGTCACCTCCCCCACCGGCCGTGCGGCAGCCGTCAGGGCCCGGCAGTTGGCCGAGGCATCCGGTGTGAAAACCGCCGTGAGTTTTTCCGATCCCGGCATGGTGGAGTTCTTCCGCGAGGGTATGGAAGAGATCGTCGGGGACGGCGTGGACCTGGTGTTCTGCAACGAGGCAGAAGCACTCGGCTGGGCCGGGACCAACAGCCTGGAGGTCGCGATGGAGCAACTCAAGCAGGTGGCGCGCCGTTTTGCCATCACCCGCGGCGCCGAGGGTGCACTGACGTTTGACGGCGAGAACCTGGCGGAAATTCCGCCCCACCGGGTCCAGGCCGTAGACAGCAACGGTGCCGGGGACATGTTTGCCGGGGCCTTCCTGTACGCGATCACCCGGGGCGAGGACTTTCCCACCGCAGGTCGTTTCGCCAGCCTGGCCGCTGGCCGGATTGTCGCAAACTACGGCCCGCGCCTGCCCGCCGCGGATTACCCGGCACTGCGCGCGGACTTTTTTGGCGACTAGTCAAAACATGCCGATCTGTCTGTCCACCAGGGCGCTGAAGGACGTGCCGACGAAGCCGAGGATGCCATCGGCCACGGGTTGCAGCTGGCGGTCCACATAGTGCTGGTAATCCAGGGGGGCCAGGGGTTGTGCCGCGGGCTCCGCGCCTGCCGTCGTGATCACGTATTCGACCCAGCTGCCCCGTGAGGGTGCCGGCAGCCCCCGCTCGGCGTAAAGACGAGCCGCCTGCACATGAGGCGGCACATTGCGCTGGTACTCCTCCAGTTTTCGCCGCAGGCGCTTCCGATAGACCAGTTCACCGTCGCGCTCCCCGGCCAGTACCTGCGCGGTCAGCGTCTGCACGTACTCCGCAAACGGCTGCTGCATGAAAATGCGCCGGTAGAGCTCTTCCTGAAACTCGCGCGCCAGGCGGGTCCAGTCAGTGCGTACGTTCTCGAGGCCTTTGAACACGAGCCGGTCGCCGTCTTTTCCCGCCACCACGCCGGCATAGCGCTTCTTGCTGCCCTTGTCGGAGCCGCGCACCGTCGGCATCAGAAAGCGTTTGTAGTGGGTCTCGAATTGCAGCTCCAGCACACTGTCGAGATCAAATTCCTCCCGGATCGTGCGCTGCCACCAGGCATTCAGATCCTTCTCCAGCTGCCGGCCAGCTGCCTCGGCCTGCTGATCGCTTTGCGCCTCCTGGATCCAGACAAATACCGAGTCGGTATCGCCGTAGATGACCCGGTGCCCTGCCCGCTCGATCTGATCACGGGTGCTGCGCAAAATGTGATGGCCGCGACGGGTGATGGAACTGGCCAGACGGGCATCGAAGAAGCGGCAACCGGTTGAACCAAGAACACCGTAAAAACTGTTCATAATGATTTTTATGGCCTGGGACAGGGGCTCGTCTCCGGCCGCCTTCGCCGCATCCCGCTGCTGCCAGAGCTGGCTTATCAGGTCAGGGAGAATATGCCCGGATCGGGCGAAGCGAGCCTCCAGGAACCCGGGCACTGTCTCCTCGGGCGGCACGTCGCCGGACACGCCACGGGCCAGCCCCAGGGGGTCGATGCAGAATGTGCGGATGATGCTCGGATACAGGCTTTTGAAATCCAGCACGAGCACGTGATCGTAGATGCCCGGGGTCGAGTCCAGCACGAATCCCCCTGGACTGGCAATGTGCTGGCTGCTGGCATTGGGGGCCACGTAACCCTGCCGGTGCAGACGGGGCAGGTAGAGGTTGTCAAAAGAAGCCACCGAACCGCCCATGCGATCGAGATTGAGGCCCGTCATGGCGCTGCGGGCCAGCGCAAAGTCCAGCAGCGAGGTGGCGGCAAAGATGTCTGTCACCAGTTCGCAGTCCTTGAGGTTGTAGGCGGCCAGCCGCGCCTTGTCCTCCCGGAACAGGCGGCCGATCTCCTCTCCCCGGCCAGTGCCCTGCAATAGCTTGCCCTCTCCCAGCAGCTGCGTGGCGACATTCTCCAGGGAAAAACTCTCGAAGCGATAGAATGCGGCCCGCAACAGCTCGATACCGTCGAGCACCACCCGTCCCGGAATCTGCACCGTGCGCCGCTCCCCATCCTCACCCACCCTGCGCCAGTGGGCGGACGTCCGGCCACGCCCCAGGGCGAGGCGCTGCCCCAGGTGCTCGGCCACCCGCTGCAGATACCAGGTATCGAAATTGACCACGTTCCAACCGATGAGCACGTCAGGATCATAGTCTGCCACCCAGTCCAGGAACTGCTGCAGCAGCTCGGCCTGGGTTGCGGCACTCTGCACATACTCCTTCCCGGCGCCGTCACCGAGCATGAAGACACGCCGTGTCTGCTCGTCACCGTCTACCCCGTGCGCGGCAATGGAGAACAGCTGCAAACCTTCCATGGCGGTCTCGATATCGAAGGACACCACTTTCAGTTGCGGCCGGTACGGTACCGATCGAATGGCCGGGTTTTCCAGCCCGATATGACGGGCGTGCCGACGGGGCTCCCCGCAAAGCTGCGCCGAGCCGGCCACGAAGCGCTCCATCAGGTAGCGGTCCGCGGGATTGATATCGGCCTCCAGCGGTTCGAGGCCCGCGTTCCTGAGACGGTCCGCGCAGCGCCGGGCCTGCCGGTAGCCCGGAAAGTAAACACCGGTCACCGGCTCCATATCGAAACTGCGCAACGCCACGGGCCTGAACTCCATGCCGGGCTCCCCGGCAAGCAGTTGCCGTGCTTCGCCGCGCTGCCGCTCCGGCAGAAAGAAGACACTGCGCTCACCCCTGACCCGGGCGTGTAGCGGACCATCGGGCGTGCTGAACCAGAATTCCAGCTCCACCCCGTCGCCCGCGTCGCGCCAGTGTCGAGTGAGGAGAAAGCCGTCGAAGGTCTGTGCTGTCAAACTCCGCTCCCGCGGTTTATCTGTCCGGGGGCTGTGCATGGGCCCCGCTGTGGCTTAAGCTATCACCCATTCCGCCCGGCGGCACGGACTGCGCCGCTCACAGCGATTATGGTCAAGGTAAACCCATGAACAAACCCTTCATCAAGCAGGACCCCCTCTACCAGCTACTGCGCAACGAGGACATCAAGGGCTTCAACGAACAGCGCGACAAGCTCGACACCAGCGAGCTGAAAAGCGGTGACTACCGCGGCCGCGACCTGCGCAACATGAATGCCGAGGGACTGGATTTCAGCGATTCCTATTTCCGCAACGCCGATCTCAGCGGCATCGACTTTCGCGACACCAACCTCGAGGGAGCGAGCCTGCTGGATGCGAAGCTCTCCGGCACCTATTTTCCAGCCGAGCTGGACGCGACGGAAATCAGACT
>JAHEEV010000167.1 GCA_024640505.1 Halieaceae bacterium
AACCAACTAACGGAAGACCGTTATTCAGTTACAACAGCACAATCACTCATTTTTACCAAGCGATCCTGCTTTAGGATCTGCAATACCCGTGCCACACCCCTGTTTTAAAGGGGATTGGCATTCGGGAGACCGGAACCTACCGTTTGAGAGTAAAAATTCCTGACACTGGCCGTCGGCTTTCCACACCACTTGGGGCGCAGGTCGGGCCGCGATGAGCCGTCAGCTGTATTCAACACGGCTGAAGATATCCAGATCCTCTCCAGTGTCGCTTTTCCGGCGGGGCCGGCGGGAGCGTCGGTTGCTTTCGCCAAGGGCCTCGCGCGTTCTCCAACCTGCCTCCAGCGGATCGCGCCGCTCGAATTCCTGCCGCCTGTCATCGTAGTGAACATACTTGCACGTGCATTTTTCCGCGGTGCAGTCCTGCAGCGGTGTCAGTGGCGCATCACGACTCAGGAATCTCTCACCCTGCAACGCCCTGGACGCCTCGCAGGCATTTTTTCCGGGCTTGATCTCGACGGCCCTGAATGCCGGGTCTTCCGCTGCAAGCTGTTGGACTATCTTTTTTTTCTGTTTGGACCGTGGCGGTGATGCATGGCCCGATTCGGATTGGGTTGCCCGGATCTTCAGGAGGAACAAAACTCCCACAGCCAGGGCGACGATTAACAGACTGTTCATGGTGAAGCCTTTGCCGATTCAACACGTAAAACGGTATTCCCTGCTGTTGTTATCCGCTCGGGGCGGGCGGGAACGCCGTTCTTCAAGTAATAGACCAAGGCCTGTGGATGTCAAACGCCGGGCATCGTGAGCGGGTGAGCTGCCTGTAAATGATTTAAAACGGCGCGAAAGGCCATGTGGTCGGCGCGTCGTGCCATGCTGCGAATCGTTACCGCACCCTATGATGTTCATCAGAGCAATAACACAGCTGTTTCATGCATCAGACAGGCTTCGGTAGGGAAGATAAGACATGGTCAAAGTATTTGAAGTGACACGTGATCCACGGTTGCTGGATCAGTATTACAACCTGCGCGAGCGCTGCTATCGCAAGGAACTGGCGTTGGAAGACTTCGACGGCTCCGAGGAATCCCTGGATCGCAAAGGCGATATTCTGCTGGTGCACCAGGGGGGGCAGTGTATCGGCGGCGCCCGTATCAGCCCTGCCGCATCGATCCCGTTCGAACTCCCGGAGCTGCGTGGAGCCGCTATGCGTTACTGCGTGTGGGAGCGCTTCGCCGTGGCACCGGAACATCGCTCGCTGCAATTGATCCGGGACTTCAACGCGGGCCTGATCGAGTGTTCAATCGCCCTTGGGTACGATCGCGCCCTGGTGTTGAGCTCCCTGCGCAATGCGCGGTTCTATCGACAGTGTCACAGCGCCCTGGGCGTCGAATTTGAAATCCGGCGACCGGTCCCCGAAATCTCCACCGGTGCGTTTGCAGGCATGGAACACTATCTCTCCCTGTCCCGCTTGCAGCCGCCGGGTACGCCGATGCAGATGGCGGCCTGATAGCGCCTGTTAAAGGCACCTCTTCAGGCCCGTTTCGGGGCCCTCGTGGGCCCGAATGCAGTTGTCCATGACCTGCCCAGCCCCACTGTTTGATGACCACAGAGATTCGTACCTGATAAAGAGGCACAATCCCCCCATTCATCTATACTTCTGGCGCAACCATGAACAGAGGAAGAAAACGATGGATATCCTGCAACTCGGCGCCCAGATGCTCTCCCAGTCTCTCAGCGGTCAGGTCGACAACGATGCGGCCGGTTCTGCGCTCAGCAGCCTGCTGGGGGATGGCAAAGGTAATATCGATCTCGCGGGCCTGGCCAGCAAAATGGCCTCCAGCGGGGAACTCGGCAATATACTCAATTCCTGGCTCGGTGACGGCACCAACGACAGCATCAGCGCCGACCGCGTTCTCAGCCTGCTGGGCGACGCCCAGGTGGCAGAATTCGCCGGCAAGGTCGGCACGGATACCGAAAGTGCCGCCAGGAGTCTCGCCGACGTCCTCCCGCAGATCGTGGACAAGTCCAGCAGCGGCGGCAGCCTGCTGGAAGCCGCCGGCGGTATCGGCGGTCTGATGGACGCGGCCAAGTCTTTCCTCAAGACCTGAACCCGGTCGCGCTCCCGCGCCAGTCGCTCGCAGCGCAGTAAGTCCATCATTGTGAGAATCACGTGACCGCGTCACAGCGGTGACGTGCGCGCACGCGGGGGTCCAGGCCATCCCGCCGGGCACACCTGTGGCGCAGACAGGGTATAATCTGCCTCCCCTCAGTACTGGACCTCAGCATGGATTACCAGCAGATGATCGAGAGCCTCACGCCGGAGCTCTACCGCAGCCTCAGGCGCGCGGTGGAACTCGGCCGCTGGCCCGACGGCAGCAGACTGACACCCGAACAGCGCGAGCATGCGATGCAGGCGATCATCGCCTGGGGCGAGCGTCACCTGGACGAGAGCGAACGCGTGGGTTTCATCGACAAGGGCCACAAGGCGGGCGACACCTGTAGCGATCCCGAGGAAATGCCCCTGAACTGGCAGGAGCGCAGTGGTGGCTGAACAGCTGGCGGCAGGTAATGTTCGCAAGATGAAGACGCGCCTGGAGCAGCCGGTGCAGTACACCATGCTGCTGGGCGGGCAGGAAACACCCCTCAACCCCTATCTCGGCCAGTCCCTGCGACTCGAGTATGCGGGGCAGATCAACTGCATCCACTGTGACCGCAAGACCAGCAAGAGTTTCAACCAGGGTTACTGTTATCCCTGTTTCCGCCGCCTGGCACAGTGCGACAGCTGTATCATCAGCCCGGAGAAGTGCCACTACGCCGCGGGTACCTGTCGCGAGCCGGAGTGGGGCGAGACCCACTGCATGATCGATCACTTCGTCTACCTTGCCAACACCTCCGGCCTCAAGGTCGGTATCACGCGTGGCAGCCAGGTGCCCACCCGCTGGATGGACCAGGGGGCCACCCAGGCCCAGCCCATTTTCCGCGTGGACTCGCGGCACCACTCCGGTCTGGTGGAGACACTGTTCAAGAATCACATCGCGGACAAGACCAACTGGCAGGCGATGTTGAAGGGCTCTGCCGAGCCCTGTGACCTGGAAGCCGAGCGTGAACGCCTCGTGTCCGAATGCCAGGCAGAGATTCATGCCCTGCGGGAGCAGTACGGCCTGCAGTCTATTACCGTGCTGGAAGGCGAGGCGGAGACGCGTATCGACTACCCGGTGCTGGAATATCCTTCGAAAGTGAAGTCATTCAACCTGGACAAGACTCCGACGGTAGAAGGCACGCTCAACGGCATCAAGGGCCAGTACCTGATCTTCGATACCGGGGTGATCAACATGCGCAAGTACGGCGGGTACCACCTGTCGTTGATCCTGAATTAGAACGGAACGAATGACACCATGCGAGACGCACAGCCCGGAACGATATACCTGAGGGACTACCAGCCACCGGGTTGGTTGATCAATCGCACCGAACTGCATTTCGAGTTACACGAGGATCACGTGATCGTCGCGTCGCGCCTGCACCTGCTGCGGGACGCTCAGGTGGCCAGGGATAACGCCCTGACACTCGACGGTGCAGGACTGGAACTGCTGTCGGTGGCGATAGATGGCCTGGACCTGGAACAGGGCGATTACGTCGCCACCCCTGAAAAGCTCCTGATCCACCACGTGCCCGATCAGTGCGTGCTGGCCTGTCGCACCCGTATCCGCCCCCAGGACAATACGGCGCTGGATGGGCTGTACAAATCCCACAGCATGTTCTGCACCCAGTGCGAGGCCCACGGCTTTCGCAAGATCACCTACTACCTGGACCGGCCGGACGTACTGTCCGTGTTCACGGTCACCATCGAGGCCGATCACCACCGCTACCCGGTGCTGCTCAGCAACGGCAACCTGATCGCGGACGGCGAGCTCGATGGAGGGCGGCATCGGGCCGTCTGGCACGACCCCTTCCCCAAGCCGGCCTACCTGTTCGCCCTGGTGGCCGGTGACCTGGAGCATGTCGAGGATCGCTTCATGACCTGTTCGGGACGGGACGTGACCCTGCGCATCTACGTGGAGGAGAAGGATCTCGACAAATGCAGCCACGCCATGTCCAGCCTGAAGCACGCCATGCGCTGGGATGAGAATGTCTACGGCCGCGAGTACGACCTGGAGATCTTCAACATCGTGGCGGTGGACGACTTCAACATGGGGGCGATGGAGAACAAGAGCCTCAACATCTTCAACAGCTCCTGCGTCCTGTGCACGCCGGATATCACGACGGATGCCGGCTTTCAGCGGATCGAGGCGATCGTCGCCCACGAGTACTTTCACAACTGGAGCGGCAACCGGGTGACCTGCAGGGACTGGTTCCAGCTGAGCCTTAAGGAAGGCTTCACCGTTTTCCGCGATGCGGGCTTCTCCGCCGACATGGGCTCACCCACGGTGAAACGGGTGGAGGACGTGATGGTGTTGCGCACCGCCCAGTTCGCCGAGGACGGCGGGCCCATGGCCCACCCGGTGCGTCCGGAGTCCTACATCGAGATCAACAATTTCTATACCCTGACCGTCTACGAAAAGGGTGCCGAAGTGGTGCGGATGATCCACACCCTGCTGGGCCCGGCGGAATTCCGGCTCGGCTCGGACCTTTACTTCGAGCGCCACGACGGCCAGGCGGCGACCTGCGAGGATTTCGTCCTGGCCATGGAGGATGCCAGCGGCGTCGACCTGGGCCAGTTCCGCCGCTGGTATTCCCAGGCCGGGACACCGGAACTCACCGTGCGGGACGAGTACGATGCCGACGCGCAGCGCTACACTCTCCACGTGGAACAGTCCTGTCCGCCCACCCCGGGGCAGCCGGAGAAACAACCCCTGGTGATTCCCCTGGCGATGGGTCTGCTGGGTGATGCCGGCAACCTGCCCCTGCGCCTGGCGGACCGCGAGCCCGATCCGGAAACCGGGGACAATACGCACACCGTACTGCGCGTCGACCAGCCGTCCCAGCGTTTCGTCTTCGAGGGTGTGGCGGAGCGTCCGGTGCCCTCCCTGTTGCGCGGCTTCTCCGCGCCGGTGCGGCTGCACTACGACTACAGCAAGGAAAACCTGTTTACCCTGATGAGCCGGGACGACGACGGCTTCGTGCGCTGGGACAGCGCCCAGGCCCTCGCCACCCGGGTGATCGGCGAGGTCGAAGTGCAACTGCAGCAGGGTGCGCCGGTGGCGGTCGACCCACTGCTCCCGCGAGCCTGCAGTACGCTGCTGGAGGACGAATCGCTCGATGCGGCGCTGGTGGCGGACATGCTGGCGCTGCCCGGCGAGAACTACCTGGCGGAGCTGGCCAGCCACAATGGCGGTGCGGACGTGGACACCATTCACCAGGCCAGGGAGACCGTCCTGCGCGAAATCGGCAGCAGCTGCGAGACCTTGCTGCAGGACGCCTACCATCGCCTGGCGGTCGACGAGCCCTACGCGCCGTCAGCAGCCCAGATCGCGGCGCGCAAGTTGCGCAACACCTGTCTGGAATTCCTGTGCTGTATCGACCCGGCGCACATGCACCTGGCCGAACAGCAGTTTGCCGGCGCCACCAATATGACGGATCGCCTGGGCGCGCTGCGGGTTCTTGCCCTGCACGCGCCCGACGACGTGTCCGGTCCGGCTCTGGACACATTCTACGGCGACTGGCGACAGGAGGCGCTGGTGGTGAACCTGTGGTTCCAGGTCCAGGCAGCCGTACCCTATGGCGATGGTCTGGCACGGGTGCGCGCGCTGATGTCACACCCGGACTTCGACCTGCGCAACCCCAACAAGGTACGCGCCCTGGTGGGCGTGTTCTGCAACCAGAACCCGGTCAATTTTCACCGGGCCGACGGGGCGGGGTACGCCTTCCTCGCCGACGTGGTAGAGCAGCTCAACCGCAGCAATCCGCAGATCGCCGCGCGCCAGCTCACCCCCCTGACCAAGTGGCGCAACTACAAGGGTCGCCAGGACCTGATGCGCGCCCAGCTGGAACGCCTGGCCGCCATGCCCGATCTCTCCCCCGACGTCTACGAAATCGTCACCAAATCCCTGTAGGAGGCCGCTCCGCGGCCGATGAATCCTGCGCCATATCTCATCGCGTTCGGAGAACGCTCCCACGAAAACCCATGCCCCTGTAGGAGGCCACTACCCATAGAGAGGGGCACGCTGTCCGTGGCCGATAAATTATGTCATCCACGACCATTTCTGATGTTCGGGCAACCCTCCATCGCCGTTAAAATTCACCGTACATTGAAAACGGCCCCACGCGATGCCTCACACCGATCTACGCTCCCACCGACTGCGAGCCGGTCGTCGTTCCGTGGCGGGACAGATCTACATGATTACGACCGTGACCGACGGGCGGGAGCCTCATTTTGCCAGTCTTATACAAGCCCGATGCGTCGTGCATTCCCTCATAGCCGCAGAGCGTTCGACAACCACTCATGCATTCGTGGTAATGCCCGACCACCTGCACTGGATGATGCAGTTGCGGGAGGGATATGAGTTATCCCAGGTCGTGCGATTCGTAAAGAGCCAGTCCGCGCGATCGATTCGACGCCTGCAGCCAGGGACGGGAAAGATCTGGCAGGATGGTTTTCACGATAGGGC
>JAHEEV010000168.1:0-2472 GCA_024640505.1 Halieaceae bacterium
TTGGCCACCGACAGGGCATTCTCCTCGATGAAATCGCGCCGTGGTTCCACCTGGTCGCCCATGAGCGTCGTAAAAATCTGGTCAGCAGCGATTGCGTCTTCAACGGTTACCTTCAGCATGCGGCGTACTTCCGGATCCATGGTCGTTTCCCACAGTTGCTCCGGATTCATTTCACCCAGGCCCTTGTAGCGTTGAATACTGTATCCCCTTCGCGCCTCACTCATGAGCCAATCCAGGCCCTCGGCAAAATCGCGAGTCTGCAGGGTTTTATCACCACGCTGAAAATAGCCCTCTTCTTCTACCAGGTTATTTATCGTCTCACCCAGGGCCACCAGGCTGCGATACTCCCCGGAGGAGAAGAATTCGTGCGTGTACTCCGTCTCCGACTCCACGCCGTGGGAGAGCAACTTGACCACGGGGAAATAGATCTGGCGCTCAGGATCCCTGCGCACCATCACTGAATAGTTGTTGCCCTTGCCTGTGGAGGTTTGTAAGCGCTCACTTAGCATCTCGGCGAAAGCCGCGACGGCCTGCTCATCGGTCAGTTGCTCGATTGTCAGAACCTGGCCATAAACCATCTGCCACAGTACTTCGGAAGAGTAGAGCCGGCTGAGGCGCTCGATGGTTGACGAAACGCTGCGGTAACGATCAACCAGTTCCTCCAGAGCGTTGCCGGTAATCGGTGGCGCGTCCGGATTGACGTAGATAGCAGCATTTTCCAGGGCAGATTGCGTCAGATACTGATTTAATGCCTCATCGTCCTTGAGATACTGGTGCTGTTTACCCTTGGCTATCTTGTACAGGGGTGGCTGGGCTATAAAGACATGACCGCGTTCGATCAGCTCGCGCATCTGACGGAAAAAGAATGTGAGCAACAGGGTTCTGATGTGAGATCCATCCACATCGGCATCGGTCATGATAATAATACTGTGATAGCGAAGCTTATCGGGGTCGAATTCATCCTTGCCTATACCACAGCCCAGTGCGGTGACAATGGTTCCCACTTCGGCGGAACCAAGCATCTTGTCAAACCGCGCTTTCTCCACGTTAAGAATCTTTCCCTTCAGGGGAAGGATAGCCTGAAACTTGCGGTTGCGACCCTGTTTGGCAGAGCCCCCGGCGGAATCACCCTCTACCAGATAGAGTTCCGAAAGTGCCGGATCTTTTTCCTGACAATCTGCCAGCTTGCCCGGAAGACCGGCTATATCCAACGCACCCTTACGCCGGGTCATCTCCCTGGCTTTGCGCGCAGCCTCCCGGGCGCGGGCTGCATCCAGCATTTTGCCAACCACAGACTTGGCTTCCGAGGGGTTTTCCAGCAGATAGTCGTTGAAGTTGGCGTTCATGGTCTGCTCTACCGCAGACTTCACTTCCGACGAAACCAGTTTGTCCTTGGTCTGTGAGGAAAACTTGGGATCCGGGACTTTCACCGAAATAATCGCCGTGAGCCCCTCTCGTGCATCGTCACCCGTCGTATTGACCTTGGCTTTCTTTGCCAGACCTTCTCGCTCGATGTAGCTGTTCAGGCTTCGGGTCAGCGCTGCCCGGAATCCGGCCAGATGGGTACCCCCATCTCGCTGGGGAATATTATTGGTGTAACAGAAAATATTTTCCTGGAACGAATCATTCCACTGCAGCGCGATCTCCACACCAATCTCATCTTCTGTAACTACTTGAAAATGAAAGGGTTTATTAACCAGAGTCTTGTTCTGGTTGAGATAATCCACGAACGCGTTGAGGCCGCCCTCGTAGTTGTACTTCTCTTCCTTCCCGCTGCGCTCATCCTTGAGATGAATACTCACGCCGGAATTCAGGAACGCCAGTTCGCGAAGTCGTTTGGCCAACTGGTCAAAATGAAATTCAATATTGGTAAATGTCTCAGAAGAGGGCTTGAAACGGACCGAGGTTCCAGAAGTGTCGGTCGATCCGATTTCTGCCAAGGGTGCAGCCGGGACACCATGGCGGTAGATCTGCTCGTACATCTTACCTTCCCGACGAATGGTGAGTATGAGCTCTTCCGAGAGCGCATTCACCACGGAGACACCGACACCGTGAAGGCCACCGGATACCTTGTAGGTATTGTCGTCGAACTTTCCTCCCGCGTGCAGCACCGTCATGATGACCTCGGCGGCAGAGACTCCTTCCTCATGCATTTCAGTAGGAATGCCCCTTCCATCGTCACCGACCGATACCGATTCATCCGGATGAATAACAATGTGGATCTCTTTACAATGCCCGGCCAATGCCTCGTCGATGGAGTTATCGACGAGCTCAAACACCATATGGTGCAAGCCCGTCCCATCATCCGTATCCCCGATATACATACCAGGGCGCTTGCGGACTGCATCAAGCCCTTTCAGTACCTTGATACTGGAAGAATCGTAGTTCTGTTCACCTTCGCTCATTTAATCCGTCCCGATACTGCTTCTATAGATAATGCGTTGGCGCATCATGGTTTCTTAACAGAGCCCG
>JAHEEV010000168.1:2572-6480 GCA_024640505.1 Halieaceae bacterium
GCCCGTCTGCACGGCGCCCGTCTGCACGGTGCCCGACTGCACGGCGCCATGTTCCACGTGGAACATTGCCAGTGGAACGGTTTCAGGCCATACGGCGCAAACGTCTTGCTGCTCCACGCAAGTGATAAAGACCTGGGCGCTCATTTCAGCCAGGTGTTTACATACCCGGCGGTTATGATGCGCATCGAGTTCTGACGGCAGATCATCGACAAGATATATGCACCGACCTCCACCAGACTCCGCCATCAACTGCCCCTGGGCAAGTTTCAAGGCGCATACAACTAACTTCTGCTGCCCCCTCGAGAGCGTTTCTGAGGCAGGATGACCATCAATGACCACCCTGAAATCAGCACGCTGTGGCCCTACATGGGTAAAGCCCTGACCCTGGTCAACCTCTTTGCTGCATTCCAGCGCGGTCTCGTAATCCAGTTGCTTGTCCCACCCCTGTGAAAAACGCAGTTCCACTGCTTCAAAAGCGGGTGAGACTTCATGCGTGATCGCCTCAAACCGGGGGACCAACTGCTTTAAATAAGCCTTTCGGTACTCGTTTATCGCCGTTCCGGCTGCCGCTAGATCGCGCGACCAGACCGCCAACTCAGTGCCGGCCATTTTACCACGCCGCAATAGTTTATTGCGCTGTTTAATGCATCGCTGAAAACGCTGCCACTCGATAAAAAATCGATGTTCCACGTGGAACACACCCCAGTCCAGGTATCGTCGCCTGGCTCCCGGGCTGCCGGTCAGCAAATCAAAACTGTCAGCGTTGATCACCTGTATCGGTAGGTATTCCGCCAGTTCCGCCACAGTCCTTACGGGGTTACCAGAAATCTTGATCTGTATATCGCCGTTCCTGGCACGCTGTACGCCGATAGGGGTCGTCATGTTTGATGATGCTTCTGTCTCGCCCCCCACAGTCCCGAACACAGTGCAGCTCGGCTGGTCATAGCTTATTAAGGACTTTACGCTGCTAGCACGAAACGATTTCGCCATACCCAAGAGATGAATGGCCTCGAGGATACTTGTTTTACCTGATCCATTGGCGCCGTACAGCACGTTCACCTGGCCAAGATCGCGCAACTCTACCTGATCGAGATTTCGTACATGGTGTATTTGTAATCGGGAAAGTGCCACGGAATTCGGGCTCTTATTGCTAGCGCAGCGGGACAGAGGGGTAGTATGCGCCGGGTCTTACCCGACGCAATACCAGCGCCAAATCAAGGTGGTTCTCAAAGGCGCATTGGCATGACAACGTACAGCGAATCGCCTTCTTCGGACTCTTCCAGCAGTGCACTACTGTTGGGATCGGACAGCGACAGTTTCACCTCATCCCCACTTAGCACCCCCAGAACGTCGAGCAAATAGCTGACATTGAAGCCGACCTCCAGTGAATCACCCTCATACTGGACCGGAACGGCCTCTTCGGCCTCTTCCTGTTCAGGGTTATTGGCTACGATATCCAGACTGTTATCCGTTAATTTCAGGCGAACACCACGGTATTTTTCATTTGAAAGAATTGCAGTACGCGTGAAGGCCTGCCGCAGCTCCAGCCGGGACCCCACAACGATCTTGTCTGGCGACCGGGGCAGAACTCGCTGGTAATCGGGAAACTTGCCATCCACCAGCTTGGATGTGAAGGTGAAATCATTGGTGGTTGCACGGATGTGATTTCTGCCGATGACGACCACTACCTCTGCAGCTTCATCCAGCAGAAGGCGCGCCAGCTCCAGCACACCTTTGCGCGGCAGAATAACCTGGGTATCGCCATCTGCATTCAGTTTTTCCGGCAGCGTACACAAGGCCAGGCGGTGACCGTCGGTGGCGACAACTCGGAGTTGCCCACCACTCAACTCCCATAACATACCGTTGAGGTAGTAGCGGACATCCTGCTGCGCCATGGCAAAGGCAGTCCGATCTATCAAGCGCTTCAACTGTCCCTGTTTTACCTTGAACTGGTGCGTACCAAGGCTGTCTTCAACATTGGGAAATTCACGGGAAGGCAGGGTGGATAGTGTGAATCGACTGCGGCCTGATTTGACCGTCACTTTGCTGTCCTTCACGGCAAATTGGATATCTGACCCCTCCGGCAGCGATTTGCAGATATCGACCAGCTTCCGGGCTGGCACGGTGACTTCTCCCGACTCCCCGGCACCGGCTAACTGGACCCTGCCAACCAGCTCGACCTCCAGGTCGGTACCTGTGAGAGAAAGGCGATCATCCTCCAGCACCATCAAAACATTTGCCAGGATAGGCAGGGTCTGGCGCCGCTCGACCACACCGGCCACGAGATTCAACGGTTTCAGCAACGCATCCCGCGAAATAGTGAACTTCATAAAAAATCGATCCCTTGCCAGTCTATGTCAGCTTATTGTTTACAACCTGTTGCCCGGGTGACAGAGCACCTATAAAAGGAGGTTTTATAATTGAGCCGGATCTTCAGGTTGTGAGTGATCGCAACAAATTCTTGTAATCTTCGCGAATATCGGAGTTGGTTTCACGAAGTTCCTTGATTTTACGACATCCATGCAACACTGTCGTGTGGTCTCTACCACCGAAGCTATCCCCAATTTCCGGCAGGCTGTGGTTGGTAAGTTCCTTGGCCAGGGCCATGGCGACCTGGCGTGGCCTGGCGACAGACCGACTGCGCCGGCGCGACATCAGGTCGGCCACCTTGATCTTGTAATACTCCGCAACGGTGCGCTGAATGTTGTCGAGACTCACCTGTTTGTCCTGCAGCGCCAGCAGGTCCTTGAGGCTGTCCTTGATCAGATCGATATCGATCTTCCGGCCAGTGAAGTGAGCGCTTGCTATGACTCTTTTAAGCGCCCCTTCAAGCTCTCGAACATTAGAACGAATTCTCTGTGCGATGAAAAATGCGGCATCCGGAGGCAGGTCAATCCGCGCCTGCGTGGCCTTTTTCATCAGAATCGCGACTCTCGTCTCCAGTTCCGGAGGCTCGACGGCAACCGTGAGGCCCCAACCGAAGCGGGACTTCAGGCGTTCTTCCAGGCCATCGATCTCTTTCGGGTAGCGATCACAGGTCAGGATCATCTGCTGCCCGCCTTCCAGCAGGGCGTTGAACGTATGAAAAAACTCTTCCTGAGACCGATCTTTTTTGGCGAAAAACTGTATGTCATCAATTAACAGGGCATCCACCGAACGATAGTAGCGCTTGAAATCGCTGATGGCATTCAACTGGAGAGCTTTCACCATATCGGCTACGAAACGCTCCGAGTGCAGATAGACCACATTGGCCTGTGGATTTTCATTCTTGAGCGCATTCCCGACGGCGTGCATCAGGTGGGTTTTACCAAGCCCGACTCCGCCGTAGAGAAATAGCGGGTTATAGGAGTCGCCCGGGTTTTCTGCCACCTGCCTGGCGGCCGCCAGTGCCAGTTGATTGGACTTGCCCTCGACAAAACTGTCAAAGGTATAGTTGTCCACCAGATGGTGCTGGTGTTGCAGCGACCCCTCCACCTCGACCCGCCGTGAATTCGCCTGGCCGGATATCCCGGGTCCATCGGTTTCAGTTCGTGCGGACAAGGGACGAACCGGCGTCGGAGAACGCGTCAGGCCGGTTACCGCCGTTCCGGAAACCATGGGTTGTAGCCCATCGGTTACCCGTCGGTTCCGCCCGTTGGTACTCGTGCCGGAAGCCTGGAGACCGGACCTGCCGCCGATTTCAAGTACGACGTCCATGGCACTGTCAGGTTCCAGTTCCCGAACCAACTCCGAGATCCGCTGGACGAATTTGTCCGATACAAAATCCTTGATGAACCGGTTAGGTGCAATCAGTGTGAGTGAATGACCTTCCAGGCTGGCCTGTAGTGGCCTGATCCAGGTGTTGAACTGTTGCGACGGTAATTCATCCTGCAACCGGTTGATGCACTGCTGCCAAACGACTTCTGGCA
>JAHEEV010000169.1 GCA_024640505.1 Halieaceae bacterium
CGGGACAGTTAGGACTGGCAACGCGCCGGAACCCCTGCTCAAGTGTGATCGTGCAGGCGCTATCGACGCGCTGGATTCCACGGTTCACCGGTACCAGATCTGGTCGCGGTACTCGCCTATAGTCCTGTCGCTGGAAAATCGCCCACTGCACGCCGTATTAAGAATACTTTTTCGCGCCCAGGAAGCCCGGTCGCGGTAGGCGTCACCGGCGCGCTGCTGCGCTTCGACATAGCTAGCGAAGTCCGCGGCGGTCATCCAGGGATCATGTGGGCTGCGGACCGCGCTGATAACAGGATCAAATATGCCGGGCTCGGTCGCGTTGAAGCGACCCTGCTCGAGCAGGGCCATGACCCGGGCCAGGTCGGGGTCGGCAGCGATAATGGCGTCGGGCTCGTAATTTGCGCGCATTGCCTCCACTTCGTCTGCGGTCAGGCCAAACAGGAAGAAGTTCTCCTCCCCCACCGCCTCGCGGATTTCGATATTGGCGCCATCAAAGGTGCCGATGGTGAGGGCGCCGTTCATCATGAATTTCATGTTGCCGGTACCCGAAGCCTCCTTGCCCGCGGTGGAAATCTGCTCTGAGAGGTCGGTTCCAGGACAGATGACCTCCATCGAGGTTACCCGGTAATCGGGCAGAAAAGCGACCCGCAGCCAGTCGCTCGCCCGCTCGTCATCGTTGATCACCGCCGCCACGTTATTGATCAGCTTGATGGTCAGTTTCGCCATCTCGTAACCAGGAGCGGCTTTGCCCCCGATTAGCACGCAGCGCGGCTGAAGACCCGCCGTGTCGCCGCGATCGATCCGGTCGTAAAGATGGATGACGTGGAGGATATTCAGCAGTTGGCGCTTGTACTCGTGGATGCGCTTGACCTGAACATCGAAAAGCATATCCACGTCGAAGCTGACCCGGCATTCCCGGGCCACCAGAGCCGCCAGGTCAAATTTATTATGCTGTTTAACCGCCAGCCACTGTCCCGCAAATTCCGCGTCCTCGACGTGAGCCCGCAGGTCGGCCAACCGACCCAGCTCGGTCACCCAGCCCTCCCCTATCCGCTCGCTGATCAATGCGTTGAGCCTGGGATTGCAGTGGGCAAGCCAGCGCCGTGGGGTGACCCCATTGGTCTTGTTGTTGAATTTGTGCGGCCATAGCTCATAAAAATCGCTGAAGAGGCCGCGCTGCAGCAGCTCCGTGTGCAGGGCTGCGACGCCGTTGACCGAAAAGCTCCCGACAATGGCCAGGAAGGCCATTCTCACCCTGGGGTGATCCCCCTCCTCGATGATGGACATGCGCCGCTTGCGATCGCCATCGCCGGGCCATTGTTCCTCGACCAGGGCCAGGAACCTGTCGTTTATGCCGTAGATAATCTCCAGCAGGCGCGGCAAGAGCTGTGAGAAAAGTCCGACAGACCAGGCTTCCAACGCTTCCGGCAACAATGTGTGATTGGTATAGGCCATGGTCCGGGTGGTAATCTCCCACGCCGTGTCCCAGTCAAGCCCCTGCTCGTCGAGCAGCAGGCGCATCAGTTCGGCTACCGCGACGGTCGGATGCGTGTCGTTCAGCTGGAAGCAGTTTTTCTCCGCGAACGGGTCGAAGTTCCGGCCATTCTGCCTGACCCAGTGATCCAGCACGTCCTGCAGACTCGCGGAAGCGAGGAAATACTGCTGACGCAGGCGTAATTCCTTCCCCAGTTCGCTGACATCATTAGGGTAAAGGACCATAGTGATCTGTTCCGCCTGGTTCTTGGCCGCCACCGCATCCGTGTAACTGCCGGCGTTGAACTCGTGCAGATCAAAATCATCGGTGGCCGCCGCCTTCCACAGGCGCAGCGTGTTCACCGTGTCGTTGCGGTACCCCGGCACCGGCACATCGTAAGGTACCGCGAGGATGTCATGGGTATCCACCCAGCGGGAGCGCTGTAGACCATTACCGGTCGGCTCCTGCTCACAGTGCCCGTAGAAGCGGACCCGGCGGGTATTTTCAGGTGTCTCTATTTCCCACGGGCTGCCGTCGCGCAGCCAGTTGTCCGGCTGTTCGACCTGAAATCCGCCGCGTATCTTCTGATGGAACATCCCGTACTGGTAACGGATGCCGTAACCCGTCACCGGAATATCAAGGCTGGCGCAGCTGTCGAGAAAACAGGCGGCAAGGCGGCCGAGACCACCGTTGCCCAGGCCGGCATCGAGTTCCTCCTCGGCGACCAGTTCCAGTTCGCAGGCATACTGCTCCAATGCCTCGCGGACGGGCTCTTCGACAGCCAGGTTCAACAGCGCGTTATTGAGGCTCCGGCCCATCAGGTACTCGAGAGACAGATAATAAACGCGCTTGGGGTTCTCTGCAGCGTAGCGTCGGCGGGTCGCGCGCCAACGCTCTACGAGCTGGTCGCGCAGTGTCAGGGCCAGTGCATGATAGAGGTAGCGGTGGGAGTCCCCGAAATCGTCGCGCCCGAGGGTCAGTTCGTAGTGGCGCCGCAACGACGTGCTGATCGCTTCCGTTACCTCTGCCGCTCGTGTTTCATCATCGACGTCCTTCATCGCTCACCTCGATCGACCATAGAATATCCTCCCACCCGGAGCCGGGAGGGTTAAAACCCCGCCAATCATAACCCTGGACCTGTCAAAGTACACGTAGATTGGGTGGCCGCGGGATGACCCATCCGCTTACCATCCGTCGAACAGACCACCGTCGGCGAAATCCCAGATGAAGTAGACGTAGGCACGCCAGTCGTAACGGTCATCACGATCGTTCACGGGCAACTCGACTCCTGCGTTGAGCGCGATATTGCCACGTTTGTTCAGGCCGATGCGGGCCTGGGGCAGCACCGACCACTGCAGGGCGTCCTTGCGGTCCGGACCGCTGCCTCTTTCAAAGGGCACCTCCGCCACCAGTTCCAGAGCCGGGAATACCGCGCGCCCCCAGTCAGTGTGAACCCAGTGCGCGATGCCGGCCAGTTCGGCGCTGCTGCCGTCCGAGTCCTCGAGATCAAATTTCAACCGACCACTGCCCTGCAGGACCCAGTTGGGGGAGAGGATCTTGCCGAAAGCCAGGTAGGGCAGGAACTCCCAGTTGGCGTCGCTGTTCAGGGGAACCCCGACCTGGGCGGCCCCGGTGAGAATGAACCCGGTACCCCTGTCGTGCATGAGTACATACTTGAAGCCGGGCTCGAAGTGCCCGAATTCAGAGTCATCGCCCTCGACCTCGTGTGTCACCTCGACAATGCCCTGTCCGCGCTCGCCGACGCGGAACTCGTACTCGAGGGTGTTCTTCCAGGCGTTGTCGCCGTCCTGCCCCGTGTAGCGCTGCTTCCACACCCACTCGTCTTCCGGGAATGCCTTCTTGGTACGAACCGGCAGGAACAGGTTGAGCTCGCCGTCCGGGTAGTCGTGTTCACCGCCCAGCGTCTTGATGTACACCAGCACGGCGTCGATGTCCTGCTCCGGAAACGCGTCGCCGAAGGCGGGCATCTTGTCCGAGAAACCCATCGCCGCGCCACCGTGGGTGATCACCATCTTCCAGGTCGAGGCGGGCTCGCGGCTGTTGAACAGGGCATCGGAGAAATTGGCCGGCATCACACCCAGGCTTTGCACCAGTGGGGAATCGGGATCGGGACCCCCGGAGGGACCATGGCAGGCGGCGCAACTCTGCGCATAGATCTCGGCGCCGCGTGCCATCTGGGTGGCCGCTTCATCCGCGTAGGACATTCTGATAAATCCGCCGGCCAGCAAGGCCGCCGCCAGTAGCAATTTGATTCGGTCCATTGTCGTACTCCTGTTCCTTCTGGATGCTCACCTGACCATCATTCCCGATGGGTACAGGGTCAATGATAGATGTTTGATCGATGCTGACAAGCCGGGTCGTCGACATTCTCCGCATGACCGATGTACCGTGAGGCCACCCGGCAGTCTTCCAATCCCTGCGCTACCGTTGCATCGCTTGTCTGACGTCTGTAGGATTTTCACGGAAACCCGTTTATTGGCAGGGACTTGAGATGACATCAAAACTTACCGCGGCCGTGTTGGCCGTCTGTGTCGCGATCTGCACCGCAGCCTGCTCGGATGGCAGCGATGGGGAGAACGGAAAAAATCAGGACCTCGAGAAAGTACTCGATTTCGAAACCTATGCCTGGGAGGAAGTATCTTCAGGAAATCACTGGGACCCCAGGGCGGGTCTGCAGTCGGTTGAACTGAACGATCGTTTTTATGTGCTGGGTGGGCGCACCCCGAGGCCACCCATGATGCCCTTCCCCATTCCCGGAGACAGTGACATCTGGTCTGATGTCTGGGCGAGCGATGATCTCGGAGTGACCTGGGAAAAGATTCTGGATACCGGCGGTGACGAACACTGGGCTCCGCGCGCCTATTTCAAAGCGGTGACCCTCGACGGTTACATCTACGTCATGGGGGGGCAAAATTTCCAGGTAGTGCCTGTTCCTTGCGGGGGGCTTCCACCCGACATATGTCCTCCGTTTGTATCGACTTCCCAATTCTTCAACGATGTCTGGCGCAGTAGCGATGGCATTACCTGGGAGCAAATGACCGCGGATGCCGGTTGGGCCGGTCGAGCCGGATTATCCGCTGCGACGCTTAATGGAGAAATCTATGTACTTGGAGGCTCCCAGAACGACGACAGTTCGATCATTGGCGGGCCGCCGGTACGCATTTATTTCAACGATGTGTGGAAGTCGCCGGACGGCAGGAATTGGCAGCAGGTAACGGCTGCAGCACCTTGGTCCAGGCGAGCAGGCGCCGAGTTGGTCACTCGCGGCGATTATCTTTATCTGCTCGGTGGAGAGGTCGGTTTTCTTTGTGAGCCGCAGCCTGATTGTGAACTGCCTTACTTCAACGATGTCTGGCGCAGTAGCGATGGCGAAAACTGGGAGCAGGTAACGGAATCCGCGGAGTGGCCCGCACGACCGGGACACCAATGCGCTGTCATCCAGGATCGCTTTATCTGCTTTGGCGGTTTTGGCCTGCCGGAAAACCCGGTTGACGTCTGGACAAGCGATGATGGCGCCCGCTGGGAGTTGCTAAGCAACCCGCCCTGGAACGCCATGTCATCGGAAGATATCAAATACGATTTCGATATCATCGTAACCCATCCGAATTCGATCATCCCGCGCCCCGCAGTCTATACCTTCGGTGGGGACCGGGAGACCTTCGACTTCGATGATCCCCTCAACTATCTGCGGGTAGACGATGACGTGTGGCGCTTTACCAGCCCGGAATGATGTATGTGACGACTCAGCCTGGCAAAACATCAAGCCACTCGACCCCAGGAGGGGCAGCAACACGGCTGGCCAGCCTTATCGCGCTTCTCTTTTGCATGGCTGTCCACGGGCAGAATCTGAAGGCGGAAGCACTGGCCGAAAAAATGCTCGACCGAATCGGCGGCCGCGGTGGGTGGGCCGCTCTCAAAAATACGATCAATGGCTCGCAACAAAATCGTGAAAGCGAACCAACTGTCGTCTATACCGTGATAACTGTGGATTTCGAACGTCCGCGTTTCCGAATCGAGACCACGGCGCAAGATCTCCACCTTATCCGCGTTATAGACGGCACGGATAACAATTGGCGACTGAGGCGCTCCGGCAGGATAGAAGACGTGCCCGGGGATCTTTTTGCCGAGGACATGGCGTGGTACGAGGCTCATCTCTACCGCACGATCCACCGTATCGCAGCCCGCGACCCCGCATTAGCTCTTGACATAGCTGCTGACGGCCGACTGGAGGTGCTCTCTGGCGAAAAACGGCTTCTCTGGCTCAAACTGGATGCCAGAGGTGAGCCCTATGCGTTCGGTGTCTACGACGATGAGATCGGTAGCCTGACCGGGCCCTGGGATTTCGTTAAGGATGGCATTCACCATCCGCGCTGGATCTCGAGCGCCGACGGTACCTGGCGAGCCGCTGTCAAGGCGCTGGACTTCAATGTGCCCCTCCACGACAGCCTGTTTGCCCGCCCGGAAGGCGACTGACGTGGCTTACTGAAGAAGTCACTTCAGGACCGTGCAATGACGTAACCATCCATTAATGCATCGGGATAATTCGATCTACCACCATCGACCATCGTCAATTGTGACCAGGCATCAGGCGGCCCAGGTGAGCTACGTTAGAACGGTGGGCGCTGAGGCGGCAAAATACAACGTTCAGATCAACCTTATCGCCCAGATTTTCGTGGAGAACCCGGCCTATTTCCCGCCGGAATTTGTCCAGTCAGAAGAATTCAAGGCATACATCGCCCAGGTTCCGGCCGGACGCCTGGCGACCGGCCACGAGGATGCGCTGTTTGCACTCTTCCTGGCTTCTGACGAAACTGACTTCTTTGTGGGTCAGTCTATTCCCTTCAGCGGCGGTTGGCTGCAGTAAACAGGACGCCCGGCATTAGGGCGTACTGTTGCCTGCTCTGGTGGACCGCAGAAAAAGGAGTCCAGAGACATGGCGGATTCGCGTAT